>JAFYNK010000074.1 GCA_017548125.1 Bacteroidales bacterium | reverse complement strand
TTTTTCTTGAAAGAACATAGCGAGCTATGTGATTGAAAGAAAGACGAAAAGATTCCAAGAAAAAACATAAAGCATGTAAAAGTTTTAATTATCATTGTCAAAAATTATTTAAACGGGGAATTTATAGAACTCCCCTTAAATAAAAGGGCTTTCAAAGTTTTTGAATAATGGGGAGATTTTGTCCTTGTCGGACAAGATAGGGTTTTCGATATTCCATTCAATATTGATGTCGGGGTCGTTCCATAAGATGCTGCATTCCGACTCTTTATTGTAGAAGTTAGTGCATTTGTAATTGAAAATCGTATTGTCTTCAAGGGTTAAGAATCCGTGAGCAAAACCTTCTGGTATCCAGAACATTTCCTTGTTTTGTTCGCTCAAAATACGGGATTCCCATTTTCCGTAAGTAAGAGAGTTTCTGCGTAAATCGACGGCAACATCCAAAACGGAACCTTTCACGACTCTGACAAGCTTTCCTTGAGCGTAAGGCGGTTTTTGAAAATGCAATCCTCTTAAAACGTTTTTAGCAGATAGAGATTCGTTGTCTTGAACGAAGTTCATTTCCAAACCGAATTTTGAGAATTTTCTTTTGTTGTACGATTCATAAAAATAACCTCTATCATCATTAAAGACAATAGGTTTTATAACTAATAAACCTTCTATCGAAGTTTTTATAATCTCCATAATTTAATTTGAATGAATTTTGAAGAGAGACGCATCAATGTGCGATTGATACGTCTCTTCTTGTAGTCTTATAGTCTTGTTGACTTGTAGTCTTTTTAAAGGTGTACAACTTCGCCGTGAGCTGCTGCAGCTGCTTCCATCATAGCTTCCGACATTGTTGGGTGAGGGAAGATGGTGTTGATGATGTCGCGGCCTTTTGCGCCTAATTCGCGTCCTAGAACTGCTGTTGCAACCATTTCTGTCACGTTGTCGCCAACCATGTGGCAGCCAAGCCATTCGTCGTTAGCAGCGTTGAAGACGACTTTGATGAAACCGTCTTTGTTGCCAGCTGCTGAGGCTTTGCCTGATGCTGTGAATGGGAACTTGCCGACTTTCACTTCATAACCAGCAGCGATAGCTTTTGCTTCTGTTAGACCTACTGATGCGACTTCTGGAGTGATGTATGTACATCCTGGTATGTTGTTGTAATTCAATTTTTCTGGTTCTAATCCGCAGAATTTTTCAACGCAGATGATAGCTTCGTGTGATGCCTTGTGTGCCAAAGCTGGTCCATGAACGATGTCACCGATAGCGTAAACGCCTTCAACGTTGGTTTTATAGTAGTCGTCAACGATGACTTTACCTCTTTCTGTTGCGATGCCGAGTTCTTCGAGACCGAGGTTTTCGAGGTTTGTCTGAACGCCGACAGCTGAAAGAACGATGTCAGCTTCAACGACTTTAGGACCTTTCTTAGTTTCTATTGTACAGACGCATTTTTCGCCTGTTGTGTCAACGTTTGTAACTGATGATTCTGTCATGACAGTCATCTTCAATTTCTTGAAGCAGCGTTCAACTTGTTTTGAAACTTCCTCGTCTTCAACAGGAAGGATGTTAGGCATGAATTCAACCAAAGTGACTTTTACGCCCATTGATGTGAAGAAGAATGCGAACTCAGAACCTATTGCGCCAGAACCTACAACTAACATTGTTTCAGGAAGTTTATCTAAAACGAGAGCTTGACGGTAGCTGATGATTTTTTCGCCGTCGATAGGAAGAGCTGGTAATTGACGAACTCTACATCCTGTTGCGAGGATGATGTGTTCTGCTTCGTATATTGTTTCAACGCCTTCTGCATCAACAACTTTAACTTTTCTGTCAGATGTCAATGAACCGAAACCTGCGATGAGTTCTACGTTGTTCTTCTTGAAAAGATATTGAACGCCTTTGCTCATGCCTTCTGCAACGCCGCGGCTGCGACGAACAACAGCTTCCATGTCGGCCATGACTTCGCCTTCAACTTTAATTCCGTAGTTTTCAGCATGTTTCATATATGTGTAAACTTGAGCGCTTTTCAAAAGAGCCTTGGTTGGAATACAACCCCAGTTCAAACATGTTCCGCCGATTTCTGATTTCTCGACAACAGCGACTTTCTTACCTAATTGTGATGCTCTGATGGCAGCAACGTAACCGCCTGGTCCACTGCCTATTACAATAACGTCGTAATTCATGATGATTATGTTTTTTTAAATTAATTAAATCGTTTAAAATGCCTTCGACAAGGTTTGCGAAGATAATAAAAAAAGTCCATCCTTTATATATATAATGTAATCTTTTTTATGTTGACTAAAAACTGATAATAACTTAATTTATTTTAACATAAAATCCATCTTTTTATTAACATGGAGTTAAAAATTGTTAATTTGACGAAAAATCTTTGATAAACACTTGACTTTTCTGTGATAATAAATGTATTTTTGCACAATAATAATCCAATATTTATTTTGAAACATAAAATCGCTAAGAAGCGAATAGGAATAGTATATTAACCCCCAAAAAATAATCGTTATGAAATCAGTAGTTAATTCCCAATTTGTAGGGAAATGGTATCAGATTGCAAGAACTTGTAATCGCTTTGAAAATGGTTTTGTTGAAATTATGTATTATCTTTCAATTAGTTGTGAAAATTGTTGCGATTTGCTTTATGTCGGTGTCAAAGAGGATAGAAGTAAAATCTTGAAGAAATTATCTTTAAAAATTTTAACAGAAAATAATTTTGATTATATAATTATTCAAAAAGGTCTGTTAAGAAAAACTTTAAGAATTTTAACATTCGACAGCAAGAATGGAATTTTAATATTGTCAGATAATAAGATGAAATATATTTCAATATTATCTAGAAAACCTTATATAAATCATAGCGTTTTAGAAGATTGTTTAAGAAATATAGATTTTCAAAATGATAAAATAGAATTGTATAGTTGTGGAGGGATTAGAGATGATGAGGCGATAGAAAAATAATTCCTAATTCCTAACTCCTAATTCCTAATTATTTTCTATCTTTGCGTTTTATATAAATAATTAAGGAGTTATGACATTAAATTCACTTACAGCAATATCTCCAGTTGATGGCAGATACCGTTCCAAGGCAGCAGGTCTTGATGAATATTTTTCAGAATTCGCATTGATACGTTATCGCGTAAAAGTTGAGGTTGAATATTTTATCGCATTGTGCGAACTCCCTCTTCCACAACTCGCTGATTTCGACCATAAATATTTCACTACATTACGTTCTTTCTACGAAAACTTCACAGTAGAAAACGCTCAAGAAATTAAAGAAATAGAAAAAGTTACAAACCACGATGTTAAGGCTGTTGAATATTTCCTCAAACGTCGTTTCGATGAGTTGGATCTTAAGAGATTTAAAGAATTTATCCACTTTGGTTTGACATCACAAGATATTAATAATGTGGCTGTGCCTCTCACTTTGAGAGATGCTAACGCTAGCATTTATATGCCTGCAATGCAAGAACTTAGAGATAAACTCTTCGCAATGGCAGAAGAATGGAAAGACGTTCCAATGTTAGCTCACACTCACGGACAACCAGCAAGTCCAACTCACCTCGGAAAAGAAATTTATGTATTCGTTGAACGTCTCGACAATCAGCTTAATACATTGAAAAACATTCCATTCTGTGCTAAATTCGGCGGCGCTACTGGTAATATGAACGCTCATAAGATCGCTTATCCTCAAATTGAATGGAAAAACTTCGCTAACAATTACATCAACAATAATTTGGGTCTTACAAGACTTCAAACAACAACACAGATTGAACACTATGATTTCATGGCTGCTTATTTCGATGCAGTGAAACGTATCAACACAATCTTGATTGACCTTGCTCGCGACGTATGGCAATATGTATCAATGGAATACTTTAAGCAAAAAATTAAAGCTGGTGAAGTAGGTTCTTCAGCGATGCCTCACAAAGTCAACCCAATCGACTTTGAAAATGCAGAAGGTAACCTCGGCTTGGCAAACGCTATCTTCGAACACCTCAGCGCAAAGCTTCCTATCAGCCGTATGCAACGCGACCTTACCGACTCAACAGTGACAAGAAACGTCGGCGTGCCATTGGCTCACACAATGATTGCTATCGCTTCATTGTTGAAAGGTCTTGACAAACTTATCCTTAACGAAGAAAAATTAAGCGAAGACTTGTTAAACAACTACGCTGTCGTTGCTGAAGCTATCCAGACAATCTTACGTCGTGAAGAAGTTGAAGGCGCATACGAATTGTTGAAAGGCTTGACACGTACAAACGAAAAAGTGACACGCGAATCAATTGACAAGTTTATCGATGAACTTCCTGTTAGTGATGCCGTTAAAGCTGAAATGCACGTTATCACACCTGAAAATTATACAGGTTATAGCTTTTAAATTTAAATATATAAAAAATAATAGGGGAATTTTGTAATGAAGTTCCCCTTTAAATTTAAATAGATGAAAATCAGTAAATTCAATAGAGTCCTTGGCTATGTGAGGCCATATTGGGGCAGCGTGACGATGAATATAGTTTTTACTATACTCGCGACTATTTTTTCGCTGTTTTCTTTTTCGATGATAGTTCCTTTCCTGAATCTTTTATTTAATCCTGATAATTTAATCACCGTGAAACCGGAGTTTTCGTTAAGTACGGATGTGCTTCTCGAAACGATGAATTATTACATCAGTTCTATCATCATTTCAAAAGGTCAGAGAATGGCGTTGGTGTTCATCTGCGTTATGTTGGTTTTCGCTTTTTTCTTGAGAAATCTTACGACGTATATGGCAAGTTATTATATGGCGGCTGTGAGAGTCAATTCGATAAAGGATTTAAGGGCAGCGCTTTACAACAAAATACTTGTCCTTCCATTGTCATTTTATAGCAAACAGAAGAAAGGCGATATTATTGCTAGAATCACTACCGACCTTCAGGAAATAGAAGTCTCTATCATGAATTATCTGGATGTTTTCATCAAGTCGCCAATCACGATAATCGCGTATTTTGCATACATGCTTGGCGTTAGCTGGGAACTCACACTGTTTGTTTTATGCGTTTTGCCAATCGGCGGTATCGTTATCGGTAAGATTGGAAAGTCATTGAAAAAAGATTCCAAAGAAGGAATGACACGACTTTCGAACATTATAGCAAATATAGAAGAGACGATTTCTGGATTGCGTATCATCAAGGCTTTCAATGCGATAGGATATACAAACGAGAAATTTGAAGAACAGAATTACGGTTATTCAAAATTGTTAAAATATGTTCACAGAAAAAGAGACCTCAGTTCGCCAATGAGCGAATTGCTTTCTGCAGTAGTCATTTCCATAGTTCTTTGGTTCGGCTCGACGCTTATTTTGTCGGGAGACGCAACGATAACGGCGGCTAATTTCATCGCATATATCGTTGTTTTTTCACAAATTATTCCTCCGGCAAAATCGTTCTCACATGGTTTCTATAATCTTCAAAAGGGCATGGCATCAGCGGAACGTGTCTTTGAAATACTTGACGCTGATGAAGTTATAGTTGAAAAAGATAATGCTAAGAATATTTCGGAATTTAAGGATTCCATTAAATATAATAATGTTGTCTTCCGTTATGGTAAAGACGATGTGTTAAAAAATATTAACTTAACGATAGAAAAAGGCAAGATGGTTGCTTTGGTCGGGGAGAGCGGCGGCGGCAAATCGACGATGGTTGATCTTTTGCCTCGTTTCTATGACGTCTGCGAAGGCTCGATAACGATTGACGGAACTGATATTCGTGATTATAGAATCGCTGACCTTAGAAATTTGATGGGAATAGTTAGTCAGGAAAGCATTTTGTTTAACGACACGGTTCATAACAATATCGCTTTCGGTATGGAAAACGCCACGAGAGAGGATGTTGTTGAAGCAGCTAAAGTCGCTAATGCTCATGAGTTTATCATGAATCTTGAAAATGGTTACGATACATATATCGGCGACCGAGGAATGAATCTCTCTGGAGGTCAAAGGCAGCGATTGAGCATTGCACGCGCTGTCCTGAAAAATCCACCTATTTTGATATTGGATGAAGCTACATCATCTCTTGACACAGAATCTGAAAAATTGGTGCAAGATGCCCTCGCGAAGGTTATGAGTAACAGAACTTCTGTAGTTATCGCTCACCGTCTTTCAACAATTCAGAATGCTGATGACATCGTGGTTCTCGCCAAAGGTCATATCGTTGAACAAGGCAAGCACGACGAACTTATCGCTAAGAGCGGCGTTTACAAGAGATTGACCGATTTGCAGTCGTTTAATTAAAAAAACTTTTGTCATTCGCCTTTTGCCTTTGGACTTTTTTATTATCTTTGCGAAATATTATTTAACAAAGTTTAACAAAGAAAGAACTAATATTTAATAAAGTAGAAATGGATTTAAGTAAAGTTGTAACTATTTCAGGTAAGCCAGGTTTGTTCTTAGTAACAAGCTCGGGCGCTGGTAAATTAGTCGTTGAGTCATTACTCGATGGAAAACGTACACCAGCTTTCGCTAACGATAAAATCAGCTCTTTAGAAGAAATAAGCATTTTCACAACTGGTGACGACAAACCTCTCAAAGAAGTTTTCGTAAGTATTCACGAAAAAATCGGTGACAACATCGGTTTTGACCCAAAAAGAGTTTCACCAGTTGAACTCAGAGAAAAATTTATGTTAGTGCTTCCTGAATACGATGAAGATTCAGTATATCAATCAGATATGAAAAAGGTTTTCCAATGGTACCAACTTCTCAACGATAAAGGTCTCTTAGACTTCACAGTTGAAGAAGCTAAAGCTGAAGAAAACGCTGAAGAAACAAAATAACCTAAAGATTTAATCGTAGGTCGTCACACTGACGACCTTTTTTGTATATATGCCATGAAGAAAATCACCGACTTCCGCTTAATAGAAAAGAAAGAATGGGCAAAATCGACATATCTTTTGCTTCAATCTGACGAGTCTCTCGAAGACATCAAGGCAGGACAATTCGTTCAAGTTAAAGTTGATGACGCTGCCCACACTTATCTGCGTCGTCCTATCTCAATCCATGATGTCGATTATCAAAACCGCACTATCACTTTGTTGGTACAAAGAGTAGGCGAGGGAACAAACAAAATTTCCGACACTGAAATCAACGACACCTTAAATATAATATATCCTCTCGGCAATGGCTTCACAATGCCAGAAGATAAAAATGCCAAAGTGGTTCTCGTTGGCGGCGGCATAGGTATCGCTCCTATGTATTATCTCGGCAAAGTGTTGAAAGAAAAAGGTCTCGAACCTGTTTTCGTCCTCGGCGGTCGTTCAAAAGAAGACTTGATAATGTTGGATAAGTTTTCTTCAGTAGGTGAAGTATATATCACTACCAACGACGGAAGTCTCGGCGAACAAGGTTTTGTTACACAGCATTCTGTCTGGAAAGAAAAGAAATTTGATATGATTTACACATGCGGTCCTAAGCCAATGATGATGGCAGTGGCAAACTTGGCGAGAGAAAATGACATCTGCTGTGAGGTATCACTCGAAAACCTTATGGCTTGCGGTCTCGGCGCTTGTCTCTGCTGCGTGGAAAACACCATCGAAGGCCACGTATGTGTTTGTAAAGAAGGTCCTGTCATGAATATAAATAAATTGTTATGGTAAACGAAACGATACAACTCAATAAAGGTCTCACCTTGAAGAATCCGGTGATGACTGCTTCAGGAACATTCGGTTATGGAGAAGAATATTCCGACTTCATCGATTTGTCACAAATTGGCGGCATACTCGTCAAAGGAACAACATTGAACCATCGTGAAGGCAACCCATATCCTCGTATGGCAGAGACACCTTCAGGAATGCTCAACGCTGTCGGCCTTCAAAACAAAGGCATCGACCATTTCGTTGAGACAATATATCCAAGAATCAAAGATATCGATACAAATATCATCGTAAACGTTTCTGGTTCAACGATAGAAGACTATTGCGCAGTCGCTGAGAAAGTCAACGCTCTTGAAAATATTCCAGCTATCGAACTTAACGTGTCATGTCCTAACGTAAAACAAGGCGGCATGGCATTCGGCGTTACTACATCAGGTATTGAGCAAGTCGTAAGCGCAGTGAGAAAAGTTTATGACAAACACCTTATCGTAAAGCTTTCACCTAACGTAACAAGCATCGCTGATCTGGCATTGGCAGCAGAAGCATCAGGCGCTGACTCTGTTTCATTGATCAACACATTGTTAGGCATGGCGATAGACGCTGAAAAGAGAAGACCAAAGTTATCGACAATAACAGGCGGTTTGTCAGGAGCTTGCGTCAAACCAATCGCATTGAGAATGGTATGGCAAGTCGCTAAGGCAGTCAAGATTCCTGTAATAGGTTTAGGCGGCATCTCATCAGCAACAGACGCTATCGAGTTCCTGCTTGCAGGCGCTTCAGCGATAGAAATTGGTACAGCCAACTTCATCGATCCTGCTATCACTGTTAAGGTCGCTAAAGGCATCGTTGAATACTGCGAACGTCATGGCATCAAGAACGTCAGCGATTTGACAGGGGCTTTGGAATGTTAAAATTAGGAATTAGGAATTAGGAATTAGG
>JAFYNK010000073.1 GCA_017548125.1 Bacteroidales bacterium | reverse complement strand
TGAATTTTTCTTTGAGAAGATTTTTGTTTTTCTTGAAAGAACATAGCGAGCTATGTGATTGAAAGAAAGGCGAAAAGATTCCGAGAAAAAACATAAAGCATGCAAAAGTTTTAATTGTTACTGTCAAAAATTATTTAAACGAGGGAATTTATAGAAGTCCCCTTAATATTCTGTTTTTGGTATAAAAAAAGAGTCGCTTTTACAAGCAACTCTTTTGTATTATGATAGTGTTAAAATACTATTGCAATTTGAAGATGATTGGCACTGTGAATGAACAGCGAACTGCAGTACCACGTTGTTTACCAGGATTCCATTTAGGCATGCTATTAACAACTCTAACAGCTTCTTCGTCGCAACCGCCGCCGATACCACGCATAACTGTTACGTTTGAGATTGAACCGTCTGGTTCTACAACGAAGTTAACGAATACACGGCCTTGGATGTCGCTTTCACGAGCCATCAATGGATATTTAATATTTTTTTGGATATATTCCATCATTTTAGCAGGACCACCAGGGAATTCAGGCATAACTTCAACGACTTTGAAGATTTCAGCTTCAACGATTTCTTCTTCTTCAATTTCTGCTGGAGCGAAATATTCTTCGATTACTTCATCTTGAGAAACTTCAGCATCGATTTCGATGTCATCTTCTACTTCAACGTCATCTTCTACAACTTGAATTTGAGTTACTTGTGGTTTTGGTGCTGGTGGTTGTGGTTTTGGTTGTTCTTGTTTTGTAATTTCAACCAATTCTTCTTCTATAACCTCAACTGTTCTTTGTAAATCGTCAAAATTCTGTTTGTCGTAGCTTTTGTATTCAAAAACACGCCAAATAACGAATAAAGTCACAACAAGACCAATCAATATAAAAGTAGGTTTCTTGTTTTCAAGATCTGCCTTTGGTGATTTTTTAACTTCCATTTTTTATTTTTTTTCTAGATTAAACTCAAAAAATTATTTCGGCACAAAGGTAATAAATTTCTTTAGATATTGTTCTCTGAAACTTTTAATTTTTTTAATTTTTTTTTGATACAGAAAAAGAAAACGATAACGCCTAAAACACAACCTATTGCGTCAGCAAGGAAGTCCAAAACGCTTCCATATCTATTAATAAATAGGTATTTTTGCAATAATTCAGTCAGACCTCCGTAAGAAATTGTCAAAACTAGAGCCAGCAGAAAAGCCTTTTTTTTGTAAGAGTTGTTTTTGGATATTATCTTTTTTCTATAACCCCAAAGCGTGAGAAAAGCGAATGTACCAAAGAGGATGAAATGTACTATTTTATCTGGTCCTATCCAATCCCAGAAATTGACAACTGTCGGAAAGCATTTTCCTGGCAGTCCCATCAATATCATAATGAATATTGCGCAAATGAGACTTGGATAAATTCCTTCCGACAGTCGTTTCAAAGCTATTAGCCGATTAATTCTTTATAAGCTTCAGCTGTTAATAAACCATCGATGTCAGCTGCGTTAGCAACTTGAATTTTGATAATCCAGCCATCACCGTATGGGTCGTTGTTAACTGTTTCAGGAGCGTCAGCGAGAAGTTCGTTGAATTCTACTACTGTACCTGCTACAGGCAATAATAATTCTGAAGAAGTTTTAACAGCTTCAACTGTACCGAATGTTTCTTCTGCTTCGAGTGATTCATCAACAGTGTCAACGTCAACGAAAACGATGTCGCCTAATTCATGTTGTGCGAAGTCTGTGATACCTACGTAAGCTGTTTCACCTTCTAAACGGATCCATTCATGGTCCTTTGAATACCTTAATTCTGCTGGAATGTTCATTTTGTTTATTTTTAAATTTGTAATTACTTTTTAATGTGCCAAAAATACAATTTTTATTCTTATAATTTTTACTTCTTTAAAAATTTTTATTGTGTCAAGCTAAATCTCATTGTTACACCAGCAAATGTGTTGGATGTCTTGAATGAATTAGCAATAAATGGGTCCGTCATATCGTGACGGAAGAACGCTTGCATGCCCAATCTGTTGCTGAAGTCATAGTCTGCCGTGAGATAAATGTTTATCTTGTTTTGACCTGACGATATTTGACTGTAATCTTCGTCGATGCTTCTTAAAATAGTCTTGTCTCTTCTGAATCCGATGTCAAGTTTCATGGTGAGCTCGTTAGCATTTTTAGAAGTTCCGCCAAGTGATGATATGACTAATCCTAAATCTTTAAAGGTGTAGCCGCAACCGATGATGATTTCGCGGCCTTCAGCTTCTGTAAGTTGATTATTGATGAAGCTGATGGTTACCGTCCTGCTTTTCTTGAAGTCTAACGAAGGCGACAAGTTGTTGTTAAACGCCAGCTTAAGACCTATCAGCGGAGCATATTGTTCAGAAACAACGATCTGAGACATATCGTATTGCGGCACTCTTAAGTTGGTGCCTTCGTACATCAACATTGGGTTGTTTTCGTCGTAATTGAGGTTTGTTCCCCATGATGAAATTGAATATGTTGACTTATACGAATGTGTTATGTTGATGGTTTTAAATATCTTCTTCAACGCAGGGATTTTTGTGAGACCTGTAAAGTTGACCGACCAGTTTGGCAATGCTATTTTCTTGAACAATGACAATTCCACATCATTGACGTCCTTGCCCGAGTATGCTGCCATGAATGAATAGATGAGAACATCCTGTGAGTTGGCTGCATAACCCACTGGGAACATACCGTTTCCGATAGAGTCATAAACCATAGGGGAGCCTAAGTCGAGCCATGCCTGGTTTTCTGAGGCGAGACGCATAGCGATATCTTGTCTGTTTTTCAACATTGTCTCGAACAACAAATCACCATCTTTGAATGACGTTGCTGTCATGAGATGCGATATGTTGAAGTTGCCGCCTTTTGAAGGTGTGTATGTATGGAACTCGCCATAAGAGTCATATCTGAAATATTCGGAGAAGTTCTCGACGTAGGTTCTGTTTCCTGTGACATCAATCTTGAAGTTCTGGAATGGCTCAAGAGTAACCTTATAGTTGTAACTTTCATTGAATCTTTCAGAATATGCTTGGTTGAAAGTTGTGTCGGTTGTAAGCCAATTATTGTTTATTGCATTATTTAATATGTCATCGTTTCTTCCTAAGACGAATCCCCATCCAGGCGCTCCCGTCATTGTATTGATGCCAAGATAATCAGGTTCGTACATATAACCTGGCAACGAGGTACCGCTGCTTTGCGAGAATGAGAAAGAAGCTTTCTTGACGCTCAACAGCACTCTTGTCGCGTTGTCGCCAATAAGTTTAGCATAGTTTTTCTTAGGTGCTTTACCTGTTGTATCTATAGTCGTTTTCTCTTCTTTTTGCGGTTGTCTGTTGTCTCTGCTATTTTTTCCGCTTGCACGTTTAGGCGTTGTAACTTCTTTGAAGTATGGCACCTTGTTGTATAATTTAGCAAAGTCAGCGCTTCCATTAAACTGTAATATTGATTCGTTTTCGTTAACATTACCCATAATGGCCTGTGTTGAACGAGATGAAGCTGTCCAGCGGTAAGTTCCGGTATAGTTGGCATTAGCTGTCATCCATTCCATAAGAGGCAATTTATTAATAGGTATAGTATAGTTAAGTTTTGAAGTCTGGTTAAACCTCGACATCGAGCCTAATCCGTAGATTTCATTTCTGATGGTGTCTCTGTTAGCGCCCCATTCAGCCGTCTCTCTTTCTGGATTGCCTGCTGGTTCGTATATGTATGCGTTGGCACTAGCATTATACGTGAAGTTTAAGCCTTTAGTGATGTCATAACGGAAGTCATAGTTACGACTCCAATCCCAGTTTTTAGCGTATGTTGGTCTGATGATAATATTACCAGTGCTTTTATTTCTCAGTTTTTGCTCTTGATATTGCCTGAACATTTCAGTGTTAAACGAGAAGCTCTTAGGCATATAATAGAAGTTGATGTCTTTAATGAGTTTCAGATATTTTGAAGAAGCCCATTTAGCATTAGCGAAAGGCTGTACGTTTTTAGCGTTGGTAGAATATGAATAGCCGAGTCCGCCTCTGTAAGTCTTATCGATAGAATATTCAATGTCGCTGCTTCTTTGTTCCTGCTTGGTATAAGCGTATGTAGCATTGAAGTTTTCGATGTTCCAGAAGTGCGGCTTTTTGTTTCCGACACGGTTCTTTCTTAAATTAGTGATGTTGAAGTTGGTTTGCTTAACGATATCAACAGCAGCTTTTCTAAGAGAGTCTTTGCCAGCCTGATCTTCTATGATGTCAAGAGCGTTCTTGAATTTGACATCAGGGTCAAACGGATTGTATTCTGGTGTTATAGATGTTTGATTTTGGTCATAATGTATTGGCACAGTGATGCCAGTCTTTTCTGGAGACATAAATTTACCTAAATCAACATCTGCCGAAACGCTATAGAAGCCGTTGGATTCCATGTTTGACTCGGTAGCTTTTGTCTCTAATGCGCCATAGCCTGCTGAGTTGTATGAACCAGCTGCCGTCACGCGACCCAAGTCTGCCAAAGTTGCCTCAATGCGTCCTGTCGCAGCCCATCCGCCGCTGTTGTTCAAGTCGGTAAGTCTCAACTCGTTAATCCAGATGATAGCACTCTTATCAGTGCCCACTTCATTGTTTTTCTTAGGATTTCTGATACCAATCATCATGCTTCTGACTTCGCTGATTGTAGGGTTACCCAAGACCTTAATCTTATTTTTACCAGAAAGTTCGCTATAAACTCTGTTTGTCTGAACGTTGTTTGTTCCCAATGACTTATTGCGGTTATTTTTAACTTTCACAAGTTCGTCAAAATCAATTTCGATATCATTTTCTTCTGGCCAGATAGCACGGTCTTCAGTTGACGAAGTGTACCATTTTGTAAATTTAAGAGGCACTTCGTATTCGTAGTAGTTGTCTGTCAAGTCGGAACCGAATCGTAAGAATACGGTAAGGTCGCCGTCTTCCATAGTTTCATGTTCGTACATTTGTTCGGCATGTATGAACATCTTGAGTTTCTTGTAATATCTAAAGTCGAAACTTGTCGATTTATATACAGCTCTTGCATCGCCATCGACGAGGTTTTCAACTGAAAGCTGTAAAGCCTGTTCATTCTGACGATATGATGAAAGAGTTCCTGTGTAAACTTCCTGATATATTCCAGGTGGGATTACGTAAGGGACAGGCTGGCGGCTGCTGTTTTCTTCGATATTGACAGCTGACTGCTCGAACAAAGTGTGGTTTGTTTGATCGCCTGGCATATATTCACCTGGAGCTTGTATTGCGTTGTTATAAGTTCTCCATTCGCCTCTTACCAAATCCAAAGTCGCAAAACGAAGCACGATGTCGCTCTTGAAGCCTTTCATGAAAATTCTCATGAAACGTATTGATGAATATCCTTCGATATTACCGATGATTTTGTCTGGCTCTTTGATAGGAATACGGAACTGATACCATTTGATTTCCTTGACTTCGCCGTTGATTGTTGTGACTGTCGTTGTACGGATGTCGGAGATTCTGTTTTGACCAGCTTTCATCATCTTGTTAGGGTCAAGGTCAATTTCATATTGATAATAATTTTCCGATTCGCTTAACGTGTTGTCGCTGTTAATATCTTCAACGTCTGGAAGGGTACTGTTATTAGTTTTATAATCTTCAGTATATTGTGTTTCTGAAGGTGAGTTACCTTCGTTGCCATTATATTTTTTGTAACGTTCCAGAATGCTTCCATACTTAGGGTCATTGTCGTAATCAGTACCTCTAAAGTAATGATAGTCATCTGATGAAGGGTCTTCTTTAGCTTGTTCAAAAGCATCACCTGATATTTTTGTCTGCAAAATGTCAAGATAGTTTTTGAAGAATGACTGTTCATCGGAGTTAGAAAGGCCGTCATATCCGACATCTTGATATTGTCTTGAATCTGGATTAGAGTCGAACGCATCTACCAATGCTTGCAATGAAGGCACGCGACCCCATTTAGTTGTGTCAACGTTAATTACATTGTCAGATGTCGGCAATCCGTTTTCGTATGATTTTCTGCCGTCGCGTAAGATATCTTCAGAAATATCACCCAAGTTGAAGTACAACTTACCAGTATTGCTTTGGTCTTGTCCTTCAAAGAACGGGTCCATCAGCCAGAATTCGATGTACTCGACATTGGTAGCATTGAAGTCGGAAGACTCAATAGCTCTCATGATACCGCCCCATCTGTTTTCAGGATCGGAGAATGTACCGTCTTGGTTAAGATTTTCAGTATCATAGTTGTATGGTCCTCTTATGTTAGGATAATATGCCAAGTTCAACACAGATACGTTTGTTGAAACGCCTGCTTGGAAATCTTTGTTAGGGAAGATTTCTGTTTCAAACACTTGTCGCACTCTGTGGTCTGACAATTCATCATTTGTGATGTTAGGAGGCAATATTCTGCTGCTTCTGTTATAGAACACTGACTGGTCTATCGTGTACCATGCTATTTTTGAACGGTTTTTGCCGAAATCAAGTCCCATTGTAGAATATGCTTCAGGGAAAAGATTATGCTGATATTGCGGAGTACTTGCCAATTTCCATGTTGACCACTGGCGAAGGTCTATCGTTGATTTAGCTCCTTCAAAGTCATCTATATACGACGTTCCTGTCTGGCCGTTTTCTTTGTTTATGCCTTGGATAAAATGGGCAAATTCGCCATATACCGAAATTCTTGACTTTTGTTTTGTCTCGATGAATGGCAATTTATCAATAAGGTCTGTCAATAATTGAGAATCAGTCTGATAATTAAAGTCAAAGCCATAAATGGTATTTGACAACGGCTCATCGTTATAATTGACTTTTGTTGTATAAGCTCTTTCGTTAAGATGTAAGATTGTTCCTCCAATCAAGAAGTCAGGATTTATCTCATGTTCCACTCTTGCGCCCATGAATGATTTTTTCATTGTAGTCATGGCGGTGTTGTTTTCCAATGAGATATTGATATTTGCGCCTGAGTTGAGCAATGCTTCATTCAAGATGGTGACACGGCCGAGCGTGTAATCGACGGTATAGTCAACGTTTTCAGTGAGAGGCGTGCCTCCTGATGTTACTGTGACAGATCCTGGAGATACGTTAAGCGCATTTAAATTGATTTCGCTACCTGATGATGAAGTATATTCGCCTTCAAGTCTGAACTTATTTTTCTCTGTATATTGTTCAGCGGAAGTTTTTGTCAGAGTATATAAAGAGTCGAAGGCATATTTTTCTGCGAGGACAGGGTTGTCGGCGAATATTTTTCTGATATGGCTTCCAAATGGCTCAAGCACAGGGAAATAGATTCGACCTGTTGAGGCGTTTATTGTTCCTCCGTTGGTGGTAGCGCCGTTGATAAAGTCGAACAATCCGTCGCCGCCATCTATAGGATTTTGTTGCGTGTTCAAGTTATCGACGTTCATAAGGTGAATCAGCGATTTACCTTTCAATTCTCCTTCAGCGTCAGCAAAATAACCTGTCGCGACACCGTTATCGTTTCCTAAGTACAAGATATTCAAGATGAAGTCGTTTTGGCTTACCTGATATGCTCTTATGTTATAAACGTTCTTCATCATAAGATCCCACATCGGCATCTTGGTATTGATTGTAGTACTCTTCAACAACTTAGTAACCAACACGTTAGGGTCTATGATATTTTGATCTGAAAATTCACCAACCTGATATACTTTATCTTGTCCGATGACTGTATATTGATATGCTACAGCAAGAGTTTGGTTAGCGTTCAAGTTGATATTCAACGTGATGAAACCCAATTTACTGTTAAGGACATATTCTGACGGACTTAATTTTCTTGCTTTTTGTAACTTTTCAAAATCTTTACCTGAGGTATAACCTTGTGATGTCAAATATGAGGTGACATTATTCAATGATCTTAAGGAGTTGTAATCCATATCATTGAGCAGGGTATTTGATGCATTATCAGGATATTGTGTGTTAGTGATGCCAGCAGGTTGTATTTCGTTGTCATTGAAAATCCATTCGTTCTTACCTTCGCCCAAATCGGTGAAAGCCACTATATTACGGCAGTTTTCATAGTTAGATGTTGTATTAGTGACCCAGACTTCAATTTTATTGATATTGATGTCGGAAGTTACCAAAGGAAGGTCTTTCAATGCGTTTTCGTAATTGTCTCTAAAATATTGGCTAAGGAAGAAGTGTCTGTTTTCTTCGTAGTCGATACACTCTATTTCGTATTCGTTGCTAAGCGAGCCGCCGCTTACTGTGATATTCTGTGTTTCACTTTCTTGGTAAGAAATGACAGATGTAACTGTTGTTTTTCCGAATTGCAATTTTGTTTTGATACCGAAGAGAGACTGAGTTCCGGTGATGAGAGAGCTTTTCAAAGGCATGTTAACGTTACCAGCTTCAATGAGTTGAACAATATCGTCCTCATCGCCTTCGTATTTCAGGGTGAATTTATTATCGAAAGTGAATTGAGTTTCAGTGTTATAATTAAGTTTAAATTCGATTTTATCGCCTATCTTAGCGGCAGCGCTCAACTGTATGCTTTCATCGAAGTCGAAGTTTGTAACGCTCTGCAAGTCAACAGGTCGAGAAGGGTCGTTGCGTTTTTGGTTTTTAATTCCGAAAGTAACGTCGGCGGAACCTTGCAGTTTGATGTCGATGGTATTGCTTCCGAAGATTTTATCGAACGCTTTGCCTCCGACATAGATTGTAGGGATAAGCTGATTTCCATTGCTTGAGTTTTCGCTTGTTGTTTCGCGGCGTTCTTTCCAGTATTCTTTTTTCAGCTTGTCGTTCTGATATTTCATGTAAAGGTCCTGGCTCATGCTTTGAGGTTCACGATACATAAAATCGCCGATTTTACTGTAGAAAGTATATTGTCCTGTTACAGGATCATAAACTATTTCACGAGTGATATTGGATGGATCTTGAAGATAAAATCCTGATTTATTGTTGCTTTGATTAAGCGGATTGCCGTCGTCATAAGGAATCGGATATATGAGTCTGGTGGTGTCGGATGTCTGAGCCTTCATGGCAACCGACGACATTATTATGCCTAATAATATGAATAGTTTGAAGATGTTAATATCTAATAAAAAATATTTTCTCATACTTGAATAACAATAAATTACAGTAATCTAAGAGCTTCTTTGATCAGTTGTTCGACATTAGGATTTTCCATCTGCGACATCAGTTTGTCCAAAATTTTCTCAATGCTTGTTCTGTTGAAGCCCAAAACCATCAAAGCAGATAACGCTTCTTCTTTTAATGTATTGTACCCTACAGGAGTTTTTTCGCCTTCTGAAATGTTAAGTTTTGATATTTTATCGTGCAGATCAACAATGATTCTCTGAGCGGTTTTTGCACCTATGCCTTTTACACTCTGGATTGCTTTTATGTTGTTGCTTGAAATTGCATCTACTGTTTCCCTGACTGTCAACGAAGAGAGTATCAATCGAGCGGTGTTGCATCCCACTCCCGATACTGTTATCAACTGTAGAAATAACGAGCGTTCTTCCTCGGTATAAAATCCATAAAGAACATGTGCGTCTTCACGGATTGCAAGATGTACATGTAGTTTAACTTCCGATTGTTCGCCTATTGCTGTAAACGTGTTTAATGTAATATTGATTAGATACCCAATACCTTGATTATCAATAACCACATAAGCTGGATTTTTTTCTGCAACTTTACCGGAAATAAAACTATACATATCTTAATTAAACATCAAATTCTCGAAAAAAGTGTTGATTATATCAAACGACAAAAGTACGATTTTTTATGCTAAGAAACAACAGTTTTTTTTGAGCTTTTTTTATTATAAAACTAAGAATATTTTTACCTTTGCAGACTCATAAACGAGCATAATTTTAAATAAAATATTTGATATGAATCCTTCAATTGTAATTCTCGCCGGCGGCGGTCCGGCTCCTGGTATCAATACTGTTATCAGTACTATAGCTAAAACTTTCTTGAAAGACAATTACCGTGTGATAGGTCTTCATGAAGGTTACAAAAATCTTTTCAAAGCCAATCCAAAACTTATTGAAATGGATTTTGCATACGCAGATCTGATTCAAAGAATGGGTGGTTCAGCATTGCAAATGAGCCGTTATAAACCAAAAGATGAAGAATTCAACACAGATTTCTTTGTTAACAACAATGTGAAACTTTTAGTCACTATTGGTGGCGACGACACTGCTTCAACAGCTAATCGTATTTCTAAATATTTGGCTGCTAACAATGTAAAGATTCAAAATATTCACGTTCCAAAGACCATCGACAACGACCTTCCTCTTCCTGAAGGAACTCCAACATTTGGATATTACTCAGCAAAAGAAGCTGGCGTAAGAATCTCTCAGACTGTTTATGAAGACGCTCGCACAAGCGGCAACTGGTTCTTGGTTTCCGCTATGGGCCGTGAAGCTGGTCACCTCGCATTCGGAATGGGCGCCGCATGTCATTATCCGATGATCATCATCCCTGAAATGTTCTACAACACTGAAGTTACATTCGACCGTATCCTCAAGCTCGTAATCAGCGCTATGGTTAAACGTAGAATATTGGGCATCAACTATGGCGTTGCTATCATCAGCGAAGGCGTTTTCCACTTCATGACAGACGAAGAAATCAACAACTCTGGCGTCAACTTCACATACGACGACCATGGTCACCCAGAACTCGGCAACGTAAGTAAAGCTCACATCTTCAACACTTTATTACAAAAACGCATTTCTGAGTTAGGACTTTCTATCAAGAGCCGTCCAGTTGAAATAGGCTACGAAGTACGCTGCGTCGATCCAGGTGCATTCGACTTGTTCTATTGCAGCATTTTAGGCTACGGCGTGAAACAATTGTTCGACGAAGGCGTTTCAGGCGCTATGGTTACAGCTGACAACAAAGGCGAAGTTAAACCATTGTATCTTAAAGATGTGGAAGATGAAAACGGCAAAGTTAAACCTCGTCTCGTAAACATGAACGGCGAAAAAGCAAAACTCGTTTTCCGCGATTGTCTCCAATATATTACTCCTGCAGACTACGAAGCTGCAAAGCAATATGTTTCAAATCCAGAAGATTACGACTTCAAGAAAATCCTTAACTGGTAATACAAATAATATCTACGAAGCTGCACCATATTCATCTCACGAAAAATCAGTGCAGCTTCGTGGTTTTTAAAAACACCAAAACCTTAATCTGAAACATCTATGAAAAAAATATTCCTCTCCTTTATTTGTTTATTTTTATTAACGTTTGATGTCGCCGCAGCTTGCAGTGACACATCAAATGTATCCGAAAGAACAATATCTGAATTTCTATACAGAATCATAGTTCAAGAGCCAACAGCCAATAGTCAACTACCGATACTCACTGTTTTAGATGAAAACCTCGGTCAAAAGCCAATATTTATCATCACCTCCAAAGACGGAAAGCCTTGTATAAAAGGCAACTCCATATTAGCAATAACGACAGGTATCAACTGGTATTTGAATCATTATGCTAAAATAAACTTATCATGGAACAATTTATATATCAACAATATATCAGATTATAACTTCCCTTTGCCCATCGAAGAAGAACGTCATGATTGTTCTGCCGATTATCGATATTATTTGAATTACTGCACTTTTTCTTATTCGATGTCGGTCTGGACCTGGGAGCGTTGGGAGAAGGAAATAGACTGGATGGCGCTGCATGGAATCAACATGCCTTTACAGATTGTAGGCCTCGATGTGGTATGGAAAAAACTGTTAACAGAATATTACAATTATTCCTCTGAAGAGGCCAACGACTTCATTGCAGGGCCTTGTTTTCAGGCTTGGTGGGGAATGAACAACCTCGAACAATGGGGCGGTCCGAATCCGGATTGGTGGTACGAGCGTCAGGAAATCTTGGCAAGAAAGATTTGCGACAGAATGCGCGAACTCGGCATGGAGCCAGTGCTGCCAGGATTCTGCGGAATGGTGCCAAGCAACTTCACGGAAAAGACAGGTATTTCTGCCAACGCACAAGGCAACTGGTGCGGTTTCACTCGTCCTTATATCTTAAATCCTAACGACGAAAACTTTAAGTCATTGGCTGCCAATTATTACAAAGTGCTTCATGAAGTCATGGGACCATCAAAATATTACAGTATGGATCCATTTCACGAGGGCGCTAACACCAGCGGCATTGACGTGGCAGCGGCATACAAGGCAATTGCCGACGCCATGTCTGAGGCTAACGACGACATCAATGAAAAATGGGTGATTCAATATTGGCAATGGAGCAGCGACCAGTACAAAGTCCTCGATCAAGTAGCAAAAGGCGATCTGATAATACTCGACCTTTTCTCGACGGCACACACTCATTTTCAAGAATATAAAGGTCACGACGCAGTCTATTGCATGCTGCCTAACTTCGGTGGACGCAGCGGTTTCATGGGACGTTTCAACGGAGTGATAAACGGATATTTTGACAATAAAGATTCATATCCCAACATAAAAGGAATAGGAGCGACACCAGAAGCCATAGGTTCCGTGCCTGTCTTGTACGACATTTTATTCGAATTGCCATGGCATGAAGAGAAACCCGACGCCAAAGAATGGATGCGCGATTATTGTATAAGTCGTTATGGAAAAGAAGATTACAACGCTCTTCAGGCATGGGAGCTGCTCAGAAACTCAGCGCTCAACTGCACAACAGCGCTTCAAGGTCCGCACGAAGCCGTGGTATGCGCACGTCCTTCACTGACAGTAGATAGAGTGTCATCATGGGGCGGAACAGAAATATTTTACAACCCTCAAGACGTAAGAGAAGCCGCTCGTCTATTGCTGGAAGCCGACTTATCCAACGAAAATTATTACTTCGATTTGATAGAAATATCACGCCAAGCATTGATGGATTATGCCTATTTCTTGTTAAAAGATATTAACAAAGATTACAACTCTAACAACATCAAGTCATTCAAAAAGAATCGAGACAGATTCCTTATGTTGATTAACGACATCGACATTTTGCTTAACACCAATAAAAACTTCATGCTGGGCAACTGGACACAGATGGCACGCGACATAGCCGATGAGGTTGAAGGAACGACAGAAACGGACAAAAACTGGCTTGAACTGAACAACGCTCGCACTCTGATAACGACATGGGGCGAGGAAATAAACGCCAACCAAGGCGGCTTACGCGATTATTCATATAGAGCCTGGGGCGGATTGTTAAAAGAATTTTACTTGCCACGATGGGAATATTTCTTTGAAAACGATTGCCAATCGCCACCAGAAGGTTGGTATAAAATGGAAAGAGAATGGAGTTTGAATGCGAAATTAAATTACTCCGACATACCGCAAGGCGACACAAAAAGAGTATTGTCCAAAATTTGGAAGAAATACCTCTTAATGGCTAGAGACTAAAGGCTAAAGTTCGTCATCCAAACCTTTTGCCATTAGCCATTTGTCATTAGTCTTTTTCAAAACGAAAACCAGTTCTTAAACTCAGTGACACGCGCCTTGCTGACGATGATTTTCTCTTCTGTAGGAACAATAAGATTTATCGATATTTTATTTCCAAACCAGACAGAAACATCTTTAACAGCCTCATGTGCAATAATATACTGACGATTCGCTCTAAAGAACTTCTTAGGACTAAGCTGACTCATCAGCTCATCAAGATTCTGGTTCATATAATAAACCTTACCAGAATAAGTAACCGCCTTGATAAGTTTTAAGTCTATGTAAATAAATGCAATATCCTTTGTTGCAAGCGGAATCAACTTATCACGTTCTGGTATCAGGAAAAACTCTTTATAATTATTAACGATATTAGTCTGCTCCAACAAATGACTCATAATATTCATATAATCAATGTTGGAAGCTTGTCCTTTTAAGTTCTTGTACTTATTTAAAGCGCGCTGCAAATCGTCTTTGTTAATTGGTTTTAACAAATAATCTATACTATTGACTTCAAAAGCCTTAAGAGCATATTCATCGTATGCGGTTGTAAATATAATAGGACATTCGACTTTCACTTTTTCAAAAATTGAAAATGACGAGCCATCGGCAAGATGAATATCAACGAAAAGCAAATCAGGCTGTTTGTTATCACTAAGCCACTCAACGCTATCTTCCACGGTCTGAAGCATAGCCACCACTTCAACATTCTCATCCAACTGATTAACAAGGTTTTTCAACGACTCAGCAGCAATTTTCTCATCTTCTATTATAACGGCTTTCATACAATTAATTTTTGTCAATATTTTTCAACTTAATAACAACGCAAAATTCGACATTATTATTGAGAATTTCAATATCTGTATTCCATTTTAATCTATAGCGTTCCGACAAATTAGCCAGTCCTATTCCATTACCTGGGCTTTTATTTATCTTAGGCTGTATCTTATTACATATCATAACATTACATTTTTCATAATCAGATGTAATATTTATCACGAGAGGCTGTTTATCGCTGATGACATTATGTTTTATAGCATTTTCTATAAGAACCTGCAAAGTAAGAGGAATGATTTCGTTTTTTCTCAACCGTTCGTCGATGTCGAAATTGATTTTAAGATTATCGCCATAACGTATTTCCATAAGTTTGCAATAAGAGTTAGAGAGATGCATTTCCTCTTCCAATGTCACAACCTCTTGATTTTGCAGCGAATATCTCAAAACCTTTGACAGTTCTTGTACGTAATCTTTAGCTTTTTCCTTATCTATTTCTATCAAAGACTGAAGAGTATTGAGAGAATTGAACAGGAAATGTGGATTCATCTGACTCTTCAGAATCTCATAACGAGTAAGCAGGTTTTCTGCTATAAGGCTCTCATTTTCAACAGCCATTTTACGACTTTTATAGTTAGAAACGAGCAATTGCCATGAAAACACCACCACCATTGTGACAAAGAAATCGTTCATCAAGCCATTTCTGTAGATATGAACTTTTCTATTTATTGGAATCTGATAGTCGGAATGACCTAGCAGATAAGGATGTAGAGAAGTGAAGATGAAACTCAATATCACCGTAATGATTATTGAGCCTAATATCAGCAGCAGCATATAATTTCTGCTGCGTTTCACAGTTTTATGAATGTACATATTGTACATGTAAAGCACAAAAGCCAGCAGGAAAGTTGACAACACATTAAGCAGGAAACCGTCGAAATGGAAAGGCGGTCTCTTATGTTCACCCATTTGTTGGAATATTATACCTTCGCCGAATCTAAAAGAGAGAAACATCATGAGATGCATCAGCACGCTTATTGCAACTGACAGATATACAACAAGTTTTATATCAGGATAATCTTTTAATGTTTTATTTCTCATCATTCGTATCTCAAAGCGTTAATAGGATCTAAAGAAGCTGCTTTCTTTGCTGGATACCATCCGAAGAAGATACCTGTCGCAGCGCAAACCACAAACGAAAGTATTACAGCTGAAGTACTTACGATATAAGGCATTCCTTGTATTACCGACAGCAGGTACGACATCAGCAAGCCTAGCACTATTCCCAGGAGTCCGCCGATGAGACTCAATATGACGCTTTCGCACAAGAACTGAAGCAGAATACTGCTGTTATGAGCGCCTATTGACATACGCAAGCCTATCTCTTTGGTACGTTCCGTCACTGTGACATACATGATATTCATGATACCTATACCGCCAACTATCAATGAGATAGCTGCTATAGCCGTTAATAATGTCGTCATCATTCCGCTTATTGAAGACATCATTTCAAGCATCTCAGCCTGAGTTCTCACTTCGAAGTCATCGGCGGCGCCATCTTGAATTTTATGAGAGGCACGCAATATAGCTTCAATCTCTGCCACAGCATTTTCAGCAACATCTTCAGATACAGCAGATGCCATAATCATGTGAACGAAATCTATTCCAAGGATTCGCTTTTGTACTGTGGTATAAGGCATTAACAAAATATCATCCTGGTCGTCGCCCATCTGGTTCTCGCCTTTTGGCTTCAATGTTCCGATGACTTTAACAGGCATATTGCCGACACGGATAGTCTTGCCTATTGGGTCAACATTTTCATCGAAAAGCTCTTCCACGATAGTATGTCCGATAAGTGCTACCTTAGCATATTTCTTAATATCGTCATCGGTGAAATTGGAGCCAGTAGCAAGCTCGAAGTTACGGATTCCCATCAAGTCGGTGTTACCGCCCATGACGCTTCCCTGCCAGTTGTAATTACCATTGATAATCTGAGCATTAGCGTTAAACACTGGACTTACTGCCGAGATATATTTCGTATTATTAGCGAGGAGGTCAACATCTTTAACCTTAAGAGACTGCACATTGTCGCGTCCTGTTGAAACGCCGCGTTCACGCATTCTGGCTCTCTGCACCATGATGAGGTTAGTTCCCATCTGTGACACCTGATTGTTGATACTTGCTTGCGAGCTCTCTCCCACCCCAACCATAGTGATGACAGAAGAGATGCCGATCACGATGCCCAACATAGTGAGGAAAGCTCTCATCTTATTACGCATCAGCGACTTATATGCTATTTTTATCAAATTAAAGATATTCATAATTAATTTAGGAGTTAGGAATTATTTCTGAGGTTTTGAATTTCTGAATTTCCAACATAGCAGAAAGAGGCTCATTAGTCTTATCGCTTATGATATGACCGTCGCGGAGCATTATGATACGCGATGTGAACGCTGAGATGTCAGGTTCGTGAGTCACGAATGCGATAGTCTTGCCTTTCTCGTTAAGCTCTTGGAACAGACTCATTATCTCGTAAGAAGTCTTGGTATCGAGGTTGCCTGTCGCCTCGTCAGCGAGTATTATGACAGGGTCGTTGACGATAGCGCGAGCTATAGCGACGCGCTGCTGCTGACCTCCAGACAGCTGGTTAGGAGTGTGGAACATTCTGTCGGTGAGACCGACCATTTCGAGTGCATGTTTTGCGCGCTCGCGACGCTCGCGCGAAGAGACGCTGCTGTTATATATCAACGGCAGCTCCACGTTCTCGAGCGCTGTGGTACGTGCCAGAAGGTTATACGACTGAAACACGAAACCTATCTTACGATTTCTTATGTCAGCCAAATCGTTTTTGCTGCGTTCCTTCACCGAGACGCCGTCGATGAGATATTCTCCCGACGTTGGAGTATCGAGGCAGCCCAAGATGTTGAGCAGCGTTGACTTACCACTGCCGCTGGAACCCATGATACTCACAAACTCACCCTTGTTGACCGAGAAAGAGACGCCTTTCAGAGCATGAACCTGCTCCACTCCCACCTGAAAGACACGCCTAAGATTTTCAATCTGTAATATTGCCTGACTCATAACGAATTATCTTTTAGGTGTGGTACGACCGTTGTTGTTAGAATTAGTGTTTTTTCCTGCTCCTGGAGGTGGTCCTGGCATGAATGGGTTGCTACCCATCTTCTGCGAGTTAAGCTGTTTCTCAACATAATTAGCAGACAACACTACCGAATCGCCTTGCATAAGTCCTTGCTCGACAATTCTATATACGCCGTCGCTCATTCCTGTCTTGATTGGACGAGGCATCATCTTGCCATCGACTTTAACCCATACCATCTCAGGTGACTTGCCACCAAATCCTGGAAATTCACCGCCAAATGGAGGCTGACCGTTAAAGTCTGGTCTCGCGCCTTTAGGCATTCCCTGTGGCATTCCCTGTGGTGGCATTCCTCCTGGGAACGAAGGCATATCACCATCAAACTTAGGCATATCTTTTCCTGCTTTTGGACCTTGTGGCCTCAAATCCTTATAGTCTTGTTGACTCAAAAATTCTTCTGAAGGTATGAAACTCAAGGCTTCTGTAGGAACAGCCAAGCCTGTCTCTTCTTCAGTGACGATAGTAACGCTGGCTGTCATGCCAGGAAGAAGCTTCAAATCAGGGTTGAAAGCCGTGATGATAACAGTATATGTGACAACATTATTTGTCGTCGTTGGCTGCAAACGAATCTGTTGAACCTCACCATAAAACACATCATCAATATAAGCATCAACAGAGAAAGTGACTTTTTGTCCTACCTTAACCTG
This sequence comes from Bacteroidales bacterium, assembly GCA_017548125.1. Lineage (GTDB taxonomy): Bacteria > Bacteroidota > Bacteroidia > Bacteroidales > F082 > Limimorpha. Next base: position 20,493 of record JAFYNK010000073.1, on the reverse strand, counting down.
ACCTATATCAGCCTCGTCAACGTCGGCTTCCACCTTCATCTGCGTAAGGTCATGAGCTATTGTAAATAATGTAGGCGTGCTATAAGAAGCAGCGACAGTCTGACCCACCTCCACTTCACGAGAGAGGACGACGCCATCTATAGGTGAATATATCTCAGCATAACCGAGGTTCACCTTTGCTTTATCAAGATTAGACACTGCGTTCTGCAATGAGGTCTCAGCCTTGACCAAAGAATTACGAGCCTCATCGTACGCAATCTGTGTGGCTGCCTTAGCTTCATAAAGTTGCTTGGTTCTTTCAAAACTTGTCTTTGAATATTCAAGCTCGCTCTCAGCACTGCGCACGCTAGCCTCTGCCTGACGAAGGTTTTCTAATAAATTAGACTTATCCAATTCAGCAAGAAGCTGCCCTTTTGAAACAACTGAATTATAATCAACAAAAATCTTGTCAATCTCACCTGAAACCTGAGTGCCGACTTCAACCTGCTCCAAAGGCTGGATAGTTCCCGTTGCTGTCACAGTATTTTCAACTGTATAATTATCAACAACGTATGTTCGAACCACCAACTCCTTGTCCGATTTCTTAAAGACTTTTAACATAACAAAACCCAAAACTGCTATCACAATAACAGAGATGATAATTATTTTACCTTTTTTCATATTTTTTAAAATTTTAATTTTCAAATTTAAGACGCTTCAATGTTTGTTTAATTTCTAGGAATCATTGAAACGTCTCTACAAACCACTCCTAATTCCTAACTCCTAATTCCTAATTCCTAACTCCTAATTCCTAATTCCTAATTAATCACTTTCCCATATAAATATCCAAAATCTTTCTTTGCAATATAAATGAATATTTATTCTGGATGAAGTTATTCAAGGCGTTGAGGTAGCTGTTTTGTTGCTGAAGCAATTCCACAGCAGTTATAGAACCATATTGAAACTGAATGTTATACGATTCAAATGATTTCAAATAAGCGTCTTTTGTCTGTTTCGACACATTATATTTATTATATGTAGAAATCATGCTCTTATATTCCTGAACTATAGTCTGACGTGTCGATAGCACATTTTGTTCGTGTGAAAGTTGTGACTGTTCCAAAGCTATCTCACTTTGTTTTACACGAAGTTTTGTCGATCCTCTGCTATAGATTGGCACACTGACAGAAATGCCCACTTGTTCCGACAATCTGTCGCCAAATTGTCTTCCAACATTAGTAAAATTATAATGTCCGGTGCTGATGCCAGCGCTGAGATTCACCGAAGGATAATAATTAGCCTTTGCAATACGCAGCGATTGTTTTGCAATATCAATGTCGTAACTGCTTATCTTAAGGTCTGGAGAATAGGCAAGAGACTGTTCTACAGCCTCTTCAAGCGTCGGGAAGACAGAAAGCTTTTCCATTATTGAAGTATCAGGGCTTACAATTTGAAGGTCTTTCATCGGATCCATGGAAAGCAATACTTTAAGATTCATAAGATTGTTTTCTATCTCTATCTGAGTATCAACGATGTTGTTTGTATCTGAAGCATATTGAGCGACAAGAAGAAGATAGTCGCTCTCTATAATAGAGCCGACTTCGTATTTACGTCTGCCTTGTTTCATAGCTTCGCGGCTGCTGTTCAAGACTGATTTCTGATAATTCAAGAGCTCTTCGTTGCCGAGTATAGTCAAGAACGACTGTAAAATCTGAATCGACAACTCATCATCATAACGAGTGATTTCGAGCGACGACTGTTCTGTAGCAAGTTCTTCCTTTTTAATATTAGCGTTAATCTGTCCGCCTTGATAAATCGACATTCCAGCATTGACGCCGACATTGCCAGAAAAGTTAGAAGAATAATTACTGTTGGAGAGACTTTCGCTGAGAGAAGCATTGACAGAAGGCAGACGCTGCTCTTTTGATTGTTCGTAAGCAAGCTGCTGCGACTTGTTAGACAACTCCATCGACTGACGGTTATAGCTGTTGGAGAATGCATACTCCAGACATTCCTCCAGAGTAAACCTCAAAGAAACCGTATCGTTCTGAGCCTTTGCCCAAAACGACGAGAAAACAAAAACAAACAAAAATATCTTTTTCATATCTGTAAAATTCATGATACAAATATAATGTTAAAAAGACAAGATTGTTTAATGTTTTAGACGAAACGACAAAAAAGGAATTTGAAACGGAATTTTCATAAAAAAAGGACGCTGTTTGACAGCGTCCTTTTTTTATAATGCCAACCTAAATCCTTTATAAAATTCCGTCATGTGAAATTCTTCATAACCATATCCTGTACGATACCTGCTAAGAAAATCTCTCGGATCAGAATTAAGCGCACGTCCTCCACGATACACCTTGCCCCATCTGTCATAATCGACACCTACAGGATCTACAATAGTCTGATATTCTTCAGTAACAAAAGCACTATAATAATCATAGTTATCCGAACAATATTCAAACACATTTCCATGCATATCATAGAGCCCCAATTCATTAGGCATTTTTGTCTTGACTTCTTTAATAGCTCTTCCAATAACGCCCTCTATATTATACCAAGCCACATCGTCTGGATTATCACTGCCACTATATGTATATCCTTTTGACTTATTGCCGCCGATAGAAGCAAATTCCCATTCCGCCTCCGTTGGCAGTCTGAATTCAGCTCCGGTAAGCTCATTTAATCTTTCTATAAAATCCATCACCCATCCCCACGGTGCCATATCAACGGGAAAACGTTCACCTTCACACCAAACAGGTCTTTTGTTGCCCATCACTATATACCACAAATCTTGCGTGACTTCCGTTTCTCCTATATGGTATGGAGTTGTAAGTGTCACATAATGTATAGGTGATTCGTTAAAAGCAACAGACGCATAATAATGAGGCGCTTCCGGGTCTTTATTCTGATAACCTCTTAAAAACGTTCCAGGTTCAACAGGAATCATCTTATAGTTTTCCACACCATCAATAGTAATATATCCATTTTCATACTCCACATCAACAGTCTTAAAAGTAATTTCTTCACCGTATGACGTGCCCATTTCCGTTGTTATATACGCTCTGACATAGTACGTTGTGTTCTCTTCCAAATTAGATATGGTTTCCTTATACTTTTCCGGATATGGATGTATAAAAACCAAACAACTATCTTCTATTGTAGGATTTTGGGATGTACTCCAGCAGAATCCTTTTGAGACAAAGTTTGACCCTCCCAGATCTATAAGTTTACCTTCGCACAAAGCGCTTAATGTTGTTATATCCGACACCGAAGATGTTTGTATCGTCGGCATTTCTGGAATTCGTATCGTGGTAAAATTTCTCACCATTCCGTATGAAATTCCTTTTTTATTTATAGCGTATGCTCTTACATTATATTTTACGCCATCTTCCAAATCAGTGATATTAACGACAAATATATCTTCTCCACTTTCGTCTTTTATGACGTTGTCTGATATTGTTGGATTTGAATCTTTGCTGTAACAAACGCCTTTCTCTATAATTGCACCTCCTCCATCCGACAGCAGTTCAACTTCACATATAGCAGAATTTTCCGTAACATCTCTTATTTTAGTGATTTTGATATTTGGCAATTCCAAGTCATCATTTCCGTCGTCATTTCCATCATCATCTCCGTCGTCTTCACCATCATTATCATCGTCGTCATCTATGACTTCCAATGTCTCGAAAGATATTTCTTCACCGTATGAAGTGCCTTCGCTGTTTGTAGCGTACGCCTTGACATAATACTTGGTAGCATTTTCAAGATTATCTATTTGTGTGACATATATTCCGAGGCCGGCTCCATTATTCTTGTGTTCGTCCGATATTGTTGGATTTTGCGTCACGCTCCAACAAACACCTCTGTCTGTAACTTCAGCTCCTCCATCCGATTCGACATTAGCTTCTACAACTACAGATTCAGATGTCACATCAGTGACAGAATTGGTTGTAACTATAGGCTTCTCTTTAGGATTGCATGCAATCATCAATAACAGCACTATTAACGATGTTAAAATACATTTAGTTTTCATAATTACCAATTAAAATAAGACATAAAATAATTGCTACAAAGATTATAATTTAAATTCAAAAAAGCAAATATTTTCTTACAAAAATCGGGGGGGGTAAATAGCTATATTTCAAATACTTAAGCTCTAAAAACATTAAAACGAAACAATTTTTACATCATTATCTTAACTTGTTGTCTTGTAGTCTTGTGGTCTTGTAGTCTTAAAAAAACTATCTTTGCAAAAAAATTCAAATCATGGACTTCAAGAAAATTTTAAAGAAATTCAACAACAAATATATCATCGCAACATTGATTTTTGCGATAGTGATAATCTTCGTCGATCAATACAATCTGTTTTATCAGATAAAGAATTTCAACAAGCTCAAGAAAGCCAAAAAACAAGTCGAGTATTACGAAAAGGAAATCAAGGAGCAGCAAGAGACACTCGAAAGACTTTACCGCGACTCAGCCCTTATGGAACGCATAGCACGCGAGAAATACATGATGAAACGCGACAACGAAGTGGTTTATGTTATTGAGGCAAAAGAATAAGCATTGAACTTTGAGCTAAGAACCAAGAACCAAGGCTTTTGGACTTTACCCTTAGTCTTTAGCCCTTAGCCTTTAATCTTTCAAATAGGAAATCGGGAATCTATAAAACACCATCTCATATCCTGTCGAGTCTGATTCTTTCTCTTCCACATACATTCCTATTGTCTTGTCAGGAAGCACGCATAATGAAGAATATGCAGAATAGCGAGGAACCACGATCTTACCTTCGTTCCATGTCTTGCCTTCGTCGTTAGAGATGTATATCGCCACGTCGCGACGAGAATCGCCTGATGGCAGACTATGTAATAATGTGTTTTCGTCATATCTTATCAAATCGCCGTTGCAAGCAGGTCCGTAAAGGTCGTTCCATACATAATGCGTCTCGTTCCATGTCTCGCCTCCATCGTGTGAAATATTATACCATCTCTTGCCATGGACGCGGATGCTCATCAAGATGTCGCCGTTGTTAAGTTCAACCACCTTGGCCTCATCGCCACCAACAGAAGCACGACCCGAGACGTTCCATGTCTCGCCATTGTCATCAGAATAAACCAGATAATTATTTATGGAATAAGCACTTGTCTCGCGGATACAAGCCACAAACATGATTCTGCCTTTGCTTGTGATAAGACCATTACCTGATGCGCAGAAACATCCTCTCCATTTGCTTCTCACTGGATCGTCGCAATCGCTTCCGAAGATGAAATGCGTGATGTCTTCAGGTTCGCTCCATGTTCTTCCATTGTCATAACTCACTGATTTATAAGTTCTATCCGGATTAGTAGGCGTCGATTGCCAGAAGCCAGGACCTCCCACGAAAATCGCGATGAGTCCGTTTTTATCGTTGGTGTAAGTAACCGCACAATCGCCGAAGCCCTCCATATAACCGAAGCCCTGCGCTACTGTATATGGCTCGCTCCATGTCAAGCCGCCATCAACGCTATAGTTACACAAAACGTCAATATCCTCTGGAAGGTCTGTTTCATTCTCTTTTCTTTTATCTGTAAAAATGACAAGGCTGCCATCCTTAGCCGTTATCAAAGTCGGAATACGATAAAACTTTGAACCATAATCGCCCTGACGATAAACCACGGTACGAGTAAAACCGTCAAATTTATCTTTCTTGACACATGAAGGCATAACCGCCAATAATATTAATAAAGGTAAAAGAATCTTTTTCATAAAATCATTTTTGGCAAAGTTACAAAAAAGGCAAATGGCGAAAGTTTTTTTTGAGATATAATTCACTTAATTCTTCAGCAAAACATCAACTGCCGAATATCAATTTCGCTAACCACAGTTAGCGATTCATCTTCTTCAACTTTATTCTTCTTTAATCATCCTTACGTTTTCTGCATATAACTTATTCATTAACATAAATCTTTGGTTATTTAATTCTCCAACAAAATTACAACATGCGACTTTCTTTTGTCAAGTTTTTATAAAGGATAAATTATGTTTTTAACAATTTTTAACGAGATGTTAACAGAAATATGAATTTTTGGTTAATCCCTTTTAACATTCAAAAAAGAAAAAATCTATACAAACATGTTTCTTTTTACAAAAAAAACTTTTATCTTTGTCGGACAAACTTTTAAAATTAGATTACAATGAAAAAATTATTTTTAGTATTAGGCTTAGCAGTAGTATTATTAGCAAGTTGCTGCAATAACAACAATCAAAAAGGCGCACAAAAATGTGACGCACAAAAAGAGCATAAATGTGAAGGTCACAACCACGATCATCAATGCGACGGTCATAAAGCAGAAGCTTGCCAAGGTCATAACCACGACGGCGCAGCTTGCGAAAAGAAATGCGATAAAGCTGAAGCATGCGAAAAACAATGCGACAAAACAGCTTGCGAAAAACAATGCGACAAAGCAGCTTGCGAAAAGAAATGCGAAGCACAACCAAAAGCTGAATGTCAAGGTCACAACCACGGCACTTGCAACCATCAACACGAGGCTACAAAATAAAATTAAGGTAGCATAAAACAATTCATCGTTTGATGTTTTATATATAGAGCGGATTTTATTCCGCTTTTTTTTATTTTTTCATATTTATATTATTAATTTAATTAAATTTGCGTTTTAAAAAACAACCCTTAAACAAGGTCACTTAATTTGCTAAAATACTAAACAATAACAATTATGGCAGAAAAGAAATTCATGACATGTGATGGCAACTGCGCTGCAGCTCACGTGTCTTATATGTTCAGCGAAGTTGCTGCGATATATCCTATCACCCCATCATCACCTATGGCAGAATACATCGATGAATGGAGTGCAGCTGGAAGAAAGAATATCTTCGGAGAAAATGTTAAAGTTGTTGAAATGCAATCAGAAGCAGGTGCTGCAGGAGCAGTTCACGGTTCATTGCAAGCAGGTGCTTTAACGACAACATATACAGCATCACAGGGTCTCTTGTTGATGATTCCAAACATGTACAAAATCGCTGGCGAGTTGCTTCCAGGCGTATTTCATGTTTCAGCACGTGCTTTGGCAGCACAAGCGTTGTCAATCTTCGGCGACCATGCCGACGTTATGAGCGCTCGTCAGACAGGTTTCGCTCTCTTGGCAACAGGTTCGGTACAAGAAATCATGGACCTCGCTCCAGTAGCTCACCTCGCTGCTATTGAAGGCCGCGTTCCTTTCATGCACTTCTTCGACGGCTTCCGTACTTCACACGAAATCCAAAAAGTTGAAGCTGCCGACCAAAACGAAATCATAAAACTCGTCAACTGGAAAGCTCTTAAAGAATATCGCGAACGTTCATTAAACCCAGAACATCCTGTAACACGCGGTACAGCTCAAAACCCAGACATCTATTTCCAAACACGCGAATTACAAAACAAATATTACTATGCTCTTCCTGACATAGTAGCTAGATATATGAAAGAAATGAGCAAGATTACTGGTCGTAAATATGCTCCTTTCACATACTATGGCGCACCTGATGCTACAAACATCATCATCGCTATGGGCTCTATCACCGACGTCATCAAGACTGTCGTTGACAAACTTAACGCAGAAGGCAAGAAAGTCGGTTTGGTCAGCGTCCACCTCTATCGTCCTTTCAGCGTAAAATACCTCTTGGATGTTGTTCCTGACACAGTAAAACGTATCTGCGTCTTAGACAGAACAAAAGACACTGGCGCTAACGGCGAGCCTCTCTACTTAGACGTCGTTGAAGCTTACAACGATTTGTTCAGACACCACAGCACACACTTGCCACATATCATCGGCGGTCGCTATGGCTTGTCATCAAAAGACACAACACCAGCTCACATCTTGTCAGTATTCAAAAATTTAGAACGTCCTGAACCACGTAACAGATTTACCATCGGCATCAACGATGACGTCACATTCGGTTCTCTCCCAATGCTTCCTGAATTCTCAATCCTCCCAGAAGGAACATTCGAAGCTAAGTTCTACGGACTCGGCGCTGACGGCACTGTAGGCGCTAACAAGAACTCTATCAAGATTATCGGTGACAACACAAACAAATACAGCCAAGCTTATTTCGATTACGACTCAAAGAAATCAGGCGGTTACACTTGTTCACACCTCCGTTTTGGCGACAAACCTATCTTGGCTCCTTATCTCGTAGGTACTCCTGACTTCGTTGCTGTTCACGTCCCTTCTTATTTAAGCAAATACGACTGCTTACGCGGATTGAAAGACAACGGAACATTCCTCTACAACTCACCATGGGACGTAGAAGAAACAAAGAATCACCTTCCAAACTTCGTTAAAAAATATTTGGCTGTACATAATATTAATATGTACATCATCGACGCCACCAAGATCGCTGGCGAAATAGGCTTAGGCAATCGTACAAATACAATACTCCAATCAGCATTCTTCAAGATTTCTGGCGTTATCCCTTACGACCTCGCTGTTGAACAAATGAAGAAATTCATCGTGAAGTCATACGGCAAGAAAGGTGAAGACATCGTCAAGATGAACTTCGCAGCTGTTGACCGCGGCGGTGAAATCACTAAATTGGAAATCCCTGCAGAATGGGCAAAATTAAGCTGCAAGCCAGACTTCGTATTGGAACCATTGAAAGGCGCTCCTGAATTCATCAACAAGATCATGCGTCCAATGACAGCTCAGTTAGGCAACGACCTTCCTGTAAGCACATTCGAAGAAATCATCGACGGCACATTCCCAGCTGGTACAACAGCATACGAAAAACGCGGCGTCGCTACATTCGTCCCTGAATGGAAATCAGAAAACTGTATCCAATGTAACCAATGTTCTTTGGTTTGTCCTCACGCTGCTATCCGTCCTGTCGTCATGACAGACGAAGAATTGGCTAACGCTCCTGAGTCAATGAAAGCCATCGACATCAAGATGCCTAAAGAATTGGCAGGAATGCACTTCCGCATGCAAGTATCTGTAATGGACTGTACAGGCTGCGGCAACTGCGCCGACGTATGTCCTGCTAAAGAAAAAGCATTGGTAATGCAACCATTCGAAAGCCAACTCGAAGAAACTGAAAACTGGGAATATGGTCAACATAAAGTGACTTATAAAGACGAACTCATCGACAAATACGCTAACATCAAGAACAGCCAATTCGCTCAACCATTGTTCGAGTTCTCCGGCGCTTGTGCTGGCTGCGGTGAGACACCATATATCAAGACTATCACACAACTCTTCGGTGAGAGAATGCTCGTAGCTAACGCAACAGGTTGTTCTTCAATCTATGGCGGTTCAGCTCCTTCAACACCATACTGCAAGAACAACAGAAGCGGCAAAGGCGTCGCATGGGCTAACAGCTTGTTCGAAGACAACGCTGAGTTTGGCCTCGGCATGCAGACCGCAACAAACAAACTCCGCGACCGCGTTGAACGTATCATGAGAGAAGCTATCTACGAATGCAACTGCTGCTCATCAGAATTGAAAGACCTCTTCCAACAATGGATCGACAATCGTGAAAACGGCCAAGTTACAGAAAAATTAGCTCCTCAAATCATCGAGATGGCAGGAAAATGCGACTGCACATACTGCAAGCAAATCATTGACATGAAAGACCATCTGATCAAGAAATCACAATGGATCATCGGTGGTGACGGCTGGGCTTACGACATCGGATTCGGCGGCTTAGACCACGTATTGGCATCAGGCGAAGACGTCAACGTCTTGGTTCTCGACACAGAGGTTTATTCCAACACTGGCGGCCAGTCATCAAAAGCTACTCCAACAGGCGCTGTCGCTAAATTCGCTGCTTCTGGCAAGAAGTTACGCAAAAAAGACCTCGGCATGATCGCTAAGAGCTACGGCTATGTTTACGTAGCACAAGTAGCAATGGGCGCTAACCAAGCACAATATCTCAAAGCTATCAAAGAAGCTGAAGCATATCCAGGACCATCACTCGTCATCTGCTACGCTCCATGTATCAACCACGGCATCAAAGTCGGCATGGGTCGCACTCAACACGAAGAAAAATTGGCAGTAGAATGCGGTTACTGGCACCTCTACCGTTACAACCCAGCTGAAGAAGAAGCTGGACAAAACGGCTTCCACTTAGACAGCAAAGAACCAGACTGGAGCAAATTCCAAAACTTCATCATGGGAGAAGTACGTTACAACTCATTGGTTAAGATGTTCCCAGAAGAAGCAAAAGAATTATTCGCTAAGACTGAACAATATGCAAAACTTCGCTACGAAGGCTACAAGAAATTAAGCGAAGGAAAATAATCTTGAACTCTGAACCTTGAACTAAGGCTTTTGAACTTCAAGGACTTTATAAGAACTCTGAAATTTTAAAACATTAGAATTTCAGAGTTCTTTTTTTATGTAAAATTTGTTATATTTGCAAACATATTATAATAAAAATGAATAGCAAAAAGCAGGATATTGCATACTTCATTTCGTTCTGCATCGAACAATATAAGAACGAAAAGAAAATAACAGGTGAAACAGCATCACGTATATTATACGAATACGGCGTACTCGATTACCTTTGTGAACATTATGAAATCCTGCATACACAAAGCCGACAATGGATTTTAGAAGACATTGATGAATTTATAGAACTAAGAAAACCAAAAAATCATGAAACTTTACCACGGAAGCATTGAAGAAGTAAGGCATCCTGAAATAAGGATACCTAACAGAACACTCGATTATGGAAATGGTTTTTACACCACCACATCATATAATCAAGCAAAAGAATGGGTTCAACGCAAAATAGCAGAAAACAATACATCTCATGGATTCGTTAACATTTTCGAATTTGATGAATCTATATTACAACAATTAAATTGCCTTATTTTTAATTCACCTACTGAAGAATGGCTTGATTTTGTAATGAACAACAGAACAAATAAAAACTTTTGCCATCATTACGACATCGTTTATGGACCTGTAGCCAACGATAGAGTTTATGCTGCTTTCACATTATATGAAAGCGGATTATTAGACAAAGCAAATCTCATAAATGAATTAAAAACATACAAATTAGTTGATCAATATTTGTTTCATACAGAAAAATCTTTACAATCGCTCAAATTTATAGAATCAAAAATAATATAATTATGAACTTAGAAATAAACCAAGATAATCTGTATTTGCTATTACCTGGCAAAATTGCATGGATGACAGAAATGCTTATAGATGATAAAAACATCGGCATCGTTGAAGCTATAAGAGAAATATACTCCTCTGACACCTACAAAAAACTTGAAAACGAATCATCGAAGATATGGCATCTCGGTCCTGTTGCTCTTTATGAAAAATTAAGCGAAGAAAAATAATCTTAAACCTTGAACTAAGACTTTTGAACTTCAAGGACTTTATAAGAACTCTGAAATTTTAAAACATTAGAATTTCAGAGTTCTTTTTATCTGCATAAATCGTTGCATAATGAACTAAAATTGTTAAAAATCCTTCACTTAAAACATTCCGCCGACTTCTTTGTCTTAATCAATAAATTTTACCATTATGAAACATTTACTTTTTATCATAGGCTCTTTTCGTAAAGAATCATTCAACAGACAACTCGCAAAGATAGCAGAAGATTATCTCAAAGACAGATATGAGATCTCTTACCTCGACTTCAACGACATTCCTTTCATGAATCAGGATTTAGAAATCAAAGGGCAAGGCCAACATCTAAGCCATGATCAGGAACATATCTATAGAGTTCGTCAGGAAATTCTCAAAGCCGACGGCATCTGGATCTTCACTCCGGAATACAATCATAGCTATCCCGGATTATTGAAAAATCTCTTCGACTGGCTGTCTCGTCCTATGGATATCAGCAACTTCGCCAATCCTACAGCTGTCCAGGGAAAGAAAGTCACGGCCAGCGGCGCTGGAGGCAAAAACAAGACTGCATCATGCCGCGCCAAACTGAACGACATGTTGGAATATATCAAAATGGATGTTATGAAAGAACCTCAGACCGGCATAGCTCTCGGCATGGAGGCTTGGGTCAAGGGAGAATTCAAACTCACTGAAGAACAGCTCAATGAAATAAAAGAACAAGCAGAGAAATTCGCTGAGTTTGTTGGATAAAGTTTTTTCGTATTTTTGTTTGTTGATATTAACAAATAAACACTATGAAACAAACTAAGATAGTAGCTTCCATTAGCGACCTTCGCTGCGAGGTTGACTTTTTACAAGATTTATATAAGGCTGGTGTCAATGTCATGAGAATAAACACAGCCCACGCCACTCCTGAAGGAATAAAAAAAGTTATAAACAATATAAGAGAGGTTTCCAACTATCTCGCAATTCTTATAGACACTAAAGGACCTGAAATCAGAACGACTAATGTTGAAGAATACATTTATTTTCAGACTGGCGACAAGGTGAAAATATGCGGCAACCCTTCTGAAACGACCACTCACGAATGCGTCAACGTATCATATTCCAATTTCGTTCATGATTTAAGTATCGGCAACGACGTTCTTTTTGATGATGGAGAACTCGCAATGAAAATCGTCGATAAGACAGACGACGCTCTTTATGCCATAGTCCAAAATGACGGACGCCTCGGTTCAAAAAAGAGCGTCAATGTTCCAGGAGTACACATCAAGCTTCCAGCTCTGACCGAGAAAGACAAAGCCAATATCAAACTAGCGATAGAAGAAGACATCGATTTCATTGCACATTCTTTTGTGAGAAGCAAAGAAGACGTGAAAGCCGTACAAGACCTCCTCGACGAATACGGCAGCGATATTAAAATCATCTCAAAGATTGAAAATCAGGAAGGAGTTGACAATATTGATGAAATAATAGAGGCTTCATACGGCATCATGATCGCTCGCGGCGACCTCGGCATTGAAGTCCCTATTGAAAACATACCAGGAATACAACGCAGGATTATACGCAAATGCGTCATCGCCAACAAGCCCGTCATCGTCGCGACTCAGATGCTCCACACCATGATACAGAATCCTCGCCCAACACGAGCTGAAGTAACCGACATCGCCAACGCGATTTATTATCGTACCGACGCTCTTATGCTCAGCGGCGAGACAGCTTCAGGGAAATACCCTATCGAATCGGTGAAGATGATGGCTTCCATCGCAGCACAAGCCGAAAAAGACAAACTGCGCGAAAACGACATCGAAATACAATTAAGCGAAAACAGCAACGTGACAGAGTTCCTCGCCAAAAACGCCATCAAAGCAACAGAGATACTCGGAGTGAAAGGCATCATAACAGACTCCAACACAGGAAAAACTGCTCGCATCCTATCATCATACCGCGGCCCTAACCCCGTCGTAGCTTTATGTTATAAAGAAAAAACAATGCGACTGCTTGCCCTAAGTTATGGCATAATACCTATATATCAACATGATAAGAAAGATTTGCACGAACAATATACTACAGCAGTAGAAAAACTTCTTCAAAAAGGATTCGTCAATATGGAAGATAAAATCGCATATATCGGCGGCTACTTCGGAGAAAGCAAAGGCTCGACATTCCTAGAAATCAATAATGTAAAAGACGCTCTAGGAAAATAAACGAAAACAGATATTGATATGTATAATTTAATTAACAAATAACTAATATGGATAAAAAAGAATTAAGAAGTCATATAAAAACCTTAAAGAAACAGCATTCAAAAGAACAGCTTCTAGAACAATCAAAGCTGATACTTAACAAGTTAGAAAACAACAGACATTTCATTGAAGCAAAAAACGTCATGCTTTACAGCTCGCTTCCCGATGAAGTGCATACTCACGATTTTCTTGAAAAATGGCGTGACGAGAAAAGAATAATACTTCCTACTGTTGTCGGCGACGACATCATCCCTGTTGAGTTAAAAAAAGACACCGATTTCGCTGTCGGCGACTTCAACATCTTAGAGCCTCAGAATGAAGAATATACAGGAGATTACGACTTGATAGTAGTCCCAGGCGTCGCCTTCGACAAAAACGGCAACAGAATAGGAAGAGGCAAAGGATACTACGACAGATTTCTCTGCAAACATCTCAACGTCGCCCGAATCGGAATATGCTTCGACTTCCAACTCGTTGACGAAGTCCCGACAGAAGACAACGACATCAAGATGAATGACGTAATCTCTTTATAAGGCTAAAGGCTAAGGACAAAAGACAAAAGACAAAAGGCTAAAGACAAAAGACAAAAGTTGAATTTCCTTTAGCCATTAGTCTTTAGCCTTTAGCCATTAGCCTTTAGTCATTCGCCAACACAAATCCAAAACTCCATCTTTGACCTCTGAATGTCTTAGGTATATAAAGCTCAATTTTATTGACGCCTTTTTTAAGATTTATCTCAACTGGCTCGCGCATCCAGTAGAACTGCTCATCGGTATAAGGCAGTTCTTCTTCCGGACGATGCCAAGTGTTATAATGGAATTTATATTTCTCTGGTTCGTTCCAGACCTGTGACGGAAAATATTCTTCTCCATTAATTAATAGTCTGCCTTCGTTTTCCCATTTTCCTTGAGGCCCGATGCCGCCTGAAATTCTGTTAGAACGAGCCGCCGCTTCAAAACCGACCCACGCTTTTATCGTCTTATCTTCATCAGAATAAATTTCCGTTGTAGCCCAAGCCGAGACGGTGTCACCTGTGTTAATATTATTAGCTCTACACAAGTCATCCACATCTATTGCGCCGCCTCTCGCCTCCAGATTTATCGTATCGGCAATCGTTATATTCCACAAAGTCTGTATGTTAGGATTCCAGCGCACGTCATGATTCTTAAGCAGATTCTCCTTATGGCAAACCATCTTTTCCTCAAAAGCCATAAGTTCATCACAAGAACCTTCGCCACCATTCCAAAAACGCTCGGAAAAAGTCATCATTCCGTTAATCATCCCGTTATGAAGAGCGATACGCGTCTTATCGTCAACGCGGACATCATTCCACAAACACAAAACACCACCCAACGCGTTTGTTGTATCAGGAACGTCCTGAGCGCAAGCCTTGTGAAGGAATACTTTATTAGTGAAATAGATAGGATCGTAATAATTTAGATAACCCATGAAAGAATCCAGATAACGGCCGCCTTTTTTAGTGCTTGCCGCATTGGAGCCAGCTGCAGTGTTCCAGATCTGACGTACCGTCGTTGAGTCGGAAGGAAGGCCAGGGTCCCATGCCACAGCAATGCGATTATATTTCTTGCAGAGATTCTCTGTGAATGTCATAAATCCTTTTGGATCAGCGATATGGACTTCATCAGAACCGATATGAAGATAAGGACACATCGAGGCAGGTATCTCATTGCAAAATTCTTCTATACATTTTTCCAGCACTTTCATTCCCTCTTCGGAATCCATGCTGAAGCCGAATGCACTCCTGAAATAAGCCGAATGTCCAGGCATATCAATTTCCGGCATTATTGTGACGCCGCGTTCTCTAGCGTATGTTATCAGCTCACGAATCTCATCGTATGTATAAAACTTTCCGCAGTCACGGCCCAGACGCTGATATTGAGGGTCATTGAGCTGAGGATAAGCCTTACACTCTATTCTCCACGCAGGATTATCAGTAAGATGCCAGTGAAAATAATTTATCTTATACAACGACATCAAATCTATCGTTTCTTTCAACATATTCAATGTCTGAAAGTTACGTCCTGTATCATGCATAAAGCCTCTAAAAGGATAAGCCGCCCAATCATGGATTTCCACATCTGGGATGCGGCCTTCGCTGTCGGCAAGCTGCGTTAATGTCTGTCTCGCCCAAACTTCATTACCTTCTATATACGCAATGCCATTCTGTGTTTTAAGAAAATACTCATCCTTATTTTGAGGATAAATAAGATTTTCCGCAGATTCAACAACTACAACATCTTTTAAATGATGAAGTTTTGCGTTAGTAATAATTAATTCTTTAGGTGTCGGGATAATATTTTCACCGTCAAACACTTTCTTTTCTTTACATGAAAACAACGATATCGAAATCAATAATATGACAAATAATTTTCTCATAAAAAACTTTTTCTGCAAATCTAATAAAAATGTAAACTAAATTAAAAACGAATCATAAAATATTGTACTTTTGCACACCAAAAAATTCATACAATGAAAGTCAAATTAGATTTTAAAGAAATTATCAATTATTTAGGAACAAAAAAGTTCTGGAT
This sequence comes from Bacteroidales bacterium, assembly GCA_017548125.1. Classification (GTDB taxonomy): domain Bacteria; phylum Bacteroidota; class Bacteroidia; order Bacteroidales; family F082; genus Limimorpha. The sequence continues at coordinate 4,368 of JAFYNK010000073.1, read as the reverse complement.
TGAACTGATTATCATGACATTGGGAATGATTGTCACAGCATGTGCAGTTTATTATTTCCTCGTACCAAGCAAACTTATCATCGGTACAATTTCCGGTCTCTCAATCGTCATCAGCGGAATATGCGAAAAGTTTTTCGGATTCCCTCTTAACGTATCAACAGTTATCCTCGTCATCAACGCAATTCTTTTAATCTTAGCTTACATATTGATTGACAAAGAATTCGGCATCAAGACTGTTTATACAGCTCTCATTTTAGGACCTATGATTAGAGTCTTGGAAAAATGGTTCCCATACGAAAAATTCATCGATCCAACATCAGAAATTCCATCAATTATGGGCGACCTCTGGCTTGACCTCTGCTGCTTCGTCTTGTTATTAAGCTTGGCACAAGCTGTATTGTTCAAGATCAACGCATCAACAGGCGGCCTCGATATCTTAGCTAAAATCGTTAACAAATATTTACACTTCGACATCGGTACATCTGTATCAGTAGCTGGCTGGGTTATCTGCTGCACAGCTTTCATGATCAACCCTGCTCGTTTGGTCATCATCGGTTTGATAGGCACATGGATTAACGGTTTGGTTGTTGACTATTTCACAGCAAGCTTCAACAGAAAAAAGAAAGTATGCATCATCTCCCCAGAATACAAACGCATCAAAGAATATATCGTCAACGATATTTCACGCGGCGTTACAGTTTATAATGTTGAAGGCGGCTACACTGGCGAGAAAAAAGTTGAACTCGTCGCTCTCTTAAGCACTGACGAATTCTCTGACTTGATGAAATATATCAACGAAAACGAAATCAATGCTTTCATCACAGCAGGCAACGTAAGCGAAGTTTACGGCCTTTGGGGTGACAAAAACAGAATCAAAAGAAAAAGCATCTGATAAAATACAAACGACATAAAAAAAGCTGCCTCTGAGCAGCTTTTTTTATTGACTATATCTTCCAAAACAACGCTAACTGCAAAACATCATTGAACATCCCATATCTACCGAAAAGCCTTCTGGTATAAACGACATTACCGTTGCTATATGGTTCTTTGAAGCTTTGACATATTGACGTCATCGAATCAACGGCGCGTAATCCAATCTCTAAATTATCTTTAACATTTACTCTGAAACCAACAATTGTGTTGAGTACAACTTTGTTCCACGGATTGCTAGCTGGAACAGTAACGCCTAAAATCTCCTGTCTATAGTTAATCAAAAAATCAAAACTCAATCCCAATTCAAATCTAAGCCATGAAAGATTTATATCATTAACATTTATTTTGTTAAGATTATAACTAAAGACAATAGGCAAATCGGCATAATCCAACTTTATCAAGAAAGGATCGTAAGCAGGATAATTTTCAAAGTCAGCCGAATACGAACCTTTTTGGATATATTTCAATTCCATCTGAACATCGAAATCTTCAGCAAGATTAAGACCAGCGAAAACGCCCCCGACAACGCCTACTTTATTATAACCGCCACGAGCATCACCGCCAATCTGAGAAGTCGTTCCGCCTAATATGACGCCGCCAAAAAAATTCTGCGCCATTACATTTACACCAAAAGCAAATGCAAAAACGATAAAAAGTAAAAGTTTCTTCATAGTTATTTCTCTCTGCTAATACAATAATCGACCAATTCCTTTAATGACTTTAACGCTTCAGAATCATGAATATCATCAAGTTGCAACAAGGCTTCATTGACGAAAGAATTCATCTTCTCTTTGGCATAATCGAGACAACGATTCTGTTGCACCTCATTTATTATATCAAGACGAGCGTCAAGCTCATCGCTGTGATATTTAATCTTTCTTATGATGCTTCGTCTCTCGCTCTTGCTGCTTATCTTAAGAAGATGAATCAAAGGCAGCGTCATCTTATGTTCCTGAATATCATTACCTGCAGGTTTTCCTGTCTTATTATCCAGCTGATAATCAAATATATCATCTTTTATCTGGAACGCTATTCCTGCCAATGTTCCGAATCGTTTCATTCTCTCAACTTGCATCTCATTGGCGCCGACAGACAGAGCGCCTACCGTACAACATGAAGCTATAAGAGAAGCCGTCTTTCTTTCTATAATGTCATAATAATCCTCCTCAGTGATATCCATTCGTCTCGCCTTCTCCATCTGATAAATCTCACCCTCGCTCATCGCCTTGACTGTCTCAGAGATACAATCCAACATCTGATAATCTTTGTTCTGCAAAGCCAGAAGCATTCCTTTAGAAAGAAGATAATCGCCGATGAGAACAGAGATTTTATTTTTCCATAAAGCATTGAGAGAGAACATACCGCGACGTTTGTCAGAATTATCCACCACATCATCATGAATCAAGGTGGCAGTATGAAGCAACTCGATGAAAGCAGCAGCGCGATAAGTGTTTTCGTTTATCTCGCCATGACATTTAGCCGACAACAAGACGAACAAAGGTCTGATCTGCTTGCCTTTCTGTTTCAAGACATATTTCAAAATCCTATTAAGCAAAGGCATAGGAGATTTAAGGCTATCTTCAAGAAAATCATTGAATTGCTTCAATTCAGGCTCTATCGTTTTTTTTATTGCGTCGAGAGTGTTCATTATAGATTTATTTTTTACAAAAATAGTTTTTTTTAATTCATGATGCATAATTCATAATGCATAATTATTGGGAAAGCAATTCAATTATGAATTATGAATTGTGAATTATGCATTGATTTAATTTTTTTCTTTTTTATTCAAAAAAATATTATACCTTTGAGATTTGAAAAAAGCGTAGAGACGTAACACTCGCTTAGTAATGTAATTTATTTAATATCAACAAAATAGATAAATCATGAAAAAAGACACTAAAGTTTTTAACTTGATTCGTAAAGAAAAACAACGCCAAATGCATGGCATCGAACTTATCGCTTCAGAAAACTTCGTAAGTGATCAAGTATTAAAAGCCATGGGTTCAGTAATGACAAACAAATATGCTGAAGGTTATCCTGGCAAACGTTACTATGGTGGTTGTCAAATAGTTGACCAAACAGAAGAAATCGCAATAGCAAGAGCATGCGAATTATTCAACGCAAAATATGCTAACGTTCAACCACACTCAGGCGCACAAGCAAACATGGCAGTTATGTTAACATGCTTGAAACCTGGTGATACATTCATGGGTCTCGACCTCGCACACGGCGGTCACCTTTCACACGGTTCACCTGTCAACTCATCAGGTATCCTCTACAACCCAGTAGCATACCAAGTAAGCCCTGAAACAGGCCGCGTTGACTACGACAACATGGAAAAGGTTGCTCTTGAGAAAAAGCCTAAACTCATCATCGCTGGTGCTTCAGCATATTCACGTGACTGGGACTACAAACGCATGCGCGAAATCGCTGACAAAGTTGGCGCTATCTTGATGGCTGACGTTTCACACCCTTCAGGTCTCATCGCACGCGGCATCCTCAACGACCCATTAGATTACTGTCACATCATCACAACAACAACACACAAGACACTCCGTGGTCCACGCGGCGGTATGATCTTGATGCGTGACGACTTCGAAAACCCATGGGGTTTGACAACACCTAAGGGCGAAGTTAAAATGATGTCAGCTCTCCTCAACAGCGCAGTATTCCCAGGCGTACAAGGTGGTCCACTCGAACACGTCATCGCAAGTAAGGCAGTCGCTTTCGGCGAAGCTCTCTCAGATGAATACTTCGAATACATCCTCCAAGTTAAGAAAAATGCTACAGTGATGGCTAAAGCTTTCACAGACAGAGGTTACAACATCATCTCAGGCGGTACAGACAACCACCTCATGCTCATCGACCTCCGTTCTAAATTCCCTGAAATCACAGGTAGAATGGTTGAAAACACACTCGTTGAAGCTGACATCACAGTTAATAAAAACATGGTTCCATTCGACAGCCGCTCTCCATTCCAAACATCAGGTCTCCGCATCGGTACACCTGCTATCACAACACGCGGTCTTAAAGAAGAACACATGGAACCAATCGTTGAATTGATCGACGACGTTATCAGCAACATCGACAACACAGCTAAATTGACAGCTGTAAGAGAAAAAGTCAACGAAATGATGTCAGAATTCCCATTGTTCGCTTGGTAATTTGAAGACCACAAGTCAACAAGACTACAAGACTACAAGTCAACAAGACTATAAGTGAAGAGCGCTTCTGTTAAAGGAGCGCTCTTTTTTTAAGACACCGAGACTACAAGACAAAAAGCTAAAGTTTTTTAAAGGGGATTTCTATAAATTGCTTTGCAAATGATTTATGAATTTTTCTTTGAGAAGATTTTTGTTTTTCTTGAAAGAACATAGCGAGCTATGTGATTGAAAGAAAGACGAAAAGATTCCAAGAAAAAACATAAAGCATGTA
>JAFYNK010000072.1 GCA_017548125.1 Bacteroidales bacterium | reverse complement strand
CCTTGCACTTCCTGGCCGCCTGTATGCCCGGTTGTGAATTGCTTTAAATTATGTATCTTTGAAAGATTGAATACAACACAATTAAAAACGCATTATTATGAATAGTGTTGTGAATTGCTTTAAATTATGTATCTTTGAAAGATTGAATACAACTATTAAAAACCCATTTTAAAATCAATCTATGTTGTGAATTGCTTTAAATTATGTATCTTTGAAAGATTGAATACAACCTTATCATTGTTCTAAATCACAAGATTTGGTTGTGAATTGCTTTAAATTATGTATCTTTGAAAGATTGAATACAACGTATTACTTAAATAGTACACAAATACAGTGTTGTGAATTGCTTTAAATTATGTATCTTTGAAAGATTGAATACAACTCATTACCAACAATGAATTATATCTCAATCTATTACAACAAAAATCGCAACAAAAATTCTGTATTCAATTTATAAGTCCGGACTTCAAAAATCTGGACTTTTTTAGTTCTATTTGGTTCTTTTTTTACATTAAATTTCGTCTTAAAATTTAGAATTTATCTACAATCTATATTCCTTTCTCTTTTTTCCCGCAAAAAAGAGAAACAGAAAAAGCTCGCCGCTGCGGACAAATCTGCTAAAATTTTATCGTCTTCGCTGGACAAAAATAAACTCGCTTCGCTCAGACAGCATTTTTGTCTTAACGCTCGACGTTAAAATTTCTTAACGCGATTTCTCCGAGGCGGCATGATTGACGCTAAGACAAAAGATTCTACTTAAAACCAAAAATCTGTTGTCTTAAAACAACTCCAACTGCTGTCCTGGCGTGTTTAATGTCTGCGGTTTCTTTCCGTAGAAAATCTCTATATTACCGAACTGCTTGTCGGTGATGCAAAATATCCCGACCTGCCCATATTCTGGCAAAGACGCCTTTACCCTCTTGATATGGACATCAGCATTCTCTTGACTCGCGCAATGCCTTACATAAATAGAAAACTGAAACATTGTAAAACCGTCTTTCAGCAATTTCTTTCTGAATTCCGCCGCCGCTTTCCTGTCTTTCTTCGTCTCAGTCGGTAAATCAAACAAAACAAGCACCCACATAATACGATATTCACTAAAGCGTTCCATGGTTAACTACATTATCGGATAAACTATCTTCCTCGATTCTCCGCAATAGCATCTATACAACGAAGCCGTCGTTTGTGTCACCGCTATCATCAAAGGACTTCTTTTTCCTGATATAACGACATCCAGAACAGGTATCTTCAGAAGTTCCGCCTTCCATTCTTTCGTCAGACCTTCTTCTGGCAGACCTCTTTCTTTTACCAGATTAAAGACCATCTCATCCACATACGGACGATATGGTTCCATAATGTCGTCTGCCAGACAATATGCATTATATCTGTTATGATGATGGATTCCCAAAGTAGGCAGCATACCGCTCGACACCAAAGCACGTGCGACCACCGCGCGCAGTATCGCATATCCGTAATTAAGAAGGTTATTAGGTGCGACGCCTTCTCTGTCTCTATTGAAATCAGCGATATGACCAAACAGTTTCTTCCAATAATAAGCGGCGGCACGACCTTCAATATTGTCGCTGTCGCCACTTTTGACTTCTTTAGACCACACCTGCATACATCCTATTTCTGCATCGGTACATTTAGAAAGCACCTCAGACTGATTACAGATTTTCGCTTGTACGGTCTGCTGCCACAGCTGTTTTTTCAAAGGAAGAGACGCATCAATCTGATAGCGGAAACGTTCGCTTTGAGTGGTGTTGCCACACAAAGGAAGCAGCAATCCAACGGGCAGACTTTTTGCGTCGCAGGTTATCAATGCGCAATTATTTTCCAGCAGAGCATCCATCACTGCTGATGTTATTGTAATCTGCCTATTATCAATAACGACCACCCCTATATCTTCAATAGGGACGGTCGTTACCTTTTCCGATTGTCTGTCGCCATCGGACTGCGGAATCTTGACTACCAACTGCTCGTTTTTAAGAGAGAGATAAGCAGGATTGGTAAAACAAAGTGTACGTTTTATCATGTGTGTTTTGATTAGGTTAATATTCTCCTACATATACTATCTGACCTATATGGTTAACACGAACTTTAACTATGCCATCAATACCATTTAACCCACATCTTATCCATGTTACCCCCTTTGTTTTATTAACATCTTCTACTGTTGTTTCTAAATGATGCCTAAAGAAATAATCTTTGATAGTAAATTTCTGCACCCTATACAAGTTCTTGCTTACCAATGCATAGTTATCAGGATTCATAAGGTCAATATCTTTAGGATCGAATGTTTTTATTTGTTGTTGGTTACCATTTTCATCAACAAAAGTTTCATATCGAGGGAATACAAAATATTCGTTTTGCTTCATTGTAAACAAAAATTGCCATCCTTCTTCTTTCTTATATTCCTTATCAATAATTGGCAATCCCATATTGACACGACTTGTCGCTTCAAAGAATGAAACCACATTTTCTTCCAATTCATAAATCACATTACCATCATCATCGGTCTTAATCTGTCCGTTTTTATCCAATGAAGGTTTGCGATATATTGCCACATGATGATTATTGCTTGTACTTACGAAGTCTGTAGGTTGTGTATTTCCATCTTCATCCAATATAAGATTACCAAGATGGTCATGCTTATCGTGTAGCGCTGTTGCATTGCTTACGCCTTTAATCTTGACTCTTTTTATTGTAATGCCTTTTTCCTTATTGAGATAAATTGGATTTTCATCAAGATTAGAAAACGCCTTCTTGGCATCACCATATTCTTTCAAACGATCTTCAAGAATTTTTCTGACACCTGCATCTATAACCTTCTCTATTTTTAAGTCAGGACCAATAGGTTTACGAATAGTATATTGATCTTCAAAAGAAACCAACTTAACTTTCAATGGAACTTGTTCCGTATGCATTTCATCTACAAAAACAGGATTCTTATCCAAGCTGTTTTTGCCAGTGAAAGCTTTCTTTGGATCATTACCAAATTCTTGCAAACGCTTAAGCAATGCCAATCTGTAACGCTCAACGGCAACCATCATTATTTTGTCGCAATCAAAATTGCCACCTACTTTTTCCTCTTTTGTTACATATTGTTTAATCTTGCCATAAACAGTCTCATTATGCAACTGTCCTCTTGGAGTTAAAGTCAATTGTCCTTTTATTGTTTTTACAGTTTTTACACTTCCATCTTCAGAAACAAGATTTGCAATTACATTATTCTTAGATTTGTTGACATTTCTTGTAACCACCTTGTTCTTTGCCTTGATGGAAATCAGAGTGTCTTCCAAATGTTTTTTTGCTTCAGCTCTAAACTCATTCAAAGGCATTGGCGGTATGAATCTAAGCTTCTTATTTGAATCTCTATACAGTTCTTTTTTTTCTATTGAATATATCACAGAAGAACGATCTTTCTTATCCAAATCTTTAAATTCAACCATATCCAAATCTATATAGTCATCAACGCCTTTTTGGATACGAGCATTTAGATTATTCAGGTATTGAATATAACTATGTTTGGTAAAAGCTATTGTAAGAGCATCCATAGCATGATGGCGATGGTCGTTTCGTTTCGTCCACTCTTTTATTCTTCCAATTTTCCTTCCATCACGGTCTTCATAATATTCGGTAAGTCCTAGTTTATTATACTTATCCCAGTTAAGTTCTTTCATTACATCTACGAGTTGCCAATCTTCTCGCAAACGATCAGTCACGATACCAGTAGTAGGAACAACAAACTTCACAATTTCTTCCAGAATCTCACGAGCTTTCTTTGCAATATACTGGGTATCTCTCAAGTCTCTTTCTATAAAGCCATTCGGAATATCTTTTTCTTCCGTCAATAATTTTTGGTATTTGGTCTTACCAAACACTTTATCGGCATATAGTTTCTCTATTTTATTCTTATATTCTTCTAGATACTTTTCTCCATATTTATCACGAATATAATCATAAGCTGTAAGATTTCCTTTCTCAATATTTATTGCTCTCGCCTCTATTGTCTTATTTGAGAACGAATCATCAAAGAGTTTTGCTTGCGGAATTATATGTTCAATATCAAATTCCTTAGAGAACAGTTTTTCCTGAGGGATATATGTATTTGAATATAATGTCTTGAATCCATTACTTTCTAATTCAAGATACAATTTATACCTTACTATATCATTACGACTTACATTTTGCAAACCGAATTCCTTTTGCAAAATCTCACGATATTTTTCATGCTCAGCAGTAGATTTATTAATAGCTTCTATCAATTCTGCACGTTCCTGCGCGCTCTTCTTAAGTTCGCGAGCCAATTCAATCCTGATTTCATCTGGTTTGCCATATGTGTCAATCACAGAATTAACCACATTTATCATCTGATTAAGAATTTTCTCCACCACCGGATTACGCAAACTATTTCTTGGGAGCAAATCCAAATGGTCTTTCAATTCTTTATTGTCAAGTTCTTCTTTTGTAAGAGATCTTTTGGAATGTCTATATCCAGCATATTCACATGCCACGCTGTAATCAAGACCATCTTTAAGATGAGGCAAAATCTTTCGAATTGCCTTAGTGCTCAAACTGCCATAATCTGGCTGGAAAACAAGAGAAACCAAAATCTTAGCATATTCTTTTCCAAACCCAAACAGTTCTGAAATCTTACCAATCAGATTTTCATTGCCCATCTTTGAATTGTCATCTTCCGCAGAATACAACAAATGCCATAGCTGATATGCCGCTTGCTTTTCAAATTCCACTCCTTCCAATTCAGCATTGAAATGCAGAATATCAGTGTTATATCCTAAACCAGAAAACACTTCTTCAATTATTTCAATAGACTTCTTTGCTGGCATCTTAGCAAAATCATATTCACCATGACCAGACATATCAATTATAGTTTGATATGCATTGAACAAAACAGCATTTGTTCTATTTCCTTCCAAAGATTTATAATTCAAATCAAGGTCTGAAGCATTTTTAAACAATAATTTAAGGACTTCTGATTTTGTAAGTTTCTCTTTAACATTCAATTCTTCAAACAGAATTTCCTTTTCATGTTGTTCTAAAAAGCGTTTGCCTTTGGCATAAACAGTTTCTCCTCCAAATAAATCTGTGTTTTCATTTGGAATTACATTTCCAGAAACTTGAACATTATTTAATATTTGCCAAATTTTAAATTCTTGGAACAAAGGAGAAGATTTAGGGCATACTTTAGGACCAATTATCTTCTTCTTTTTCTTTCCATCTACTACTACTTCCACCAACTTGCCTTCCAACTCACAAACACTTATCAATCCTTTTTGTGATTTCAATGGTCTTTGATAGAATATAACAATATCACGAATTTCTTTTTTCAATTCAGGCGTTAACTCTTTATGATATTGAGACTGCTTTTCCCAAATTGTTTCAAATTCATCTAAATAATCTTGACGATAAAAGACCTTATTTTTCAAACTATAATGTGGATCTGCGTTCAGTTTTGCTACCAAGAACTGACCTACAGTTTGTTTATTAAAGAAAAGTTCCTTACTTCTATCACTAATATCGCCCAAATATCCGCTTGAACCATTAATATTTGTGTTGATTTTTGCAAAAACAATTGCCAATTGTTCCAAATCAATCTTTTCTGTCAATGCATTAACTCTCCACAAATAGTTTTCCTTTTTCTGCTCTTCGCCTTTTGTTTCTCTTTTTATTCCTACAATTCCGAAAGGTTCTTGACATATTGCCCAAGTCTGTTTTTCATTTTTAGATTGCAACTTACCCTTTAAGTCGTCAGTAAGAATATCAGCATAAAATTGCTTTTGGAAATTCCAAATCTTATCAAATTCAGACTGCAAATCAGAGCGATAAAAATCAGGAATATATTTTTTTCCTTGATTAAGAAGTTGAAGTACAAATTGACCTGGAGTCCAATTATTATCATATAATAACTTTGCTACTTCCATTCCGTCAATAAGTTGTCCTTCATCTGTTGACTTGGCTTTTCTGCTGCTTTTGTATCCTCTTTTCTTATTTATCATCAATAATACGCGAGCAAACTCTGACAATGATATTTCTTCAGTAACAGATTTTGCTCTCAATCTAAGAGTTTCAAACGTAGTTCTGTTTCCATTTTCATATAAAACAGAATCATCTGTAATTATATTATTTTCTTTAAAAACCTCTATCAAATTTTCACGACGTAACTTATAACGTTGAAGGTTACGACGCATTCCTCGTTTAAGGGTTCTATCTGCATTTGTTGTGATGCTCTTTCCTTTTTCAAAATTCTGCTGTTCGTCAACTGTCAGCGGATTTACACGAACGCCCAATTTTATGATAGATGACTGTTCATTCTCATTTTCTTTTTCATTTACCAATGCCCAGCCTATACTGTTAGTACCCAAGTCTAAACCAAGAATTCTCTTCATATTTTCACTATTTATTACATACTGTTAAATATTCTTCAAAATTATGTAAAAATATTTTCAAATAAAAGTAAAGCATCAAAGTTTTTTTATACATTTGCAAAACATAATTTAAGCAATTCACAATAAGGATTATTCCGTTGTGAAAACATTTAAAGCGGGGTTAACCACCTCGCTTTCTTTTTTATACCCCAAAAAAATTAAGGGACGCAGTTCAAAACCACGTCCCTTAACTCTTTATTTATAAGACGCATTAATGTTATTGTAATTTTTAAGGTAACATTGATACGTCTCTACATTTCCCAATTCATCAAATCCATTTTACCAATGCGAAATCTTGTCGGTGTGGCAACATTTCGTTTGTTGGATAGATGCGGAATGTATAGCTGAATACTCCTGCTTTTGTCAATGGGAGGTTGATGTAATAACGTGCCCAGCCTTCGCCTGAGTCAACGAGCTGCAGTTGCTCAACTTGCATCAATTTGTCGTTTCCATTATTATCCTGACCGCCGAATACTATCTCAACGCCAACGTCGCCTCGGTCTAATCCCGGTGTCTTCAATGTCACTTCCGCAATGATGACGTCACCGAAAGTGAGTGATCTGACGTTTGGATCTGGAATCTTAATCGACTCTACTTCAATCTTATCCCAGTTAGATTCTACTTTCTTCTTCCATGCTGCAATCTCGAATGCCTTTTGATAACGGTTTTCGCGCATGATGTCGGTTCTTTCGATCAACTTGTTATAATATTGTGCGAAGTAATCGTCGAGCATTCTCTTCATGGTGTAATGTGGAGCTATCTGCATCAAGTCGTTCTTGATGTATTGTACCCATTGTGTTGGGATTTCTTTTTCATTTCTATTGAAATACAATGAAACGATTTCATTTTCAATGAGGTTATAAATTGTCTCAGCATCGAGTTCATCTTGATAACGTTGGTCGCTGTAAGTTCTTTCTTCTTGGAGAGCCCAACCTGCTTGTGGACGGAAGCCTTCTGCCCACCATCCGTCGAGGACTGAGAGGTTCAATGTTCCGTTCATAACGGCTTTCTCGCCACTTGTTCCTGATGCTTCGAGAGGACGTGTCGGTGTGTTCATCCAGATGTCAACGCTGCTTGTCAAAATCTTACCGAGCTCCATGTCGTAGTTGTTGAGGAAGATAATCTTGCCGGCGAACTCTTTTCTTCTTGATGTCTCGATAATCATCTTGATCAAATCCTGACCAGCTTTGTCGTTAGGGTGAGCCTTGCCTGCAAAGAGGAATACTACAGGTTTTTCTGGATTGTTGAGCAATTTAGCGAGACGTTCTATGTTGTTGAATAACAAATGAGCACGTTTGTATGTTGCGAAACGACGAGCGAAACCGATGATAAGAGCGTTTTCGTTGAAGTTATCGATTGTATTGATAATCAACGATGGACTTTCTTGACGACGCTGCATGTCTTCAACGACCTTGACTTTAAGATATTCAGTAAGTCTATGTTTCAAGTCTTTCTTGATATTCCATATTGTCTCGTCTGATACATTATTAATATTAGCCCATACGTTAGCATCTGACTGTACGTCAATGTAATCCTTGCCAAGTACTTCTCTATAAAGTCTTTGCCATGAGAAGTCGGTCCATGTTGGAAGGTGAACGCCGTTTGTGACATAACCGATGTGGTTTTCTTCTGCAAAATAACCTGGCCACATTTGTTGGAACATCTCTCTTGAGACGCGGCCGTGAATCTTACTTACGCCGTTCACTTCCTGGCTGAGGTTTGTTGCCAAGACGCTCATAGAGAATTTTTCGTATGGATCATTATGGCGGATCTTACCGAGGTTCATAAAGTCGTTCCAGCTGATGTTCATACGTCCTGGATAATGAGAGAGATATGTTCTCATAAGGTGTTCTTCAAAGACGTCGTGACCTGCAGGGACAGGTGTATGTGTTGTGAATAATGTTGATGTTCTGACCAATTCCTTGGCTACGCCGAAGTCGAGGTTGTGTTTAGTGATATAAACGCTCAAACGCTCCAATCCGCAGAACGCAGCATGACCTTCATTACAGTGATATACTGTTGGTTTGATGTTGATTTTATCCATCAATCTGATACCGCCGATGCCGAGGAACATCTCTTGCTTGATACGCATTTCGCTGTCGCCGCCATAGAGTTTTCCTGTGATGCCTCTGTCTTCTGGTGAGTTTTCATCGATGTCAGTATCAAGGAGATAGAGACTGATACGACCTACAGGGACGCGCCATGCTCTTGCATGTACTGAACGTCCTGGGAACGCGATGCTGATGATGACTTTCTCGCCGTTTTCATCGCATACTGGTTCCATTGGTAGGTATGAGAAGTTTTGTGGAATATATTGTGAGAGCTGTTCTCCCCAAACTGACAAGTCTTGTGCGAAATATCCGTAACGATATAAGAGACCGATTGCCAACATGTTAGCGTTAGAGTCGGAGGCTTGCTTGAGATAGTCGCCAGCCAAGATGCCGAGACCGCCTGAATAAATCTTAAGGCTCTTTGTCAAGCCGTACTCCATGCTGAAGTAAGCGATGGTATGATTGTCAGCAGGTTTTGCTGCCATATATTCTTTAAAACGAGTGTATGTTGAATTCAATTTTTCAACAAATGCCGCGTCGTTTTCCAATGCCTCGATTTGTGACTTGGAGAGGTTCTTCATCAAAGCTATAGGATTATGTTCCAATGTCTTCCATGCTTGTGGGTCGATGGAAGAGAACAACTCTGTCGCATCAATATCCCAGCACCACCAGAGATTCTGTGAAAGTTCTTGCAGCTTCTGCATTTCTTCTGAATATACAGGTTCTACAACGATTCTCTTCCAGTTTGGTGTGTCTTGTTTTTCGTAATGAAAATTACGTAATATCTCGTTATATTTCTTTGCTTGTTTCATATAATCACGACTTCTTAATTTATCCAAAGCGATGTCGTATGCTTCTAAATAATTATCTATCAATTCGTTCCATTTGAATTTTCCAACCAATTCCAAAGCGTTATTCTTTATTGCTTCTATTTGACCTTTATCTTTTGAAGTATAATCCAAGATTATCTTTACGATGTCGTCTGTAACAAAAATTCCATTGCCTTCTTCACGATGGATAATAGCAACTGATTCATTATCAAACTTTTCATCTTTGATATAACGGCCAAAGCCTGCCAAGTCTGTTGTGACTGTAGGAATACCGTGAGCGATGCTTTCCATTGGTGTGTAACCCCATGGCTCATAATAAGATGGGAACACCGTCAAATCGAAAGCATATAAGAATTCATTATATTTAAGGTTGAAGACACCGTCGTTGCCGTTAAGATAAGAAGGGACAAACATTACCTTGACTTTATCTTCGGAATTGTTATTCAATCCATTTTCTCTCAATAAGTTAAGGACAGCATCGTATTCATAGCCGAAGATGTGATGTGTGCAAGGAAGCTCGGTATGTCCTTCGATAGCTTTCTTGCCGTCGCGACGATATTCTAATTCTTTGTAGATACCTGAGATGTTAGCTGGCACAGCTATGACAGCAACGACTTCTTTATTAAGTTCAGATGATTTGTTAAGATTGCCCAAAGCGTTGATAAACAAATCAATGCCTTTGTTTTTAAACTCATATCTTCCGCTGTTCAAGATATAGAACGCATCATCAGATGCTTTTGTACCTGACAAGATATGAAGCACTTCTGTTATCTTTTCTCTAGCGACTTTTCTTTTTTCTGAAGCAGTATTTTCGTCAGTGACGTAAGTGTCGTTTATACCATTTATTGTGATGACGTCTGGTTCACGTTGCAAGAACTGCTTGCATTCTTCCGCTGTCACTTCGCTCACTGTTGTGAACACGTCAGCATTTTGCGCTGCGTTATATTCCATAGACTGTTGAGACACGATATTGAATCTGCTAGCCATTTCGCTAGGCTCAAATGTCTGTAAGTCATTGTATAAAGCGAGGCCATTGCCGCTGATGGCACGACCGAGATAAGTGGCGTGTGTTGTGAATGCTGTTGCAATCTGAGGGCAGTTTTCCTTGAGATAAAGGATGCCTGATCCTGTCATCCATTCATGGAAATGAGCGACGATGTCTTCATCATTTTCCACGTTCCATTTCACGAAGCTCTCAATAACCTGACCTGCTGCGTAACCGAAGAGAACAGGTTCTATATAATCCCATTGTCCGTGAAGAGAATCAAGACGATATGCTTCCCAAAGATGAGACAATATCTCGTTTTTCTTTGGATAAAGTGATGTGTAGTCAATTAAAATTGCTAATGGTCTGCTGTCGAGTTTCCAACGTCCTATTCTAACTTTAAGTCCTTGAGCAAGAACTTTCTCGCGCCATTCTGGGAATAATGTATTGTCTTCAATAAAATAAAGTGTCTCATGTGATTCCTTAACCACATCGGGACCTATGGTTATGTAATTATCACCAATTTTTTGTTTTACTTCATCTGCCTTTGTCGATAACACGGTATAGATTCCGCCTACCATGTTACAGACTTCCCAACTCGTTTCAAAAAGATAATTTGGAGTTTTCATTAAAAAAATAAAATGTTATATAGTTATTATTTGCAGTGAGCTATGAGCTGTGAGCAAATCTGCTCATAACTCATAGCCAAATGCTTATTAAATTCTTTCTTTAAAGTCTGTCAAGATATTCATGAAATTGATGTAATAATCGTATGGTGAAGTTCCGCTATATTTAGTGCATAAATGTCTGAAATTGTTAGCGTCTTGTAGAGCGTTCCAGTCGCGGATAACTTCTTCATCCTTAACACGTTTCATTTTACTTGCGCATGAATACAATGTTTGTAACGCGTCATCTTGAAGGTCGTTGCCCATCCATAATGAAAGGTCGCGTTCCTCGCCCATAGAAGAAAGAGGTATTGGAGCGTCAAAGATACTCATTGTCTGTAACTTATCGAGCATTTCGTTTGGCTTGGCATATTCAAAATCACTATTATTAATTATTGACTCTGGAAGATATTTCATAAAATCCATGATGCCTGTAGAAACATCATAATTTTCACCGAAAGTCTCATAATTAGCGAATATATTTACGACTTCTTCATTGCATTCATTAAGTCTCTCAACGAACGATTCTGTTGTAATTGGATTATTTAAGAAGTTAAGAGATATTGCATCGCTGAGTTTATAGTTACGCAACAGAAGTCTTAACTTTGGATTTATCGAATTGGCGTATAGATAGTTAGGACTCTTCCATCCTAGAACGTGTTTAGCGCCTTCTGTCGCCATGAGGTTAAATCCCATCTCGGCTACGTCAGCGCCAATCTCATTAGAATATATCAATTCGGTATTGACGAAAGTCTTAGGTGTGACGCTGAAAATCTCTTTCATCAGTTTCTTATGGTCAGCGACCTGTTTCTTGAAAGCCTCTTTGTTATGCAAAGAAACAGTTGAATGAGCGTAAGTTCCAGCTAATACTTCAACATTACCTGTCTTAACAAGTTCTTTGAAGCTTTCCAGAGCGTCGGGAGCATACTGCTGCATCTGTTCTATGGCGATGCCCGAGAAATAAAATGCGAACTTCACCTTATCGCCATAACGTTTTATCTGTTCCATAAAAATCTCATTCATTGGAAGATAGCAACGGTCGGCACAACGGCGCATCGTTGTTCTGTTTCTGTATTCGTCATAATAAAAATGTCTTTTTCCTACGTCAAAGAAACGATAAGTACGCAAGTTATATGGTTGATGTACTTGGAAATAAAAACAAATCGACTTACTCATAATATATATATTTTTTTAGTTTTTTTTAAATTTATTTAGCTATCAGCATTCGGCATTCAGCCATCAGTATGTTATAATTGCAAAACGCATTTTCTCCGAAACTATCATATATTTTTTCTGGTTTCGTTGGGACATTCGTGAGAAATGTAGTAACTTTGCACATGAAAGATAGCGCACGTTGTCACTCAGAAATGAAGCCGATGCCCCAATTCCTCCTCAATAAAGCAAGTCCGTTG
>JAFYNK010000071.1 GCA_017548125.1 Bacteroidales bacterium | reverse complement strand
TTTCTTGAAATCCTGCATCTCGTTGTTTGCCAAACAATTCCGCATCTTAGTTTTACAATTGGTTTCCGAATTGTTAACTTTTAGGGGCGGGATTTCGCAAAAATGAAGGAGATTCCGTTGTTCGCAATGCCGTGGGATTCGATGGAGGTTCCGCCAGCTCCTATCGTCGCTTGGCGGAATGGTGCGGTGAGCCGTTGGTGCGCACCATTCCGCGAACGCAGCGAGCGGAATCCCAGACCCGCTAGGGCAGGACAAAACGAGGGTGCGTCAACCCGCAACTTTTCTCCGCTTAAATGCAACTTTTATGCGGTTTTTTGCTATTTTTGTTATCTTTGCAGATTGAAAAAAAAGGACTAATTGGATTTTCAAACTCTGTTATCACTATTTTTTTGTGTTGATAATTTATTGAATAAGAAGGGTATGGCAACAAATATCAAACTATCAAAAATCTCGAAAGTGGATCTTCGTGATTGTTGGCAGAACGAAGCAACCGACTTCACTCCCTGGCTGGCATCAGAAGAGAACATTGCTCTGTTGGCTGATGCTCTTGGTATGAATGAACTGGAGGTAAAAGCACAGGAAGAGCATGTGGGGCCTTTTCGTGCAGACATCCTCTGTGTGGATCCAGGAACCGATAAATTGGTGTTGATTGAGAACCAGTTGGAGAAAACCGACCACAACCATCTTGGCCAGATCCTGACCTATGCAGCCGGACTTGATGCAGTTACCATTATTTGGATAGCAGAGCGTTTTACTGAAGAGCATCGTGCTGCAATCGACTGGCTCAATCGCATCACCGATAAAGAGTTTAACTTCTTCGGGGTAGAGATAGAGTTGATTAAGATTGGCGATAGTCCCGCAGCACCTATGTTCAACGTGATAGCAAAGCCGAATGGTTGGAGCAAAGATGTGAAAAGTTCCTCCAATAAATCTTCCAATGAGAATCGTACAGAAGTGGAAAATTATCGATATGATTTTTGGTCCGCTTTCTGCGATTACATGAAGAACTACCCATCAAAACTATTTAAGCCCCAGTCTCCTTCCTACAACCATTGGATGAACATAGCGATAGGACGTAGTGGCTTTAGCATTGCTCTTCTTGTAAACACAAGAGAACAGAAAACAACAGTACAACTTTATATCTCGGACGACATTGAAAAAAACTATTTTAACGTTCTTTATGCCTCTAAAGACAAGGCTGAGGAAGTCATTGGAGTAAAGTTGGACTGGAGGCGACTTGACAGCAAAAAAGCTTCATCGATAGATTATTCTAAGAATTTTAACGTGACAGATCCTGCCAAACAAGAAGATATTTTTGGCTGGTATAGAGAATATACAGAAAAGTTCATCACATTTTTTAGACCGATAATAAAAAAGCTGTAAATGCTTTTTATATTTTATAGTCAATATGAATAGAATAGACATTATACAAACTATTGGGAAAAGATTCCTGAGCCACAACATAGAGAATGATGAGTTTAGATATCCAAAAGCTTTTGCTGAGAAAAACTTGGATTTCAAATCTGTACGTGTTAAAGGAAAAGATAATCGAACATTTGAGAATCTTGATATTCGATTTGTGGATAATTCTCGTCAAGTAGCAGTACTAGTTGAGACAAAAAGAAATTTTGATGAGGATAAGGAGTCAGAATCGCAACTGGCTGCGTATATGCTGTACGAGCGTGTTTTAACAGGTTTTGCAATTATTGGAATTTTAGCTAATACTGAGGATGATCGGATTAGGGTATGGCGTGATAGTGTTGATAAAGAGAACCGACTTGTGGAACATTATAAAATAAAATCTTTTGAAGAGTATGCGAACATTATAAAACCAAAAACAATTAATAACAAAGAAAAGGTTATTAAAAGTACATATGAATTAAATGAAAAATTGCATACGTATAGCATTCCTGAAGAGCTAAGAAGCCAGTTTGTCGGCACATGTCTATTAGCTCTAAAAAATGGTTTGAAATATGAAGGTCTTACAACAAGTCAAATCGTGAGTGGCATTCGGGATATTTTGAGATCAAAACTAAGTAAAGATGTCAAAAGAGACTATAAAATTGGTATTCTGGATAATAAGGTGTTAGAGAATCAACATGTTAGGGATATGCCAGAAACTGATTTCTCCAGTTTACTCAAAGATATTAAAGAGAAAATTCTGCCATTTATTAATGATGAAACTTCAATGGGGCAGGATTTGCTAAATTTATTTTTTACCACTTTCAACAAGTATGTCGGAAAGAAAGATAAGAATCAAGCTTTTACACCTGACCATATCGTTCATTTTATGTGTAAAGTTGTTGGAGTAAACAGGAATTCTAGAGTCCTTGATCCATGCTGTGGAAGTGGTGCCTTTTTGGTTAGAGCAATGACTGAGGCAATAAAAGATTGCCAAACAAATGAAGAAAGAGAAGAAGTCTATAATAATCATATTTATGGCATCGAATATGAGGAAATGGCCTTTGGGTTGTCAACAACAAATATGCTTATTCATAATGATGGGAATACAAATATTGTACAAGGTAGCTGTTTCGAACGTGACAGTTGGATAAAAGATGCACGAATAGATTGTGTGCTGATGAATCCTCCATATAACGCACAAAGAAATTTTTGTAAAAAAGAGTATGTAAAGACATGGAAAAAAGACAATAAAGGGAAGGAAAAAAAAGAAGATCCGAGCAAAGGATTTCATTATGTGCATCATATTGCTAATGTAGTGAAAAAAGGAAAGCTTGCCGTATTACTTCCGATGCAGTGTGCGATAGGTACGGATAATGAAGTACAGAAATTCAAAGAATTAATGCTTCAAGAGCACCATCTGGATGCCGTTTTCTCGCTCCCTTCTGACATATTTCATCCAGGTGCAAGTGCTAATGCCTGTTGTATGGTTTTTGATTTGGGAGTTCGACATAAAGATGTAAAAGAAGGAACATTCTTTGGCTATTACAAAGATGATGGGTTTAGAAAGAAGAAAAATTTAGGTCGTATAGAAAAAATTGATCCTAATACTGGTGAAGGTGTCTGGAATAAAATAGAAGAAATGTGGCTCGAAACATATAGAGAACGAACGATAGTTCCGGGTTTGTCGGCAATTCATAAAGTTACATACAAAGACGAGTGGCTTTGTGAGGCATATATGAAAACAGATTATTCGTCGCTTACTCCAAATGACTTTGAACGGTCTGTTCGTAATTATGTCGCTTATTGCATTAGTTCAAAATCAGAGATCTATGATGACGAAGAATAGTTTTGATACAAGTTGTTGGAAAGAGTTTCCCCTAAATAAAATTTTTGACATAGATTTTGGGAATAAATTCGATTTAAACAAGATGGTGGAAAGTCAGCAAATGCATATAGCTTTTGTTTCTAGGACAGCTTCAAATAATGGTGTCAGTGGTTGGGTGGATCCAGTTGAGGGTGTTGACCCCTATCCTGCAGGATGTTTGACTGTGGCATTGGGAGGGAGTCTTGGGTCGACTTTTGTTCAGCCGAAAGAGTTTTACACTGGTCAAAATGTAGCTGTACTAAAAGATTTGAAAAAAGGAAAAACGTTGTCTATTGAAGAGAAATTACTGGTAGCAATGATAATACGAAAAGAATGCGAATCTCGTTTTGTGGCATTTGGTCGTGAGTTAAATAAACATATAAAAACAGATTTTACAGTTCGACTTCCTGCCACGGCGTCAAATGATATTGACTGGGAAACTCTAAAGAATATTTCTGATGGAGTCCTTGCAAAGGTCTCATTTAAAACGTCAAATGATATTTCTCCGTTTTCTGATATTAGTAAATGGAGAAGAATAAAGATTAATAAATTATTTAAAACTGAAAAAAATGGGAATCTTCCAAGAGGAAAAGTTCATTCAAAGGAAGAATTACCAGAAGGTACAGACTTTTTCTATGTCGGAGCCAAAAAAAGAGACAATGGAATAATGTATAGATGTGGTTACGATGAAAGTTTGATAAGTAATGGTAATTGCGTTGTCTTTATTTGTAATGGTCAAGGTTCCGTTGGTTATACGAATTACATCGACACTGATTTTATGGCCTCTGGTGATTTGGCACTTGGATATAATGACAATCTAAACAAGTATAACGCTCTCTTTCTTGTAACAATTCTTGACAAGGAAAGGTTCAAATATTCATTTGGCAGGAAATGGGGCAAGTATCTGGCTGAGACTGAAGTTCTAATTCCGGTCCAGGATGACGGAACACCAAATTGGAAATATATGGAAGATTACATTAAAAGTTTGCCATTCGGAGATAAAATTAAGAGCAAATAAACCGATTACCTACAAAGACAAATAACACCAAAATGTTTAGATTATTGGTTCTCTTACAGTTTCTTTCATTTTCGCTTTCCGTCTGAACGCGATTGTTGGCAGACAGACTTGTATGGGAGGGAGACCGCGTTTGCGAACAGGTGAAACCCCTCTGGACTGAGGCGAATTCTCGGAAGGCTGTCCAGGAGAAGTTGCCAATAGGTTTTGTGTTTTTTTTCTAGATGATTGTGTTTTTTAGTTAGAGTTGGTTTCTTTTATGAGTTCATAAAATGATATATGGGCATCTGTTTGAATTCGTCTTGTACTTTTTTAGGTAATTGGCGGAAATACTTTGTGGCACCTTTTATGTCATCATTAAGAAGACAACAAGCAAATCGTTCGCTATCATCTTTAGGGACGATACCATTAAGTAGCCTTTTTTCGTATTTTGAAAAACCTGTATTCATCCTTTTAATCGTCTGAAGATAGTTTAGGATTGCCGCAGTCGCATTTGGTAACTTGTTTGTTCTTTTGTTTTTTAACCATTTGGACAACTCATAGGCAGCATTTAAGAGCTTCTCGTCAGGTTTTTTGTCATAATGATTTAACATATTAAGCAAATCAAGATTCGCACGAAGCACCACTTCATCGTTCTTCTTTTCAAATTGTTTATAAGTTTCAACCAAATTGGAAAACCGTATGTTATCTGGAAGTTCTTTCATTTCAAAAATAGAAGAACTGGCAGGAAGCATGCGAGGTTTATTATTGCTGTCAACATATACGGATTCAAGGTCGTTGATGTCGAACAATCGTATTGTATTATCATTATACTTCAATGAAGCAACACGGATAATTAACTCTCTAATTTTAAAATCATAGAATCTGTTCCCATCTACATTAGCGTTTATCTTTTGGTTGTATAACAGAGCATTGATGAGAATATTCAAATCACTCTCTTCACGTTCAGTTAAATCTTTGAAGTCCAAGTCAAGTGGAAGTTGAAGATTGAGAAATAAATTCTTCACATCTTGCCAAAATTTAAGTGTAGTTCTCCAATGGTCAGAAATATCATTGCTTTTCTCGAATTCATCTAAATTAATTTTGAACGAATCAAAGCAAATGTATTCATATTTTTTTACGGCCAACAAAAACTCCAATTCCGAGATGTTCTCATCAATAGTAGAAGGCTTAAATGTAAAACTGAATCTGACAGAAAAGTTTTCTTCTTGTTCTTCTATACTAATAACACAACTTCTCCCAACTAGAATTCGCAGCTCTTTTTCGTCATATTCTTTTTTAAATTCGGTATAGTATGTTTTTCCTTCAATTGAAATCTTGGAATGAGAAACAGCTACGAATTTTAAACGCGAAGGGCCATCCTTCACAAAAAACTCACATGGAAGATCTCCAATTGAAAGCATTATATCAACGGGCTGTGATGCCAAATAAGCAAGAGGGTCAACATCTTTAGTCGGTTTTTTAACAGAGAACTTGAATGTTACATTTTTTTTACCTTGTATAGCTGACAAATCAATAAGAGGACGACTTTTTTGTAAAAAAATACGTCTAAGATTGGAAAGTAAAACGTCAACTGTTTCAGGTTTCTTTTCCAATTTAAGTGCAATTGTTTTCTGTTTTTGTGTTTTAATGCCTGACAAGAGTTTTTCTATCCTCTCTTTGGTCAAAAAAGACACATAAATTTCAGAATTCAGTTTTTTAACTAAAACTTTGAAAAAAACGGCACCACCTTCTTTAAGATAGTTTTTTAAATTGACAACGGGGATAGAATATGATGTCTCTGAAGGGAATGAAATTTCGCCACATTCAGACGCCTTTACTTGAACTGGAATCCTATAGTGAAAGGACTCATTGCAGAATTTGTTGGGATTGTTATAGACATATAAAAAGCCATCCCACATCGGAGTTTTGTCATTTTTGTCGATTTGCGGAGAAATGTAACCACACGTACAAAGATATGTCGTTACAGCATTTATACCTAATTGTTCAATAGTTGAGTTGTCCATTTTGTGAATCAGTTGTGTCTCGGTGAACACCTTATTTCTTATTAACTATGTCAATTACTTTATAAACATTTGTGTATGATTCTCCTTCCGGACCAAAGGTTTCCGCTCTTGTGCGTGCTGTCTCTTGTCGGCCTTCATTAATCATTTCGGCAACCCATCTGGAATTCTGAAGAAAGTGTTCCGTCTTGTCATAAGCTGGGATAAATCTCTTTAATTCATCCGCTACGGCTCTTGATGTTCCAAAATGACGATTGGTGTTCTCGTAGTGCAGCAGAAACCAATATTCAATTGAGGGAAGCGAATCGCACAGAATTACAGAGGTGTTGTCTGCATATTTACGTCGGATGTCGTTCCACTTTCTGCGTTCTGCCTCGTTCCATGATGAAACATCAGTATCAAATACACAGATGGCAAAACCGTCGTTGCAAAGCACTTCTTCTATTTTTTTCAACATCCCATTTGCCGTTTCGGTGCCAAAATAGCGAGGACGGATTTTCATGCGATAGTCTTTCAACCTTTGAAGATGCGTGAAATACCATTGCTCCGTAATGCCCGCTCCAATGATGGTCGGAATCGGGCTTCTTTTTGTTCTTATGGATGTTTTTCTTGCCATAGGTTTTTACTTATTTTTTGATGTTAGGCAAGGCACCAAAAACGCCGTTCCGATAGGCCTTCTGGAGAGAGGAAATTCTGTTCAACCCTTTGTATTCCACTAATGAGTATAAGTCAGTGTTCCCGGTCTCGTCCTTTTCGGTGAACCATACAGAATCTTTGCGAATAAGGTCGTCCCCGACGGTGTTTAACAAGGGGTCGTAATGCGTAGTGACAAGCAATTGGGATCTATTACTTTGCGAAAGGAACTGCTCAATAACAAATTCGACCAAGTCAGGATGGAGGGAGGATTCTATTTCGTCAATGAAAAGGAAAGCCTGTTTCTGCAATGCTTCGAAAATGGCCGCTTCGATACCAATAGTGCGTCTGGTGCCTTCCGATTGATAGATATCGGGAAGAGTGTAGGTTTCATCACCACGATTATTGTGGACTTGATGAATAAAAGATGTTCGTACTTGATCAAAAGCTTTCTCTTGTTTTAATTTTTCTTTCACTTCAGAAGGAGCATCATCATCCAACAGCATCATATTGAGCATCTTTGGAGGAATGGGTTGTTTTTCCATGACGGTCTTGACATCGGAGATGTTGAAGTCAGCCCTGTGTACAAAATCAAGCAAATAATCTTTGAGAATGGCATTTTCAAGCATTTTTTCGCTTGCATACTCAAACATCCTTGTGCGAGGCTGTACCATTGGCAAAATGCCGTTTCGAAACCATTCCCTTGCATCGTCGATTTCGTGCATGGCGACATTCACCTGAGCTCTTGCGGCAAAAAATGACATGTTTGGAAGGCACTTCAACGAAAGTTCCTCGATTGCAGCCGGACTTATGGTAATCACATTTTGATTGAAAAAAAGGACAGATTCTCCGCTTTCCCATGTCCGTTCAAATAGTTTAGTGGGCCGGTTGGTGTTATAACAGTATAGTCTTTCCAAATAAACTCTTTGCTGATCCAATTTGAGTTCGTACCAATATTTTTTGCTATTATGGTAAAACTTCAGACTGAATTCTGAAGGCTCGTTTGGCGTAGATGCATCTAATTTAAAAGGCACAGTCCCCGTTTTCTCCTCTAAATCGGTTGTTTTAGTAAAAATAAATTCTTGGAGAAAATCCAAGGCGTACAACAGGTTGGACTTTCCCGAAGCGTTGGCACCATAAACCATGGCGAAACGGAGTAGCCGAACGTTAGGCTCCACTTCGACAAGATGAGTCTTGTCGAAAGTCTTGTCTTTTGTCGCTTCGAAATTGAGCGTCACCTCATCGCGAAACGACATAAAGTTCTTGATTTTAAGTTCTTGTATCATAAATATATATCGTTATTTTTTTTCTTCTTTTTGAACTGCAAAAATACTAAAAAAACAAATGCCACAACAAAAACAAAAAATATTTTAATTATAATATTTGTTGAAAATATGACAGATTGTCAAACAAAATGTCAAAAACATCGATTTTTCAATGCAAAATTTGCTAAAATTCTGTTTGGCATAGTTTTTGTAAAGTAAGTTGCAACAGGATACTTCGGCACCTGTATAAAGTAATCGGGCTGAAGCTGAACTATCAGGGAATAGGGTGTTTAACGTCAAATTATTACTATGAGCGCGTATAGAGTTCATAATTTAAAAGAAGGCTCAAGACCAGGCAATTGGCTGGAATTTTGGGAAAAAGCAACGAGGCTGAAGGCAAATTATTGCCACGTGCTTGGTTGTTTCTCAAAAGCCACAGACGGAGCGCATGTTCAGTTGGACGACCCAAACAATGACAAATGGTACATAGTCCCCATGTGTCATTACCACAATTGTCAGCGTGGTGCACACTACTTGGTTGAAGGACCTTTGGTGCCAGTAAATGGCGGAGCCATTTTATGGTAAACAAATTGGGCAGCTCATCCCATTAGAATCGAGCGGCCGAGGCGGTCCGGTCTTGTGACCGCACAATTATTCACAAAATCAACGAATATGGGTAAAAACATACACGTTGTTAAGAGAGGCGGTCATTGGTCTGCTGTTCAAGAAAAAGCCAAACGGAGTTCCGGCAACTTCCGAACGCAAAAGGAAGCTGTGGAACGGGCGAAAGCGATAGCCAAGAATAATGGACAAGAAGTCTGTATTCACGGCGTCGATGGCAAGATTCGAGAAAAGAACAGCTATGGTCATGATGAATGTCCACCGCAAGGATAGGACAACTGTCGCATGCGGGTGCCACTTTCCGAAGTGGCACCCGTTTTTGGGAACAAATCCATCATCACTTGTGACTTTTAAACAAAAATAACTTGAAGATTTATTATTGTTTCTGTATACAAGATAAGGATACTCATTGATGTATTTATTCATGGCAAAACCATTAAGTCGGTGTTTTCACTTAACGCATCTTTCAAAATAGCTTTAACCAACTCCCCCGCATCAAGAGCAATGGTCGTTTTTTGATCATCACGCTCGAAATCATATTTCACTTCGAGAATCTTTACAGTTCCACATTCTTTGGCGTTGATGTAAGCGTCTTCAAAAGGTAATACATACGGGAAGTCTTTTGCAGGACGTTTTCGTATTTGAGATCCTAATGAATCTAATGAAACAAGATAATCCCCTTTTGCATTTCGTACAACATCGTCAATGATAGTCAAGGGAATATGGGAGGAATTACTCCATTTGTGGTCGTGATTGAAACTCATTATATCCAATCGGCGTTTATATTCGGGAATGTTGATGTTGTGATTTTTGGCCCACTTTTCGTCCACTTTATAAAGAGTGTGCCATTTTTCAATGTGATGAAGGATTTCAATTTCTCCGATGATTGTTTCCCCCTTGTTAGGTTCACGTAGTTCTTTCAGTAAAATGCCGTATTTTTTTGCGTATATTTTGGCACCTTTCTGAAAACCTATTTTCGTAACCATAATGCCTTCAATATTGTCCAAATCCGCAATAACACCTTGGAAAGCGCACACTTTCTCTTTTTCTACTCGTCTGTTATAGTTTTTGCACTCTATTGCGACATGATGATTAACGCCATCTTTCTCGTATTCCCAATAAACATCAATTTGATGTTCGCAACCGGAATGACCTTTCAGTTTGATGTTATGTTGAACGTTTTTAATGCTGGCGTGATGATAGTTCAGCAGCTGTTTGTAAACCTCTTGGGTGAAAAATTCGTACTCGATATTTGGATTCATCTTTAAATACAATTTCATTATTAATTGCAAAAATAATGCCATCCACCCCGCACACCTCCGGCGTGCGAAACTCCCGTCCCGAATGCCTTTTCCTACCGAGCCCTTCAGCCCTCCGGGCTGGTTCGCGGTCGGGACGGTTCCCCGCTTGTGTTGCGGTTGCGGGTGTCGGCAGGCCTTTGGGTCTGCCGGGCTCGGTAGCAATAAGCGGCACGGAGGTATTTCGCAGGCCGTAGGTCTGCGGGCAACGGAACATGCGTGCCCTTGCGAGACGGAGGTTCCGTTTTGCATGTCTATCCTTGCGAGGCAATGCATGGCTTTTCCGGTTTTTTGTTGCGCTTGCGGGTTCCTGCCTCCCTTTTCCGGCAAAACGGAATGGCGGTGGCTTTATCGTTGCCCTACGTTAGATTGCGGAAGCCCTACAAGGTGCAAACTGGGCACAAAAAAAGAGACTTCCTCGCGAAAGTCTCTCTTTTGTGGGAACTACTAGATTCGAACTAGTGACCCCCTGCTTGTAAGGCAGGTGCTCTAAACCAACTGAGCTAAGCTCCCTGTCATAATTACGGTGCAAAAATACACTTTTTTTCGGTTTATTTATGATTTGAAATGAATATTCGTAGCTCTTTGTGAATGAAAGAGTTAGAATATCACGCCGGCGGAAATTCCGATGTATTGCGGATGCTTCCCGTCCTTGTTTTTGAAGAATTTCTGGAAGGAATAGCGATAATCGACCCCTAAGGTGATGAATCCGAATCGCATGTCAAAGCCGGCGGTCAGCAGCGTCCAGTTCCTCTCGATGTTCTCTTTGCTGTAACCTAACGTGTTTTCCGTGACTTTCAACAAGGGCTGGTAGGAGATGCCCACCTGCGGCATGAAGGAGATTTTCTTGGTGAGTTTCACATCGCCGACCACCTTGACCGGGATGACTAAGTAGCGGTTCTCCACCAAATCGTCTGTGACAGTGCCGTCAGGAAGCGTCACCTTGAACCTGTTCTTGAAGTATTGGTAACCAAACCCGATCTCGCCATAAACGTACTTTCCCGCCCGGAAATAGCCGCCGAAATGCACCGTCCTCGTTCCCGTCAGATAATCGACATCGGAATAGTCGTGGACAATCGGGAACTGCGTCCCGATTTTAAATCCGATTTGGTACCA
>JAFYNK010000070.1 GCA_017548125.1 Bacteroidales bacterium | reverse complement strand
TTATCTTTAACAAAAGCAATCAAGCTCATGTTGTCTGAGTATTTTCCAGCGTCTGCAATCCAGTAGTTGTTTTCTGAAGTGACGTTAGCTCTTGTTCCCTTTGATGCTGATGTTGGATAGACTAAAGTCTTTGTTGTTCCAGAAGTGTTCTGGTACATATAGCCTTCGCCAGGATTCATTGTGTTGAGACCGCCTATCCAGCCTGTTCCTTCATAATATTGTGAGAATGAAGTATGTGATTTGATATAATCACCGTGGCTTGGATTGATTGTTGAAAGAGCTTCTTCAACAGAGATGCTTTCGCTAGCAAGATAAGGAATCCATCTCCAGTTGGTTCCTATTGTTATTGGATGATTTTCTGGATTTACTTTGTCACCGACCAATGTCAATGTACAAGCATTTGATGTTTTAATCATATACATATCTTTAACATCGATCTCTGTTAGAGTGCCATGCCAGCCTACGCTTGAATTTGCCACGAATGCTTTTTGACTCTTGATCTGTATGCCGTTTTCTCCGAGAGAGTCTTCAAGTATTTCAAGTCCGTTGGCGCCTGATATTTCAATATATGATGAGAACCAGTTCCAGCCTGATAAGAGGTTTCTATTTTGTGCATAATCGAAGTTAGCGACAAGTTCAACATCATTTGTAACTGTAAAACTGTATTCAGTTTCTGATGACACCACATAACCATTGACTGTCCAATACTTGAAAGAGAATCCTTCGTTTGTTGATACTGAGAGCGTTGCAATGTCGTTTGTGGCGTATTTTCCAGCGCCTTCTATTGTACCTGCATTTGCTGGATTGGTACTTGCTGTTATCTCAAACATATTAATGAAGTTGAGAATATACGGATTTGTTATGCTGCCGTATGTGGCATCTGTTACATACGTAATTGACTCAGGACTTCTCATATCCAATACCTTTTTCGAATAATGACTATATAATTTGAAAGAAATCTCGTCGCCGCCATTTCCATAGATAGTTAGAAAGAGAAGGTGTTTGTCTAATTCTGGAATATATTGGATAAAGTTAGAGCCTCTCAATTCCTCACCGCAGAATGCTCCTACTTCCAAATAAGTTGTTTCTTGATCTATTCCGTCTATCTGAACTTCACCAATAAGTGTCATATTGCTTGAATAAATACTTTCATCTGGAATCCAGTGTTTTGTTATTGGTTCTACTATCTCACCATCTGGCTCATATTTGACGACATATATGTTATTATATGATGATGAACTTTGTGATGCTCCACTTCCCCAATAATATCCAGGTGTGTCGTCACCTATAAATGAGAAATAGAATTCATTTTCTTTTACAGAATTGCTGACAGCATTTACGAAATTAGCTTCAGTAGAAGAGTACATAAAGTCCTGTGTAAGATTTTCAGCTGCCACATGCCAGCCTTCATCTCCAGCGTTCTTGTAACTTACATAAACAGATCTGTAGTAATATTGTCCGTTATAAACACGTTCTGTATCAAGTGTTGAATAAGCCATAGCCAAGTTACCTGCAGGGTCAACTGAAAGAGCTGGGAAGCCTGAGATACAACCATAGTATTGATAAATGTAGTCTTGTTCTCTATAAACATATTCACTGTTGAAATCAGCGATGTTGCTGTAGAATGGTAACCAACCGCAGAAGTTAACAGAGTCTGCTGAATGAACACTATAACCTGAATCTTCTATCCATAATTTTATATTCGTCAAAGGCTCTCTTGTATCATTCCAGTAAGCAATACCGTCGTTTGTTCTACCATAGTAATAATTGAATGATGTACCTAATTCGTTGTGAATGAAGTTTATTACTGAGAAAGCTACGTGTACCGTTCCGTCAGGGCCAACAACGCATGTGCTGTGGACTGGAGTCTGAGCTGGGGTATCACCTGTCAATGTATTTTCGTCTGTCTCCCAGTTACCTGCGAATGGATTTTCCCAAACCAACATTCTTTCCCAGCTTTGACCGTTGTCTGTTGATTTATAGACCAAAACGTCGCCATAGAAAACAGAAGCATAGCAGATAGCGACAACATCTCCATTAGAAGAGATAGTATAGTCGTCAGCGTCATATATAGTAATGTGTTCGTCTGTTTCCGCTAAAGGCGAGTAACCGACTTCCCAGTTTTGACCGTCTGTTGAACGACAGTAGAATTGAACAGTAACAATATTTCCTGTATATTCATCTGTATATTGTGAAGCACATGCAATGTGAATGATATCTTTGTTTTCACCTGATGTTGTAACTCTTGGCCATGACAATGTATATTCTCTGCCATCGAGTATTGGGGCAGGTATTGAATAAGGACCGTCCCATTGACCTTCGCCAGCTTTTTCTCTAATGTAATAGTTGAGACCATTTGAATGGTTGACGAGGATTTCACCTTCTGGGCCGTAAGGAGCTATTGAAGGCCAGCCGGTTCTCATGTCAGCACCTATAGCGTTAGCCTCTTCACGATTGTCTGAAGGAAGTGTCCATCCTTCGCCATCGAAAATATTATAGCCTGTTCCTCTGTCGTTAGCTTCGAAATCGAACCAATAATGAGATTGTGTAGCTACTACAACAACATCCCCATTTTCTTTCTGATACATACGATTAGAAACATTAGCATTAGACTGCAAATCGTATGTTGTCCAGAAGTCGAAATCATTATCTTTTGTCAAAGAGATATTGTCAATATAAAATTCTCCACCTTCATTTAAAGAGAAAAAATTCATTGCATGTAATTTACTTCCATAGGTATTCTCGCCAAAAGAATCAAGGCTCCACTTCCACTCACAAGCTTTCACTTCATCTTCACCAGGCATAGTATAATAATATGCTGCAACATCTCTATCCATATCTATATTAATGCGAAAATGCATCCATTCATCATATACACAAGGAATATCAGCTGTACCGTTGCTACCAGCGTGCAGAGTGCCGTGATTTGGAGATATATAATTATTATCATTTCCATCATCTACCATATGTAAATATGACAGCATTGCCCATATTGATTCCCAAACATCAAAATTATGAAGCAAGTTAAAATATCCTGTTCCTCCATCTGGAACCATTACGTCTAATTCTACATCATAAACACCTTCCGTTATCTCTCCAAAAAGAAGTACCAAATCATTACCGTAAACTATTTTTACACAATTGTTATCATTTACTGACGCTACAAATGCATCTTCTGACGAACCAGGAGTTTGCGACCATGTTGTCCACCATGTCTTGCCAAACTCATTTATGGATGTTTCTGCCAATTTATCTCCTACTGTGTAATTTTCAAAATCTTCACTAACAAAAGGTTCATCGGTGGAAACAACATCCTCGTATGTGAATATATATTCTTGTACAAAAATTAGATTATTTTGGTTGTCAACTTGATAATATTCGTATGATTCCAACATGTTATTCATTTGTGGGAGAACGGGATCATCATCTTCTATATTTGGATAATGGAAGATCACATCATTAGAAATAGCGCCATTGTATTTGTATATTTTCTTTTCTTGAACGACTCCATTTGCATTTATCAGTTGAGTCATTGTACAGTTTCCAGCTTCGTCATATTCTTGAACGAGGTTTGATTGTAAAACCCATGATGTGCCGTCCCATGCGTAAGTGAGAGTTTCTGTTGGGTTACCGTTTTCGTCATAATAGTATTCTATCAAACTGCTGTTTTCATAAACGCCTGTGAATGGATCGGTTTGAACAACTTCAGTTTCCATTTGACCAGCTGCGTTGTAGCTGTAAGTAGTTTTTTCGTACATGAAGCCAAAGAAGTCGAGTTCTCTTAATGTCAATTGACCTTCTTCATTGTATGTGTAGTAATAAACGCCACCGATTTGTGGACCCCAGCCATCGTGGAAGTCGGTGTAGTTTGTACGAGTTGCTCTTAAACCCATTTCGTTGTATGTGTAGTCTATCCACGCAACTTTAAGCCATTCGCCATTGAGGGGTTGGTAAGTTGCTAAAGAAGTAATTTGACCAGCTTCGTTATAAACGAGTGAGTCGATAATTTCTAGGGCTTGCAACTGGTCTATTTCGTAAGTTGCTCTGATGTCTGTGCCTGACACGTCTGAATAACCGTAGTTGATTGTTTCAAAACCGTCTTCAGAACTAAAAGAAGCAATACGGTATTGGTAATTTTGTGCAAACAATCCCATTGTTGAGATTAGCATTGCGATGATAAGTAAAAACTTTTTCATAATATTTGAATTTTAATTTTTTTCAGTAATGGAGTAATGGAGTGATTGTGTAATGGTGTTATTGAGTATTTTGTGATAAAGTTAATTTAGGTGGCAAATGTACCTAATTTGTTTTTATTTAGCAAGGTTTTTTTAAAAAAAGATTAAAGGGTTTGAGGTTTCTGTGAAATCTGTGAAATCTGTGGTTACTAAGGACTTTAGCCTTTTGTCTTTAGCCTTTAGCCATTACAAAAAAAGGACGCCGCCATTTATTAACAGCAGCGTCCCACTTGTAGTCTTGTTGACTTGTAGTCTTGTAGTCTTATTCAACAACCGTCAATTCGTTGATGATATTGTGTGCTTTACCTACTTTTTCGATACACCATAGGAGGTAACGAGCGTCCATACAGATTGTACGTTGAACTTTTTGTTCGAAAGAGAGGTCGCCGCTCATTGCTTCCCAGTTGCCGTCGAAAGCGAGGCCGATGAGTTCGCCTTTGCCGTTGATGACAGGGCTGCCTGAGTTGCCGCCAGTGATGTCGTTTGTTGTGATGAAGTTAACGATCAAGTCACCGTTTTCGTCAGCATAACGGCCGTAGTCTCTTGCTTCATATAAGTCTCTAACATCTTGAGGGATGTCGAATTCCCAGTTGTTAGGTTTATATTTTGCCATCACGCCGTCCATTGTTGTCACATAGTTATAGTTAACAGCGTCAGCGCCTTTGTAAGGTTCAACGGTACCGTAAGTGAGTCGCATTGTGAAGTTAGCGTCTGGATAGAAATTGCGATCTTTCTGCATTTCCATCAAGCCTTTTATGTAAAGACGTTCTGCTTCGTCGCCAGCTTCAGAAGCTGCCAAATACATAGGAACAACAACATTATTATAAACTTCGATGATATTCATTGTCAAGGCGAAAATAGGATCTTTGTCTAATTTCTTAGGTTTAGCGAGCCAATTTTCAACTTTTTCCTGACTTACGAAAACAGACTTAGCGAAAGCATCTTCAGCCCATGCTGTGAAGTCGCCATTGTTCTTGTCACCAATTTTGGTAATCATAGAAGGAACGTATCTGTCGATGTCTTTATAGATGAGGTTTAACAAAGCGATTGTAACGTCTTTATCCAAAGCCATGTTATAATCTTTGTAGAAACCAGCGACTTGAGCTTTCAATGTTTCAGCTGCTTGAGCTATTTCTTCTTTAGAAGCTTTTTCATTCAACATATTGTTAATTCTCATGAATCTGCGTGAGAAAGAGATAGCTTCGCCGCCGTTCCAGCCAGCTTCACGGAGGTAAGTCATAGGTTTTTGGATGTCGTCCAAAATACTCCATTTTGCATCAACGCCTTCAAAGATAGAACCATATTCTGCTTTACGGTTTTCATCAGCGTTAACCCATGCTCTGAATTCTTCTTCTTGAGCAAAGCGTCTGTCATAAACGCGGTTACGTTGCAACTGTTTAACTTGACCGATATAATATTTCCAGTAGTTAGAAACGCTAGCTTGTTTTGAAGCATATTGGATGAAAACTTCTTGGTCAGCGTCCATGTGTTTGCGATAAACGTTGAGTTTTGTTGTGCGGCAGTCGATGATAGCAGGACCTTCTTCATTGATAATGTTACTGATAGTGCGGCTTGTTGAATAGCGGTCTGTGCTTCCAGGATAACCCATAATCATAGCATAGTCACCTCGTTCAACACCTTTTATATTGATAGGCAAGTAATGTTTTGATTGCATTGGGATATTTTCTTCGCTGTAGCGAGCTGGTTTGCCGTCTGGAGAAGTATAGACTCTGAAGATACAGAAGTCGCCTTTATGACGAGGCCATGTCCAGTTGTCGGTGTCAGCGCCATATTTACCGATTCCCCATGGAGGGCAAGCTGTAAGACGAACATCATTATACACATCATATTCAAACATAATGTATTGGTTTCCATTATAGAAAGGAATTATTTCGATTCTAATGTCTCTGTCGCCTTTACGTTCTTCTTTTAAAGCTTTGATGTTTTTATTGATGATTTCATCGCGTGTTTCCTTTGTTGTTACGTTAGCGAGGACCAATTCTGTAACGTCTTCAACATAAGAAAGGAAAGAGACATAAAGTCCGTTGCAAGGGAGTTCTTCTTTCATATCCAAAGCCCAGAAGCCGTCTGTGAGATAATCGTGTTCTACAGAAGCAAGAGCTTGAACGTAACCAAGTCCGCAATGATGGTTTGTAAGCAACAATCCGTTAGGAGAGATAAGCTCACCTGTACAGCCGTTAGCGAATTGGACGATAGCGTCTTTCAAGCTTGGCTGGTTGAGGTTGAAAATGTCTTCAGCTGTGAGTTGGCAACCAAGTTGTTGCATCTCATACAAGCTTTGATTACTTAAATTGTAAGGCAGCCACATGCCTTCATCAGCTTTCAACTGCAAATTAAAGACAGTTAAAAAAGCAAAGATACTTAACAAAATTTTTTTCATGTGAAATGTATTGAATTTAATGATTTGCGATTTTTCATTTCTTTTGCAAATATAGGCAAAAAACATTAAAATTTCTATGCGTTATTTTTTAAAAAATACATATTTTTGTTGCTCAATTTTAAAACAATCAAAATAAAAGAAAATGGGTGGCTTTTTCGGAGTAGTATCAAAGAGAACATGTGTATCAGATCTTTTCTATGGTACTGACTATCATTCACATCTCGGCACAAAACGTGCTGGTCTTGCAACTGTAGAAGACGGTAAATTCTATCGTTCTATTCACAACATCGAAGGTGCATATTTCAGAACGAAGTTCGATTCTGACCTCGCCAAGTTTCATGGCAACATGGGTATCGGCGTCATCAGCGACACTGACGCTCAGCCAATAATTGTCAATTCACACCTCGGACGCTTCGCTATCGTCACAGTGGCAAGAATAAATAACCTTGTCGAACTTGAGCAAGAATGTCTCAACAACAAACAACATTTCGCTGAGTTAAGCGGAGGCTCTACCAACCCAACAGAGTTGGTCGCTCTTCTTATCACACAAGGCAAAGACTTCGTTGACGGCATTCAGAATGTCTATAATAAAATCAAAGGCTCTTGTTCAATGTTGATACTCACACCTGAAGGTATCATAGCCGCTCGCGACCGCTACGGCCGTACTCCTATCGTCATTGGTAAAGATGACGAAGGTTATGTTCTCGCAACAGAAAGCCATAGCTATGTCAACTTAGACTACAAGACAGAGAAATTTATCGGTCCAGGTGAAATCGTCAAGATAACACCGGAAGGTTATACTCAGCTGCTCGCTCCTAACAATAAATGCCAGATGTGTTCTTTCATGTGGATTTATTATGGTTATCCAGCAGCAGACTACGACAATATCTTCGTAGAAAATATGCGTTACAACGGCGGCTACGCCATGGGACAAATGGACGATGTTGATGTTGACTACGTAGCTCCTATTCCAGACTCAGGCATCGGAATGGCAATAGGTTACTCTAACGGAAAACAGATTCCATACGTACGCAGCGTCGTGAAATATACTCCAACATGGTCACGTAGCTTCATGCCTGTAACACAAGAAGAAAGAGAACATGTGGCTAAGATGAAACTCATCACCAACGCCTCATTGTTAAAAGATAAGAAAGTCGTTTTCTGCGACGACTCTATCGTTAGAGGAACACAGCTCCGCGACAACGTCAAAATGTTATACGAATGCGGCGCTAAAGAGGTTCATATCAGAATCAGCTGCCCTCCATTGTTATACGGCTGCCCATTCCTCAACTTCTCTAACTCAAAGACCGACATGGAATTGATTACACGTCGCTGCATCAAAGAACTTGAAGGCGACGCTTACAAAAACTTGGAATATTACAGCGACCACACTACAAAACAATATGCTAACCTCGTTGAGATGTTACGCAAACATATAGGCGTTGATTCATTAAAATTCAACACCATAGACATCATCAGAGATGCTATCGGACTTCCAAAAGAAACACTCTGTACTCACTGTTTCGACGGAACAAGTTACGGTCATAAATAAGACTATAAGACCACAAGACTACAAGACTACAAGTAGAGACGTCACTTCAAAAGTGGCGTCTTTTTTTTGTTTTTTTATGATACATAACTAAACTTTTTTTGTAAGTTTGTGGAATCAAAAATGTATAATCTATAAAAAAATAATATGGCAAAAAACAGACTCATAGGCGATTATCCTGTTATCGGAATTCGTCCAACCATCGACGGTCGTCGTGGTGCTCTTAAAGTTCGTGAATCTCTTGAAGATCAGACAATGAACATGGCAAAAGCTGCCGCTAAGCTCTTTGAAGAAAACTTGAAATACTCTAACGGCGAACCTGTTAAAGTCGTTATCGCTGATACAACAATAGGCCGCGTTGCAGAAGCTGCTGCTTGTGCCGACAAATTCAGAAAAGAAGGCGTCGATATCACATTGACAGTCACTCCTTGCTGGTGCTACGGCGCTGAGACAATGGACATGGACCCAATGACAATCAAAGGCGTCTGGGGTTTCAACGGAACAGAACGTCCAGGAGCTGTTTATCTCGCTTCAGTCCTCGCAACACACGCACAAAAAGGCTTGCCAGCATTCGGCATCTATGGTCATGACGTACAAAACGCTGACGACACTTCAATCCCTGCCGACGTACAAGAGAAACTCTTGCGCTTCGGTCGCGCTGCCGTCGCTGCTGCTTCAATGCGCGGCAAGTCTTACCTCCAAATCGGTTCTATCTGCATGGGTATCGGCGGTTCAATCATCGACCCTAACTTCATCGAAGAATATCTAGGAATGCGCGTCGAGTCAGTTGACGAAGTGGAAATAATCCGCCGCATGACTAACAACATATACGATAAAAACGAATACGAAAAAGCTCTCGCTTGGACTAAAGCTAAATGTATCGAAGGCCTCGACAAAAACCCAGAACATCTTAAGAAGACTGCTGAAGAGAAAGAAGAGATGTGGGAATTCGTCGTTAAGATGATGGTCATCATCAAAGATATGATGAACGGCAACCCTAACCTCCCAGAAGGCTGCGAAGAAGAAATGGTAGGTCATAACGCCATCGCTGCTGGCTTCCAAGGTCAACGTCAATGGACCGACTTCTATCCTAACGGTGACTTCGCTGAGTCGATGCTTAACTCTTCATTCGACTGGAACGGCGCACGCGAGCCTTATATCCTCGCTACAGAAAATGACGTCCTCAACGGCATCGGCATGTTGTTCATGAAACTGTTGACAAACCGCCCACAGATGTTCGCTGACGTTCGTACCTACTGGAGCCCAGATGCAGTGAAAGGCGCTACTGGCTACGACTTAGAAGGCGTTGCACAACAGTCAGGCGGTATCATCCACCTCATCAACTCAGGTGCTTGCTGCGTTGACGCTTCTGGCGTTTGTAAAGACGAAAACGGCAATAACGTAATGAAACACTGGTGGGATGTCACAGAAGCTGACCAAGACGCGATGATGAACGCCACAGAATGGTGTTCCGCTGACTACGGATATTTCCGTGGTGGCGGCTACTCATCACGCTTCGAGACAAAAGCTGAGATGCCTGTCACAATGATACGCCTCAACCTCGTCAAAGGCCTCGGACCATGCATCCAAATAGCTGAAGGTTGGACTGTCAACCTCCCAGAAAATGTATCAGATACATTATGGAAACGTACCGACTACACATGGCCATGCACATGGTTCGCACCACGCACAACAGGCAAAGGCGCTTTCACATCAGCTTACGAAGTGATGAACAACTGGGGCGCTAACCACGGTGCTATCAGCTACGGTCACATCGGCGCTGACCTCATCACATTATGTTCAATGTTACGCATCCCTGTATCAATGCACAACGTGCCAGAAGAAAAGATCTTCCGTCCTTCAGTATGGAACGCTTTCGGCATGGATAAAGAAGGTCAAGACTTCAGAGCTTGCGCTAACTTCGGACCAATGTATAAATAAATAGTGTATAGTGTAGAGTTGAGAGTGTAGAATAGTTTTAAGTTAATAATTGGAAGTTTTTAAGACAATATAAACTTACCACTTAAAACTATCAACTACTATAAACTCTACACTCTAAACTTTAAACTTTAACAATCATGAGTATCATAGACGAAAAACATTATACAGAATTTCTGAAACAAGCTCATCGTTATGGTGATGCTATGTTGACTTTATGCAGCAGCGGAAATCTCTCATGGCGTATTGATGAAAATCTCGCTCTCGTTTCAGGAACAGGTTCATGGGTACCAACATTAAAAGAAGAAAACATTTCACTTTGTAATATCGAGACAGGCGAATTCCTCAACGGCGTAAAACCTTCGATGGAAAGCACATTCCACCTCGGCATCATGCGTCAGCGTCCTGAAGTCAACGTGGTGTTCCACTTCCAATCGGAATATGCTACAGCGATAGCTTGCATGAAAGAGAAACCAACCAACTTCAACGTAACAGCTGAGATTCCTATCCACGTCGGAAGAGAGATTCCAGTGATACCTTATTACAGACCAGGTTCTCCAGAATTAGCAAAGGCTGTACTCGAAGCGATGAAAGACCATAACTCATGCCTCATGACAAACCACGGTCAGGTGGTATGCGGCAAGAACTTCAACGAGGTATTTGAACGCGCCACATTCTTCGAGATGGCTTGCAGAATAATAGTACAATCAGGTGGCAACTATTCTACATTGACACAAGAAGAGATTGAAGATTTAGACGTTTACGTTTTAGGAAAGAAAAAATAAGATGAAAAGATATATAGCAGCGGACTTCGGTGCAGGCAGCGGTCGTGTCATCGTTGGGACGTGGCTTGCAGCGTCCAATGAAATTCAACTTGAAGAGATACATCGTTTTGAAAATAATCAGAAGATGATCGACGGACATCTGAGATGGGATTTCAATGCTCTTTTTAATGAGTTAAAGACAGGATTGAAAAAGGCGTTTGCCAAGTACGGCGACGAGATTGAAAGCATCGGCATCGATACATGGGGCGTTGACTACGGGCTTTTAGATAAAGACGGAAAACTTATCTCAACGCCAGTATGTTACCGCGACGACAGGACAAAAGGAATGCTGGATCTGGCATTTCAAAAACTGCCAAAAGAAGAGTTCTTCCAACATGCTGCTAATCAGTTTATGGAGATCAACACAGCGTTTCAGCTGTTGAGCTCTGTTACAGCCTGTAAGGCTGATACAAATATAGCGTATGACGACGTCATACGAGCTAAAAAAATATTATTCATGCCAGATTTGTTCAACTATTTCTTAACAGGAAAATGTTACAACGAATTTACAATATCTTCAACATCACAGCTTTTAAATTCATTGACACATCAGTGGGATGATGTCATCTTCGACAGATTAGGATTGCCTAAGCGCTTGATGCAGGAGATTATCTATCCAGGCGCTGTGATAGGACGACTCACCGATGAGCTCGCCGAAGAAGTGGGCGGCAATGCCAATGTCGTCGCTGTCGGCTCGCACGACACCGCGAGTGCCGTCGCTTCAATCAGCGATGCTTCCGACGACTGGGCGTTCATAAGCTCCGGCACATGGTCGCTCATGGGAACACCGACAAAAGAACCTATCATCTCACAAGAGGCTTTCGATGCCGCTTTCACCAACGAAGGCATGACAGACGGAAGAATACGATTCCTGAAAAACATAACCGGACTCTGGCTCATACAACAGCTCGTGAAAGAATGGGAACAAGAAGGTTACAAATGCGACTATTCTGAATTGGTTAAAGAAGCAGAACAATCCACATTGTCGTCATATTTCGATGTTGACGACGCATGCTTCATGAATCCAGAGAAGATGTCGGAGGCGATAATATCTTATCTTAAAGAAAGAAATGAAGACATTCCTGTCACCAAAGGCGACTTCATGAGATGTATCTGCATCTCTTTGGCAAAGAAATATGCTGAAGTCAAGGCACAGATGGAACGTTGCACCAACAAGAAAATCAACAAGATTTACATCGTCGGTGGCGGTTCTAGAAACCAGCTGCTGAACCTACTCACAGCAGAATTAACCGGATGTGAAGTCGTCAAAGGCGAAGTGGAAGCCACCGCAATGGGAAATATTTTGGTACAGTTAGAAGTTAGTAATTAGGAATGATTGTAGAGACGCGTCGATGTTTCCTAAAATATTAACACACATTGAAGTCTAATCAATTTGGAATTAATAATTATAAGGACGTTGATTTATGATCGCGTCCTTTTTTTGTTTTTGGCGGTGTAAAAGGATTGTGTTGTGAAAAAATGTTGTTAGAAACGATTGTCAATAATCTATGCTTGAATGCACCGACTTTATCTAAAAGATTAGGACGCAGTTTAAGAACTACCCAACGATATTTAAAAAAGTTAAGCGACAAAAAACAGATTGTTTTCAAAGGTGTCGCTAAAAACGGAGGATATTTCTCAATTGACAATTAACTATTATAGGGATGTCACTACGTGACTTTTTTAGAATTCTAGAACTTTAAAATTCTATAGTTCTAAAGTTCTAGATTTCTATAGTTCTCCCAAAACGTTAGGGATTGGAGCGGCATCCTTTGCGAGCTTATTGGGAACAAGAATTGGGATTTGGGGACGAGATTTGATTCTTCAAAATTCCTGACCCCGTCCCCAGATCTAGTTCCCTGTTTCGGCGAGCAAGATATAGCGGAAAGCCA
The DNA here is from genome assembly GCA_017548125.1 of Bacteroidales bacterium. Lineage (GTDB taxonomy): Bacteria > Bacteroidota > Bacteroidia > Bacteroidales > F082 > Limimorpha. The sequence goes on along the minus strand of JAFYNK010000070.1, from coordinate 3,942 downwards.
GACGGCGAAGCCGGAACGCCCAAATAAATCCTATCTTTACATCTAGAAGAACTCGATTACACCATCCCTCAATGCTGATATTATTCCTGCTATAGCGCCTAAAACTCCAGATAAAACCATGCTTCCCAAAGCAATGATAGACCACATCTTAGCTTTTTTTGACCTTTTCTCTGCTTCTGCCTTGTTTCCTAAATACCAAAATTTTTCCACTTTATAAGCATTAACTAAAGCTGGTATTCCCAAAGGCCAATTGATAACTAATGAAATAGCTGCCAAAACAATATAACTTTTTGGACATTGTTCATTTTCGATATTTTTCACAATACATTATTTTATCATCCTTCAGCTCCACAAGGATTTGTTAATGTAAAAAGAAACGTGGAACTGTATAACTACATCTCTATGTGAAGGCGCTAGGAAAACCTTTGGAAACATATATAATTATAACAGTCCACGTATAGCGTGAGAACCATTATATCTTTCTCTTGTTTCCATTGTGATTATCCTAGGCTTTTCACATACAAGAAGCAGACATAACGTTTCTTATTATTTTCAATGTGTCTTGGAAAAAGTTGTCTCAATCCAAATGCAAATGTAAAAAAATAATTCAATAAATGTTGTTCGTTAATATTTTTTTGATGACAAATATTATGTCGTACCTTCGGCACTCTGATTAATATCCGGTCTTTATTGCAGGCATTACGAGCTTCGCTCTCCATACCTGCCTGGGAACTGTCGTCACTACGTGACTTTTTTGAATAAAATTTCAACAATCATTATTTCTTAAAATATTTTAACTCAATGCTATATAATTAGTTGCTATTTTTGTAATTCAAAATTGGGATAAGCGCCGAAGGTGCGACAGTTCCCAGGCAGGGGATGAAGCACGCAGTGCGTAATCCCTGCAAACTTGAACCAAGTAGAATCAAAGTCCTGAAAGGACGACAGATTTTATAAAAAAATCTTTAACCTTTTGTCATTATACTTTAGCCTTTTCTTATCTTTGTGAAATATTAATTTAGAGTCTCGGCTCATAGCAATATTAACATTATGACAAAAAATCTACAATCGAAACTTGTCGAGAAAAAGTACCTCTTGACATTCATTTTAATAACAACATTATTCGCCTTGTGGGGCTTTGCTAACGACATCACCAACCCTATGGTGGCTGCGTTCCAGACTGTGATGGAATTATCAGCGGCAAAAGCTTCTTTGGTGCAGTTTGCTTTCTACGGCGGCTATGCCACCATGGCGATACCAGCGGCTCTCTTCGCAAGACGCTACAGCTACAAGAAAGGCATCTTGTTAGGATTGATACTATATGCAATAGGAGCGTTTATGTTCATCCCGGCAGCTAACCGTCAAGAGTTCAGCTTCTTCTGCGTGTCATTGTACGTCCTCACTTTCGGCCTCGCCTTCCTCGAAACAACAGCAAATCCTTATATCTTGTCATTAGGCAGCAAAGAAACTTCCACACGTCGTCTCAACCTCGCACAGGCGTTCAACCCTATCGGTTCCTTGATGGGAATGTTCGTCGCTTCAAGGATAGTGCTAGCTAAGCTTGAGTCAGACGCTGCACAGGTCCGCGAGATAGGAGGTTTCAGTAACTTAGACGAGATGACAAAACTATCAATACGCGAACACGACCTCGACATCATCCGTAATCCATACGTCGCATTAGGTTGCGTGGTGTTGTTTGTCTTTGTCATCATTGCTATTTTTGTTAAGAATCAAAATAATGAAGCGAGAGAAACAACTTCTAATAACAAAGGTACTTTAAAACGTCTTTTCTCCAACAAAGTATATCGTGAAGGTGTTGTCACTCAGTTGTTCTACGTGGCAGCTCAAATCATGACATGGACTTTCATCATCCAATATGCCGACCGTCTCGGTATCGACAAAGCCACCGCTCAGTTATACAATATCATCGCTATGGGAATGTTCTTATGCGGTCGTTTCATCAGCACCTTCTTGATGAAATACGTCAACTCACGCAGATTATTGATGTTCTTCGCTATCGGCGCAATGCTTGCTTCAGCAGGAACGATATTGATTGACGGTGTCATGGGACTTTACTGTCTGATGGCAATTTCTATCTTTATGTCACTTATGTTCCCAACAATTTACGGTATCGCATTGGAGAACGTCAATCTGGAAGACAGTTCATTAGGTGCTGCGTTTTTAGTCATGGCTATCGTTGGCGGCGCATTAATGCCACCTCTTCAAGGAATGATTATTGATTTAGGAACAGTGGGAAGCCTTCCAGCAGTCAACTTCTCATTCATATTGCCTTTCATCTGTTTCGTGATGATATTCATCTACGGCTTTAGGACAAGCAGGATGAAATAAAAAATTCAGAACTTCAGAACCTCAGAATCTCAAAAAAATTCTGAGGTTTTGAGTTTCTGAGTTTCAAATATAAGTGTTATCTTTGCACTCTCAAAAATCGGGGTGTGGTGCAGTTGGCTAGCATTCTTGCATGGGGTGCAAGCGGTCGCCCGTTCGAGTCGGGCCACTCCGACAAACAAAAAAAGCAGTAAAATCAAGTTACTGCTTTTTATTTTATATGACTCTCATAACTTTCAGAAGTCACGAGAATGGTGTTTTAAAATTAATTCTCCATTAAAAATCTTTCAACTTCCATACCAGCCATTGCGCCTGAACCAGCAGCGATAATAGCTTGACGGAACAATCTGTCTTGGCAGTCGCCAGCAGCGAAGATACCAGGAACACTTGTTGCTGTTGATTTAGGTTTTGTGATGATGTAACCAGCTTCATCCATTTCTAACTTATCTCTGAAGATAGCTGTGTTAGGTGTGTTACCAATTGCTTCAAAGAAACCTTCTACGTTGATTGTACGTTCTTCATTTGTCTTGCTATCGAAAACTACTGCGCCTTGGAGATTTGCCATGAAACCATCAACTTCACCAAATAATTCTTTTGTTTGAGTATTCCAAAGAACTTCGATATTAGGAGTGTTAAGAACTCTGTGTTGCATTGCTTTAGAAGCACGAAGAACATCACGACGAACGATTAAATAAACTTTATTGCAAAGGTGTGAGAGATATGTTGCATCTTCGCAAGCTGTGTCACCACCGCCAACAACAGCAACGTCTTTACCTCTGAAGAAATAACCGTCACATGTAGCGCAAGCAGAAACGCCACCACCTTTAAATTGATCTTCACCTTGAACACCTAACCAACGTGCTGAAGCGCCTGTAGCAACGACAATAGTATCAGCTAATAATTCATCACCTGTTTCTGATTTTACTCTGAAAGGACGAGCTGTTGTATCAACTTCCACGATTGATCCCATACGGAATTCAACACCAAAACGTTCAGCTTGTTGACGGAGATCCATCATCATTTGGCTGCCATGTACACCTTGTGGGTATCCTGGGAAGTTTTCAATTTCTGTTGTTTGCATTAATTGACCACCTGTTATTGGGCCTTCATAAATAACTGTTTTAAGGTCAGCACGGCATGTATAAATTGCTGTTGTGTATCCTGCAGGACCTGAGCCGAGGATAAGACATTGTACGCGTTCTAAATTTTCCATTATAGTTTTAGTTTAATTATATTTTTTGCAAAAATAATGTTTTTAGAAGAGAAAAAAAAGTAATACTTAAAATATTTTTAATTCCATTTTTATAATGGCAAGATGCAATAGAGGTCTTAAAGGCTTTAAATGTTTTAGATTGCCATAAGTAAAAGATACTCTAGGACACGCGCGAAGTCTGAGATTCTCAAGCACAGCGTTCCTTTGCGCGGAGAGGTGAATGCAATAAAACAGAAAAGCCTCAGCTGATTGCTGAGGCTTCCGTTATAAGGGCGGCGACGACCTACTTTCCCACAACTTAATGCAGTATCATCGGCGCTGCGGGGCTTAACTTCTCTGTTCGGAATGGGAAGAGGTGGACCTCCGCGCTATAGTCACCGTTT
>JAFYNK010000069.1 GCA_017548125.1 Bacteroidales bacterium | reverse complement strand
TCATTTCAGCGATGTGCTTTCAGACATAGTTATGCCTGATTTGGAGACATCAGAGACGGAGTCAATATTGGAATTGAACTTTATAATAGGAAAGATAAAGCATACTGTTAAAAGAATTAGGAAGAATTCTAATGAACCTTAAACCTTAAACTTTAAACTTTAGTCTTGTTGACTCATAGACTTTATCTTGGGCGTTACGGCTCCGCCTTCAGCTCCGCCGTCGGGCTTTCCGCTATATCTTTGCTCGCTCCGCATCGCAAAGGATGCCGCTCCAATCCCTAACGCAAAGGGCGAACTCTAGAAATTTAGAACTCTAGAATTCTAGAATTTTAAAGTTCTAAGATTCTAAAAAAGTCCAGCATATACAATCTTTTCACTGTAAAAGCTTTAGGCAGCGTCCTGCTTTTGGTCGAAATTTTCGACCGCAAAATATTTGAGGTCGAATTGGTCGACCGCAAAAACTGCAACTCTTCATCAGTAAGTACAAACATGTAATCCTCTGGGAATTTATCAGGATTATTTTTAACAGCTTCATTAATTCTCTTCGTCTCTACGCCATATAATTCCGCCACATCTGCGTCCAATATAACATTCGCTCCTCTTATCCCTAATATCATTGTCTCAACTTTTTGGACGACAAGTTCGCCTCCACTTTTGATACAACCCTGCTCCTCTATTTTTGTCATATATGCTTGCATTTTTGATTCTCCTGCAAATTTATAGCAAACTAAAAGGAACGTCAAGATTTCAATACGGGAATTTCATCTCATCTTTTCATTTTAACATTTTTTTAAGAAATTATTAACAATTTATGTTAATGTTTATTTTCAATTCTTTGGAGTTAGGAGTGGTTTTTTAAACCGTTGAACATTGAACTTAAAGCCGTTGAACTTTTTAGTGATGGAGTGATGAAGTAATGGAGTGATGAAGAAAATTCCTGATACCATGAATTCCTGAACTCCTAAATTGAGGTCGCTGAGCTTGTCGAAGCGCTGAGCGTTGTGTTTTAGATAGGCTCAGGTTGTAGAAATTTATAAATAAAACACCCTAAGAATTGTATAATTTCCGTAGAGACGTCACCCCATTGCGTCTTAAAAAAGAATGCCTGTAAAACAATGTTAAAAAAATAGAAGCGCCGTAGATACGACAGAAATGTGAATGATTTTTTTCTGTCGTACCTACGGCACACTGATAGTCGATTGGTAATCTTTTGCAGGGATTCCGCGTTACGCGCTTCACCGCCTGCTTGGAGACTTTTTTTAGAACCAAGAACTTTAGTCCTTGTTCACAGCCTTCTGTATTCTTAATGTGAAGATATTCATAACCATAGCTATTAAACAGATGCTTAATGGTAATATGTATGAATGTAAGTCAGAGTTTATTATAATTCTTACCAAAGTGTACATAATGCAAAAAACTACTAATGTAAATATTACACGTAATATTTTACCTAAAATAGTATAATAGCTTTTACGGTAATTGAACACAGAAATGCCTGTTGCAATAAGGATGAGTCCGAATGAAAATGCAACAAGAGAAACGGAATTTATCAAATGTATATTAAAAAATGCGTTATGTAATGCCGACTGCATTTCTTCTGTAAAAAACATAAAGAATATAAAAAGACATAAAGCCGCTAAGACCCATAATAATATAGCAGAACCAACTCTGATTATGCTTTTGCTTTTAGGTGCTAATGCTTCTTCTTTGCTAACATGCATGGTTGCGAATACGCAGAATAAAATCCCTACAAACAACACAGCGAAAAACTTCTTTGTAAATGACTTTGATTCAAAGAGTTTTGCTGATTTGATTGGTTCATCTGTACTTAATGTAACAACCATCATTTCCTCGCCAGTCGGTTCAAGTGACAATCCATATTCTGAAAGCATTTCGTTTACTTCCTCAACTGATTTTTGTCCGGAGTAGAAACTTTTGTCAATGGTAAAATATGATGTATAAATATTTAATGAAAATGTGTCATCAACAAAAACAGGGATATGATAAAATGTTCGCAGGTTGTGAATTAAATGCAAAATATTTGTAATAGTGTGATTTTTATCAACGAGTTTTTCGTCATAATTAATATTACAGCAAAAATCATAATCGTCTTTTTGAATTCCAGAACCACATCCTTTTTTTACAAATGATTTGTCAGCAATATATTCGCTAAAATTATCATTATTGGTGATTATCAATTTGTAAGAAGGTTTGTAAGTTGTATCAGATGTAATGCCGGCGTTATTAATAAAGTCGTCTAACAGTTTTTTATTGGAAACTTTTTTTTCAGGATAGATGACTTTCATTGTACAAAATTCATCACTTGGAATAGTTTCATACATTATGTCCTGTCCGAAATTTGTGTAGCAATGAATTAATGTTCTGGAAATCATACCTGTTCGAGAACCAGAAGGCAATGTTAGAGTATCGGTTAATACACGAGGATTCCAGCTTCTGCAACTTTCAGATGTACTTAATTCAATCACATAGCTTTCATCAGGATTTTCTGATGTAACTTCATAACGAATGACAGCTTGGTCTTCAAAATTACAACTCGCTAACGATACCATCGCCAACAAGACGAATAAAAATTTCAATTTTCTCATAATTATTTAGTTTGTTTTATTAATTAATTTTCATTGTTTTGTTGTTTCTTTTTCTTCTTGTTTAGAAAATATGCGAAGCTTCCACAAACAATTAGTCCAATTCCTATACTAATACTTATTTCAAATCCCGAATCATAGTATTCTTTGTCAGTGCAGAAGTTGATGCCCCATATAATGAGTAACAATATGTAAAGTATATAAGATATTATTCTTTCATTTTTTTTGCTGTTGCTTTTACGATGCCTTAATACATATATTCCGCATGCGCTTGGTATAATGGTAAAATATATGCATATCAGAATCCATTGTTCAACGTCAAAACTATAATTTTCAATATTTGAGATAAGCATGACAAAAAATACAGCAAACGCCATTGCTATAACCCAAAATGGAACGGCGTATTTAAGTCTTTCTTTTATGTTTTTGTTTTTTGGAAGTAAATCATAATAATGTGCTTGAGCATCATCCATAAATATGATGGCAATACCCAACAAAATTGATAATAAAATGATATTCCAGAAGTATATCGTGTAGTTTCTGCTTTCAAAAGCGTATAATTCTTTGTGTGGAGCAATGCTATATGTCACAACTTGCATCATTTCGCCTGTTGGTTCAAGTGCCAATCCTAATATGGATAATGTTTCTTTTACTTTTTCAAAAGATATGTTTTTTGAATATAAACCTAAGCCTGTTAGCTCAATGCGTGTGTCTAAAAATTCTTTATTTGTATCATCGAAAATAACAGGTATTGAATAGTAAGTTCTTAAATTGCAAATCAATTGACTCATATCGCATACATACGGATAATCAACCACTTTGATGTAAAATCTGTCGTTGTCTCTAAATTGGTAATGATTGTATCCTGTGTTGATTGTTTGGTCGATATATTTTGCCTCTGAAAATTTTGCGCTATCTGAAACGACTAAATTGTAAGATGGTTTATGTTTATATTCTGTAATAATTCCAGCATTTTTTACATAATCACTAAGAATTTGTTTGTATTCAGAACGGTTAGGAGATTTTCTTTTTTCGGGATAAGTAATTACGAAACTTGTATTTTCTTTAGGCATTGAAATGTTGTAAATCATATCGTTTGAAATCACTTCTCCTGAATGAAGCAGCAATGTTGCCAATGTATTTCTTCTGTTTCCATTCCAAACTTTTCTCTCAGACTCTAAATCACTGGAGTTTACTAAATTTTCTTCTTTGCTATGCTCGATTTTTTCCGGAACAATCTCAGCCACATAACTTTCATCAGGATTTTCTGATGTAACTTCATAACGAATGACAGCTTCTTCTTCATAATTGCAGCTTGCCAATGATACCATCGCCAACAAGACGAATAAAAACCTTAATTTTCTCATATTTATTTAGTTTGTTTTATTTATACATTTTTACTGTTGAACTTTGAACTAAGGCTATTGAACTTTAGTCAATTCATTTGTTGTTTTCGATTTCTTGTTTTCGCATTGAACAAGCAAATGCTATACATAAACATAATGGACCCACCAAATCAAAATCAGAATTTATGATGTCTTTTATTAAGTGAAACATTAGATAAAATACAAATAATGTAAATATTACACGTAATATTTTACCTAAAATAGTATAATAGCTTTTACGGTAATTGAACACAGAAATGCCTGTGGCGGTAAAAATAAATCCAAATGCTAAAGTTGCAAGCGATCTAGAGTTAATTAAATAATCATTCCAATTGAGATCATGCAATTCCGCCTCTGTAAACAATGCAATACCAAATATTGATAAGAATAATAAGAAACATAAAACCGCAATGCCCCATAATAATATAGCAGAACCAACTCTGATTACGCTTTTGCTTTTAGGTGCTAATGCTTCTTCTTTGCTAACATGCATGGTCGCGAATATGCAGAATAAAATTCCTACAAACAACAAAGCGAAGAATTTCTTTGTATATGACTTTGATTCAAAGAGTTTTGCAGATTTGATCGGTTCATCTGTACTTAATGTGACAACCATCATTTCCTCGCCAGTCGGTTCAAGTGACAATCCATATTCTGAAAGCATTTCGTTTACTTCTTCAACTGATTTTTGTCCATAGTAGAATTCTGGTTTAATCTTGATACGTGTTTCAGGAGTAATTATATTTATTTTATTGATGTCATATTCGTACTTTAATTCGTCGTTAACTATATATCTGACAATATTATCATTGACTTCTAATTTGAAATTATCATCGCCATCACTTCCTGACCAAGAAAAATGATCGTTGCCATCTATAAGTATTCTTGAACCAGAATCATTCATAATGATATGAAATGTTGAGTCTTGCGTAAAACTAAACTTATAATTCCACCAATAATTATTTGTTATTGATACAACAGGAATATGATGGAATGTGCGTAAATTGTTTCGTAACATCCATCCGCATTGTATTAGTTCATATATAGAATCAGGTTGGTATTCGTTTGTTATTCTTGTATAATAACTGTCATCACTAATGTATTTTGAATAATTAGTTGCCATACGAATGCTTTGGTCAACATTTGTAGCTTTAGTGAATTTATCAGAGTCAGTGACAATCAATCTATACGAAGGTTTGTATGTGGTATCAGTAGTTATGCCAGAATACTTAATGTAATTGTCAAGTACTGACTTAAACTCTTCGGTACTTAATCTTCCTTTCTTTTCTTTGTATTTGATAATCAAACTTGATTCGTCAGCAGGCATAGAAATATTATACATTACATCATTAGAGGAATGACTTCTTGAACATACAAGCAATGCTTCTAATGTATATCTTGTGCCACCAGTTCTGACTTTCTTGTACGTTTCTTTGTCATTTGTTATATCTTCATTTGAATTGTAATACTTAATTCGTTTTGGAACAATCTCAGCCACATAGCTTTCATCAGGATTTTCTGATGTAACTTCATAACGAATGACAGCTTGGTCTTCAAAATTACAACTCGCTAACGATACCATCGCTAACAAAACGAATAAAAATCTCAATTTTCTCATAATTATTTAGTTTTATTTATACTTTAGCCATTAGCCATTAGCCTTTAGTCTTTAGTCATAAACAAAAAAGAGACTTTAAGCCTCTTTTTTGTTTATTCCGAATCTGATATATTTTATTGTCAGGCCTTTGTCGAGCCAAATTTGTTCGTAGTATGTTCTGATTTTCTTTACTTCCAAATCGTCGTCGTTGGAGTAGAGGTTGTCGTAGTTGTAGAATATTGGGAGTTCGCCTTCTTTGGCTGTCTCTACTGTGAATTCGTACATAAGGTCGCTGTCGGTCTTGAGGTTGACTACGCCGTCTTGTTTCACGAATGTGCGATAACGTTCGAGGAAGTTAGGTCCTGTGAGACGTTTGCGTGCCTTTGATGGCTGAGGGTCTGGGAATGTGACCCAAATTTCATCCACTTCATTTTCAGCGAAGAAGCCGTCGATGAGTTCGATGTGTGTTCTGAGGAACGCCACGTTGTCGAGACCTTCGTTACGAGCTTGGCAGAGGCCGACCCACATGCGAGAGCCTTTAATATCGACGCCAATATAGTTGATGTCTTTGTGTGCGCGTGCGAGTCCTACTGTATATTCGCCTTTACCGCAGCCTAATTCCAAAACTATAGGGTTGTCGTTCTTGAAGAAATCTTGTTTCCATCTTCCTTTCAATGGAAATCCTTCATTTTTAAGTCTTTCAAATGAATATTCAAAAAGATTGTTGAAAGTCTTGTTTTCTGCGAAACGTTCTAACTTATTTTTTCCCATATTATCTTATTTTTGGAATAACAACCATGCAGATTCGTTGTAGTCGCGTTTGATAACTTCGAGGCGTATCAAAGCGTCAGCCTTCTCTGCAAATGATTCATAATAAACACGAATATTACCTTTATTATTTTTATCTAATGAAGATGCATTTTCAAAACCTTGGTTTCTTAAATCGTTTACGCATTTCTCTGCGCTAGCCTCAGTCTGGAAAGAACCACCAATGATGTAGTAGGAATTGAGGAATTGAGGAATTGAGGAATTGAGGGATTCAGGAACTTCTGTTGCTTTAATTTCCTCTTTAACTTCAATTTCTTCAGTTATTTCAATTGCTTCAACTTTTTCACTTACCTCTAAAATCTCTGCGATCTCAACACTCTCCATCATTTCATTACAGTCTTCCTCCATTACTTCATCACCACATCCCTCCATTACTTCATTACTGCTTAAAATATTAATAAAGTATTCATTAGGAGATGAGTACAAGAAAGGATTCCAGCTTGCGAGTTGTGAGTCGGATTTGTCTGTTGTCCAGTTGATTACGAAAATCAATAAGAATGCTAATGTTGTGTAAGCGAAGGTTCTGAACAGATTAGGTTTTCTTGTTTTTGGTGTTTCGTTTGCCACTTCTTCAACGCTGTCGAGAGCTATTGAATATTCAGTGTTTTTCTGTTTTTGTTCGACAACGATTTTTTCCTTCAAGATTTGGTAAGTCTCTGTTCGGAAGATAGGTTGGAAGTTGAAGTTTGTCAAGCCGAAGGAGTCGCCGAGGAGGTTGATGTCTTCTTTTGTTTCGAAGACGAAATCTCCGTGGAAGTTGCGTAATTTTCCGAGGCCTTCCAATTCGAGTTCGAGGTTCACTTCGAGAATGGCAGCGCTTTGGTTGACGAATTTCTGGATTTTGGCAAGTGCTTGCTCGTTAGAGACATTCTCTTTTTGAGAAATATAATTAACGAGCAAGTCATCATTATTAGTCAATTTATTATTGAAAACTAATTCTTTGTATGGAGGCATGAAACGATGATTTGCATAATCTATTGTTGCAGAATGTCTTTTGGAGATGAATGCTCCAAATTCTGGAACGATTACGCATTCGTTGTCTTTAAGTAACTCAATCAAATAATTAGTAATCATATAGTTATAAATTTTTGGTATAAAAATATTTCGGATTGCGAAGTTAAGAAAAATACTTCAATCTTTGAAGAATTTTAGACATTTTTCTACATCTTGCGGTGTATCAATGGAATAACTTTCAAACTCGGTGATACCCATTTTTATTTCGTATGAATTTTCGAGCCATCGAAGTTGTTCCAGACACTCTGAAAGTTCCAGTCCCGACTGTGGAAGTCTTGCTATTTCTTTCAAGACATCGACTTTGTAAGCGTAAATTCCAATGTGTTTGTAGAATGTTCTCTGTTCCATCCACGACGCGGCGTCTCTATCAGCTTTCCTTAAAAATGGAATCGTCTGGCGACTGAAATACAATGCGTTGCCGTTTTTGTCGAAGACGACTTTCACAACATTTTCATCAAAAAGCTCGTCTTTATCTTTGATAGGCTTGCATAAAGATGCGAGCTGACTTTCTTCTGTTGAGATGAGAGCGGCGATCTGGTCGATCTGCTCAGGATTTATGAAAGGCTCGTCACCTTGTATGTTGACAACAGCATCATATTGATTTCCAATCTTTTCTATTATCTCACAGCATCTGTCAGTGCCGCTGTTGTGTTCTGATGATGTCATCATGACTTTGCCGCTGAAGGAAGTCACGGCGTCGAAGATACGCTGGTCGTCGGTTGCCACAACTACGTCTGTCAACAATTCAGCTTTCAATGCTTGTTCATAGACGCGTTGTATCATTGATTTTCCGTTGATTATTGTGAGAGGCTTGCCTGGAAAACGCGTCGAGGCAAAACGAGCCGGTATAATTCCTAGTATTTTCATTTTTTATGTTTAAAGTTTAAGGTTTAAAGTTTAAGGTTTAAGGTTTAAAGTTTAATGTTT
>JAFYNK010000068.1 GCA_017548125.1 Bacteroidales bacterium | reverse complement strand
TTTGTTTTTCTTGAAAGAACATAGCGAGCTATGTGATTGAAAGAAAGACGAAAAGATTCCAAGAAAAAACATAAAGCATGTAAAAGTTTTAATTATCATTGTCAAAAATTATTTAAACGGGGAATTTATAGAACTCCCCTATATTGTTTCTTTTGTTGGGAGTCACCGAGTCACCAAGTCGCCGAGAACTTGTCGGTGACTTCTCCCCAAACGACCTCGGAGTCTCAGTTCAGAATAGCTCATATTATCATTAAGGATTCCAACGGTGTTTACATTGACAGAGAGAATGTCTTCTCAACACCAGACTTTAGAGTTGGAAATTTAAAGCTTAATGGTTGAAAGTTTATGGTTATCAAAATGTTAGCCTAAAAACTGCATAAAAATGCATAGATTTTTTTCTTGACAAAAGATATTTTACAATTATATATTTGCAACAAAAAAATAAGCCAACATGAAAACAATGTTCAAAATAGGAAAAAATAAATACATTATACGTACTCTCTGTAAATATGGAGTTGTGAGAACGTTTACAGAGAGTTATTCCAGAATGCTTTAAATCAAAATAGTTTTAACCATTAAATTTGCATATCATGAAAAAGAGAATATTATTTGCAGCAGCCGTGTTGTTATCAGCAGCACTCAATGCACAGTCATTCGTATATAACGAATATGACAACATTGACGGCAAAACAGCCTACACCAATGCTATTATGGAAACAGAAGAGGGCACCATTTTAACCTCTATGACTTTCTGGGAGAAAAGCACAACAGGTGAAAAGACCACCAGAATCTACAGAATGGATAAAGACGGCAAATTGATGGAATCCGAATATATAGAATTCAACGAAGGAGAACACAGAGGATTCTATCCGTTCTTCCGCCATCCTGAACGCTCTGACCTGAATGTATATGTGTACTTCACCTACGGAGCCCCTACATACTATAACGCTGTTGTTTTAGACAAAGGTCTCGGCGTTTATGACTACATCAGCGTTCCTATGCCATATTCCGACATCAAGTCACGCGACATGGTTTACGGCAACACTGAACACTGCATTCTTGATAGCGAAAACAACTTAATCGTAATGAAACGCATCGATGAATCACAAGACTTCATCTTCGTAAAAATGGATTTAAACGGAAATATACTTTCAAAGAATGAAGTGAAAGTTGACTTGGAACCAAATGGATGGACTTTCCCTTATCACTCACTTACAGTCTATAACGAAAATCCGTTGCAATATGCATTCACTTTTACAAGAAAATCAACAATGGATAAATTAAGCATCGTTGTATTGGATTCAGAATTCAATGTCATAGACTCAGACTTTTCCAACGCATCAGACATATATGCTGACAAAGAACGTATAAACTTATTAGGATATGATGACGAGTCATATCTTACATCATCAATGCACATCAGCGGCAGTCCTATTTCATGGTCAATCAACCTTAGAAAAATGAACAAGAACCATGAGGTTGTGAACGAATATGAATACAGAGGTTACAAGCAAAAGAATGGCAACGATCCTAAACCACATCTCTACACAAAGAATATAGTAACCACAAAAGATGGCAACATTTATTGGATCTATTCTCTTGCCAGAAAGGCATTCGACGGCTACGACTTATACATTTCATACTTCGACAAGGACTTGAACCTTCTTTGGGAACGCATGGCAGCTGAGTATGTAGGTCATCACGCTCATGTAATGTCAGCAGCAGTTCGTGACGACGGCAGTTTGATATTATGCGGAAGCAAGGTAACTGGTGAGATATTCTCATTGGTGATGGATAACAGCGGATATCCATTAAACGTAGATGAAGTGAATGTCGCAGGTTCCAGCATCTATCCTAATCCAGCAAGCGACTTCGTCATGATTGAAACAGAGAATGAAACAGAGGTAAAGATATATTCCGTCAGCGGACAAATGGTCTTGCGTCATAACGTTAGCGAAGGAACAAACACTATCGATGTTTCAAAACTCAACAGCGGAATCTATTTCATCGATGTTGAAGGCGTGATGAATAAGGTTGTTGTGAGATAAAAGTGATGAAGTAATGGAGTAATGGAGTTCCATTACTTCATTACTCCATTACTAAAAAACTAAAAGACCGGTATAACATAACCTATCCATATTCTGCTTTCTCGGATTACATTACAAACATGGCAATTTGTAATGTATTAAACTATATGTCAACCAATTACATTATTTCTCAACACTATGCTTCTATCTCGCGAATTCTTATTATCTTTGCAATTATTAAAATTTATTAACATAACATTATAATTTTGCAAATATGACTATCGACCTTTTTATCTCCTGCGTGATGGATCAGTTTTATCCTGAGACAGCCAAGAATGTTATGAAGATTTTAGATACTGCCGGAGTGAAGGTCGAGTATAATCCAGAGCAGACCTGCTGCGGCAAGTTCGCCTTTACCAGCGGTTTCGTGGAAGAAGCTAAGGAGTTGGGGGAGAAGTTCTTAAGCGATTTTCCTAACGACAGGCCTATCGTAGGCGTGAGCGCTTCATGTGTGGGTTATATAAAGACTCGTTACAAAGAATTGTTTTACAACACGGCGTCGCATCTGGAGTATGGACGACTTGTAAGAAATATTTATGAGCTGACGGATTTTCTTGTCAATAAAATCAATTATGTGAATTTTGGCGTCGAGTTCAATCATAAAGTCGTCTATCAAGACACTTGCTGTTCGTTGCGTGAATTGGGACTTAAAGACGAAGGCAGAAAGCTTCTCTCTCATGTTCAAGGGCTCGAATTGGTTGAGATGACGCATCCTGAGATATGCTGCGGCTTTGGCTCAGGATTTTTCTCAATACAGCATGAAGCTATCTCTGTAGCGATGGCTGAAAGAAAAATTAAAGACGCAATGAAAACCGGAGCGGAATATATTGTCACCAACGACATCTCATGCCTCATGCAACTCGATAGCTGCATCAAGAAACAGAAATTCGATATACAAGTGCTGCACATAGCGGATGTCCTTGCTCAGGGAATTTGAATTAGTTAGGAATTAGGATGATTGTAGGAATGCAATTCATCGCGTCCTTTTAGGAGTTGCAAATTGACAAATCATAAATAAAAGAAGCCGTCTAACTTTTTGTTTGTTAGACGGCTTCTTTTTAAAATTATGCATTATGAATTACTTAAGTCCATGTTTCTTCAAGAATGGCTCGTTGCTTGGTTCTTGTCCGCGGAACTTCTTGTATTGAACCATACCTTCGTCGTTGCCGCATTCTTGCAAGCAGTGTTGTCTGAACTTAGCAGCCAACTCTGGGTTGAACAAGTCGCCAGATTCTTTGAAGTAGTTGAAAGCATCTGAATCCAATACTGCTGCCCAGTAATATACATAGTAACCTGCTGAGTAACCACCAGCGAAGATGTGTGAGTAATATGTGCTTCTGTAACGTGGATAAATCTCGTTGATTAAACCGATTTCGTCCATCTTAGCTTTTTCGAAAGCAGCTACGTCGAAGTTGTCGTTAACTTCTGTTAACTTATGATATTCCATGTCTAAGATTGCTGCTGCCAAGAATTCTGTTGTTACGAAGCCTTGGTTGAACAAGCCGCTGTTTTCCAATTTGTTGATGATAGTTTCTGGAATTACTTCGCCTGTTTGCCAGTGTTTAGCGTACATTCTCAATACTTCAGGATCGCCAGCCCAGTTTTCCATCACTTGTGAAGGAAGCTCGACATAGTCGCGAGGAACGTTGCCGCATGTTCTGCTGTATTTGCCGTCTGAGAACAAAGCGTGCAAGCCGTGACCGAATTCATGCCATAATGTTTCTGTCTCGTCCCAGCTGAGGAGGGCAGGAGTGTTGCCTGTTGGAGGTGTGAAGTTCAATACTAAAGATACGAGAGGAGAGATTTTGTTGCCTTCGATGTCGTATCCTGCTTCGCGGAAACTTGTGCACCATGCGCCGCCGCTCTTGCTGTCGCGTGGGAAATAGTCTAAGTATAAAATGCCGAGGTATGAACCGTCTTGTTCTTTGACTTCCCATGTCTCAACGCCGTCGAAGTAGATAGGAAGGTCGCTGCGTTGTTCAAAGGTGATGCCGTATAATTTGTTAGCAACCATGAACATGCCGTCGCGTACGTTATCCAATGAGAGGTAAGGTTTCAATTCGTTTTCGTCGAAGTTGTATTTTTCCTTGCGTAATTTTTCTGCGTAATACCACCAGTCCCATGATGCTAATTCGAAGTCAGCGCCTTCTTTGTCGGCGATCTTTTGCATTTCTTTGAGTTCTTCCTTAGCGACTTTCAATGCTGGTTCGAACAAACCTGCGAGGAATGTGTCAACAGTAGGAACTGTCTTAGCCATATTGTTTTCCAATACGTAAGAAGCGTAGTCTTTGTAGCCGAGAAGTTGAGCTTTTTCTATACGCAACTTAGTCATCTCAGCGATTAAAGCTTTGTTGTCGTTAGCGTTGTCGTTGTTGCCGCGCATTACGTAACCCATGTAGATCTTTTCGCGAAGGTCGCGGTTGTCGGCATATTGGAGGAATGGGATGAGACTTGGTTTTGACAATGTGAAAACCCATTTGCCTTCCATGCCGTCTTTAGCAGCTTGTTCAGCAGCAGCGTCGATGCTTGACTGTGGGAGGCCGCTTAGGTCGGCTGCGTTGTCAACGACGAGTTTGAAGTTAGCGTTTTCAGCGAGGAGGTTGTTGCCGAATTGAAGGCTTAACAATGACAATCTTTCGTTGATGCCTTTCAATGTTTCTTTGTCGGCGTCGTTCAAGCCAGCGCCGCTGCGGATGAAGTCGGCGTAGTATTTCTCAACGACGCGAATCTGTTGGTCGTCGAGGTTCATGTTGTGACGGTTGTCGTAAACATATTTAAACTTTTCAAAGAGAAGAGGATTCATCGCGATTTCGTCGCCGTGAGCCGACATCTTAGGCATGATTTCAGCAGCGATGTTCTGCATTTCGTCGTTCGACATACATTCCATAAGGTTGAAGAATACGCCGCCGACTTTGTTTAACAACTCACCAGATTTGTCGTATGCCAAGATTGTGTTCTGGAAGTCAGGTGTTGCTCTGTTCTTCACGATGGCATCGATTTCTGCCTTTTGTTGTTTCATGCCTTCTTCAAAAGCTGGCAAATAATGTTCTGATTGGATCTTGTCGAATGCCGGTACTTCATAAGGAGTGCCGTAGTCTGACAAGAAAGGATTTTCTGTAGCGACAGGCTTGTCGTTGCTGGTGCAAGAAGCCAATGTCATGATGCTTAATGCAATCACGCTTAAAAATTTTCTGTTCATATCAATAATATTAAGTTTTCAAATGATGTGCAAAGTTAAGAAAAAAATATCAAAAAACATTAAATGTTAAAATATTTTAACTCGATGGTATTTAATTAGTTACTATCTTTGCAAACCTAAAATCAAGATTGTGGAAAATGTTTCCGAACTGCATTTTTAAATATAATCTTTTTTTTGTAACAGAAATAATGATTATTGTAATAAATTTATTACTTTTGTATTATGAGAACCATTTATCGAACTTGTGAATTTGATGCTTTTTATGAATCTTTAACAATGAATGTTAAGAACAAAATTAAATATGCTTTGAATATTATTTCAGAGGTGAAAGTTGTTAATGTAAAATTGGTTAAGAAACTTGTTGATACAGAGTTTTATGAGTTGAGAATATCAATGGACAATGAATATAGAGTCATTATATTTACGATAGATAATGATAATTTTTATGAATGTGAGCAAATTATTCTCCTAAATGGTTTTGTGAAGAAATCGACTAAAGATTATAAGAAAGAAATTGTTAAAGCGGAAAAAATATTAAAAACTTTAAGTTATGAAAACAAAAATTGATTTTGATAAAGTGAATAAGCTTCCTACGGTGGAAGATTTGTTTGAAAAGGAATATGGTGTTAAAGGAAGTGCGAAGAGAGAGGATTTTGATGCTAAATCACGTGCATGGTATTATGCTGAGATTCTTAAAAATGCAAGGAAAACTGCTGGACTTACTCAACAGCAATTAGCTGATATGATAGGAAAAAAACGGGAGTATGTAGCATTGTTGGAAAAAGGTGAAACAGATATGCAGCTTTCAACATTTATTATGATATCAGAGGCGGTCGGATTGAAAATTATTTTAAGCTATTGAAAAATACATCGTAAT
Organism: Bacteroidales bacterium; assembly: GCA_017548125.1. Taxonomy (GTDB): domain Bacteria; phylum Bacteroidota; class Bacteroidia; order Bacteroidales; family F082; genus Limimorpha. The sequence continues at coordinate 3,632 of JAFYNK010000068.1, read as the reverse complement.
TTTCTATGTTTAAAACTAAAATCATTTCATTCTTTATTTCTAATTGTTTCATTGAAAATAGTTTATTTTTCTCTTGACAAATAAAAATTATTTCTTACTTTTGTGATATTAAAATGATATTAAAATAAAATTCAAAAATCTTAAAAAATAATAGTTATGGAAACAAAAGAAAAAGAATTCGGTGGATTGGTTATCAATGGTTTTGTCGCATTGTTGTTGTTCTTGGCATTGACAGGAGCAAGCGTATATTCATTGGTACATTTTATTCAGATTGGTAATGTGACAGGCGTTGTCGGAAGCATCATCGCTGCTTGTCTTTTTTTGGTATGTCTTTTCGGTTTGAGAATGCAGGAACCTAATGAGGCGATGGTGATGTTGTTCTTCGGAAAATATCAAGGCACTTTCAAGAAGACTGGTTTTTACTGGGTTAACTTCTTGCTTACTTCAAAACGTGTTTCTCTCCGTGCTCGTAACCTCAACGTCGATACTATCAAGGTCAACGACAAGACAGGCAATCCTATCATGATCGGTCAGATTTTGGTGTGGAAGCTTAAAGATACATATAAAGCGATGTTTGAAATTGATTCTCAGACAATGGCGAATGCTAGCGTTGGCACACAGGTCTCTGTCAGCGTTTCTGGAAGAATGAAGGCTTTTGAGAGTTTCGTCCGCGTACAAAGTGACGCTGCGTTGAGAGAAGTCGCAGGCATGTTTGCTTACGACGACAACGACGACACCAAAAGTCATGAGTTGACATTACGTTCTGGCGGCGCTGAAATCAATGATATTTTGTTGAAGAAACTTAACGACCGTCTCGAGATGTCGGGTCTGGAAGTCGTTGAGGCAAGAATAAATTACTTGGCTTATTCTCCTGAAATCGCAGCTGTTATGTTGCGTCGTCAACAAGCCGCTGCTATCATCTCAGCGCGTGAGAAGATCGTGGAAGGCGCAGTGTCGATGGTGAAGATGGCTCTCGACAAACTCAGCGCAGAAGAAATCGTGGAACTCGATAACGAAAAGAAAGCCGCTATGGTAAGTAATTTATTGGTCGTCCTCTGCGCCGACGAATCAGCACAACCTGTCGTTAATACGGGAACGCTTTATCAATAAAAGTCAACAAGACAATAAGACAACAAGTAGAATACGTGTCAATGTTACTTGAAAAATAAAACACATTGACACGTCTTGATAATTAACTTTAGACTTTTGTCATTAGCCATTAGTCAATAAAAAATAAAAATCATGATACTGTTTTATATTTTAGGATTGGTTGTAGCTTTTTGTTTTATCACATTAAAAGCTGAAACAATCTTCGTTTCTGAAGATGGGGTAAATATCAAGGATAATTTCTATCCTTTATATATTCCGAACGACATTATAATCTCTATCACTCTTCTGAATAGTGTACCTCGAATTTTAATGAAGACCAACGGCGCTAATTTCGGACGTATCTTCAAAGGCAGATGTAAAATAATGAGGAGTGATGCTGCGGAAAAAGTGACTATGTATTTAAGGGATAGAAGATCTACTGTCATTGAAATAAAGACTGTTAACGGCAGCGTTTTTATCAATCGTAAGAATGACGCTCTTACGCAACAGCTTTTTGATGAGATGAAAAACACTGTCAAAATCGTCAAGGAAAGTGAATTGGATTATTGCGCAAAACCACGTAGAAACTACAGAAGCATCTTAATGACGATAGCGTTTACAGCAGTCTTGTTCGGTCCGTTGTTTTTCATGAATTATGACAGTGAAATAATTGTCACCGACAACGCTATTGAGATAAAAGGCGAATATGCAATGACAATTCCTTTCTCTGATATTGACACGGTTTTGCTTATTGAAGAACTTCCTTCTATAAAATTAAGAACCAACGGTATCTCTACAGGAAAAGTCGATATCGGTAATTTCAAGATGAGCGATGGGGACAAATGCCGTCTGTATATTAATAAGGACGTTCCTTCGTTTATTGAGATTAAATGTCAAAAGGCTAATGACGAAAGTCAAAAGTTATTGATATTCATAAATAAGACTACCGTTGAGGAAACAAAAGCGTTGTGTGAAGAAATTGTTAAGCCTGAAAGGCTGTAACAGATATGACGTACGGCATCGCCATACGAACTAAAAATAACAATTATGAAAAAAGCGATTAAATATTCAGTAATGGTATGTTTGGTGAGCTGGATTTATGCTGCCATCATGATTTTCGGTTTTAATGTTAAAAATATTATAGACAATCCTGCCAGATATACGATAATGGCGTCATTATATATGCTGCTGCCAATGATAGTGGCGATTGTGATGCAAAAGGTTGATAAAGACAAACTGGCATCAACTGGATTGTTACGTTTCAAGATAAGCTGGTCATGGCTTGTAGCATGGATACTTCCTGTCGTCATTGTTTTGTTAACTATCTTAGTTAATATGCTTATGCCAGGTTGTGAATTTAACGCTGACTTGTCATCAACGATACCTGTCGATTCAGTTCCGGAAGAACAGAAAGAGCTGTTTGCTTTGTTTATGAATCCTGCGGTTATGATTGTCGTTACAATAGTAAGCGGACTTTTCGCAGGCGTGACTATCAACGCTGTTTTCGCTTTCGGTGAAGAATACGGATGGCGTAACTATCTCGTCGATGCTTTGAGAGAGAAGAAGTTCGTATGTGCAGTGATATTCATCGGACTCGTCTGGGGATTATGGCATTTCCCATTGATTTTGTTAGGACATAATTATCCACAGCATTCTGTGGTCGGAGTATTTATGATGGTTATATTCTGTGTTTTAGCTTCATTAATCGAGACATATTTCGTGATAAAGGCGAAGTCGGTTTTTCCGGCTGCGATATTTCATGGAACGATAAATGCCGTTGCAGGATTGAATGTCTTGGTGATAAAAGGCGGCAATGACTTGATCAACGGTATGACTGGTTTATCTGGATTTGTCGTGATGGCGATAGTCATTATGATTGTCTATGTCTTCGACAGATATATCTTGAAAGACAATATCTTTTCTAAAACGATAGGGGAGGCTTTAGATAATGGCGAAAGATAAAGAAAACGCTACCAAGAACTTCGCCCTGCGTCTCGATGCCAAGACGATGGAAGCCGTCGAGAAATGGGCCGCCGACGAGTTCCGTTCCGTCAACGGACAGATACAATGGATTATAAACGAGGCGTTGAAGAAGAATAAGAGAATTTGATTAATGAGGAATTAGGAATTGGGAATTAGGAATGATTGAGACTGTAAAGTAAACTGTGTCAAGACAACAATAAAAGAAGTCTAACACAGTTTACTTTACAATCTCTTTGGATTTGAAATTTCAGAGAAGTAATCTCTCAATAAATCTTCAGTACCTTTTATTTGTGCTATTTTATGATATCCTTCATTAGCGGTTTTGTTCAAATCCATTTGCGCGGATAACTTTAACGATAGAAACAAAATCAAAAAAGTGATAATGATATTCTTGTTCATAATAATAAAATTTATGATGTATTTTAGAATAAGTGAATTTTTAAATAAACAATGGCCATAATCTAACTTTTGCCTCCTATTTTTGCATCGGAGGCGTTCTCAAATGAATTTGTTTTGCGTTTTCATAGCTTTGTAATTTTTTGACAAAAATAAGACAATGA
>JAFYNK010000067.1 GCA_017548125.1 Bacteroidales bacterium | reverse complement strand
TGAATTTTTCTTTGAGAAGATTTTTGTTTTTCTTGAAAGAATATAGCGAGCTATGTGATTGAAAGAAAGGCGAAAAGATTCCAAGAAAAAACATAAAGCATGCAAAAGTTTTAATTGTTACTGTCAAAAATTATTTAAACGGGGAATTTATAGAAGTCCCCTAAATTAAGCCTTACAAAGGTAAGATTTTTTTGAGATTTTTCAAATGTAAAGAAAGAAATTATTTATTTTTGCTATGAACATTGAATATTGAGCAGTGGACATTGAGTAATTGACAATGCTCATGTCTCATAACCTAAAACATATTATGAAAAAAGAAAAAGATGCAATGGGTAAGGCGATTGCCGATTTTTATAAAGGTCGTCGCGATGGTAAATTAAGAGTGTTGTCTCCTATGTTTGAGGAGGATGAGATTCCGGTGACTACGTTGTTTCGTGGTTTTAGGGATATGCCTAAGTTGGAGCAGAAGGCTTTGAAAATGGCGAAAGGCAGGATTCTGGATGTTGGCGCCGGTTCGGGTTGTCATGCGCTTTGGCTTCAGGATAAAGGAATGAACGTGACGGCGATAGATATTTCACCTTATTCTATAGAGACGATGAAGGAAAGAGGTCTCGCTAATGTGCTTGAACAGGATTTCTTTACCTTGAAAGAGAAATATGATACAATATTGATGTTGATGAACGGCATCGGCATTGTCGGCACTTTGGACAAACTCCCTGACTTCTTCAAACATATTGATAATATTTTGGCAGAAGACGGACAGCTTCTCTGCGACTCGTCGGATATCTGCTATCTCTACGAAGATGAAGATGGAATTATAGAGTTGCCTTGTGATGGTAAATATTATGGCGAACTGGAATATACTATGTGTTACGATGACATTTGCAGCGATTCGTTTCCTTGGTTGTATATCGATATAAATACATTGAGAAATTATGCAGAGCTGCATGGATTTAAAATGGAAATAGTGAGAAGAGGCGAACATTACGATTATCTGGCGAGAATTAGTAGAATTAGGAATTAGGCTGATTTTTATATCGAAAAACCATGATTTTGCCAAAAGTGTGATATTTTTGATGCTAAAATCTTCGTTTTTTGATGAAAAATAATGGAAAAAAGACTGTTTTTATATAGAAATACCTTTGTAACTTATTGATATAAGTAAATTTAAAGAAAAATAAAAATATTTTTAAAAAAGTGTTGTGCGTAATTGAAAAGTTCCTATCTTTGCACACGTAAACGAAAGGTTATTACAAACAGTTCTTACACAGAATGGAAGCTTAGCTCAGTTGGTTTAGAGCACCTGCCTTACAAGCAGGGGGTCGCTGGTTCGACCCCAGCAGTTTCCACAAAGACGTCTCAGAAATCTGGGGCGTCTTTTTTTGTATGGCGTTGCCATGACGTTATATCTGTTTATGTCCTTCGGACATGATTTATTATGGAAATTGAAATCTTAATAAAATAAAATAGGCGCTACTATAAATGCAGCGCCTATTACTTGTAGTCTTGTTGACTTGTAGTCTTGTAGTCTTGTTGACTTGTAGTCTTGTAGTCTTGTTGACTTTCAGACTTATTATTTTTTGATATTTGGAAGTTCCAAACCGTATCCTTTTTTCTTGTCTTCGTGTTTGAGTAAGATTCCGAAGAAGAGAGCTAAAACGCCGAATGATGAGAAAATAATCATTGGCATTGTATAGCCGCCTGTTGAATCGAGAACCTTGCCGATGATAACAGGAACGAGGAGGAGACCCCAGTTTTGAATCCAGAAAATTACGCAGTATGCAGAACCTAAGATGCGTTCGTCGATGATTTTTGGTACTGATGGCCATAAAGCTGCAGGTACTAATGAGAATGATACACCGAGGATTGCAATGATTGCGATAGCTAAACCTTTAGATGGGAATGCTGGGAGAAGGAATGCGAAGCTGAGGTGGCATGCAATCATGATGATTGAACCAATCATAAGCATTGATGCTGCTTTGCCTTTGTTGTCGATGAAACCACCGAGGAAAGGAGTGAGAATCATAGCAAGGATTGGGAAGCAACTGAAGAGTTGTGCGCCGTTTTCGATGTTCAAAGTCTTGTTGAGGAAGTCAGGAGCATAACGTTGGAATGGGAAGATAGCTGAGTAGTATAATACACACAAAAGTGCTACTAACCAGAACATTTTGCTTGTGAAGATTTTTCCTAAGTCGCTGAACTTGAATTCTTCTTCTGAGCTTTCTTCTGTTATTTCGCCAGCAGCTGTGAGTTCTTTGTCTAACTTGCGATCCATCAAAACAAATACGAAGTAGAATATAAGTCCGATGCAGAGCAATGCAGCGCCGAATGCAACAGGAGCTGAGATTACGTTGTTGAATCTGCTATAAACGAATGGTGAGAGCCACATCGCTGCGAATACACCAAGACGTGCGATTGACATTTCCAAGCCCATCGCCATTGCCATTTCTTTGCCTTTGAACCATTTAGCGATAGCTTTTGATACTGTGGTGCCAGCCATTTCGCAACCGCAACCGAAGATCATGAAACCAAAACATGCGAGTTTTGCGCTTGCAGGAAGGGCGACCCACCAAGAGCTGAGCCAAGTTTCCAATCCGCTTCCGCTGAATAAGTCGCTGACTGCATAAAATTTAATGCCTGCGCCGATAACCATCAATGATGCTGATAAAAGGCCTGTGAAACGGATGCCCATCTTGTCGAGGATGATGCCAGCAAAGATGAGGAAGAAACAGAATACGTTAAGGAAGTATTCTGATGCGGCGTATGTGCCGAAAGTTGTGCTATCCCATCTGAGTGATGTTTCCAATGCGTCCTTTAATGGTGAAAGGAAATCAACAAACATATAGGCAAAAAACATCATCATTGCGATGAGGAGTAGTGCAGACCAGCGTGCAATTGCTGAGTCGCGTAAAGTTTGAAGTTTTTCTGTCATAATAACTTGTTTTAAATTTTAATTAGTCTAAACTAAAGAGACGTGCCAACGTATATGTTCTGTGCGCCATTGGCTCGTCTCCATTAACTTTCAATTTTTAGTTTTCAATTTATTTTACTGGAAGTTGAACTATTTCTTTCAAGTTGCCGTTAAGAACTTGTTTTGCAAAGTCAGCAACTGATTCAACAGTAACACCTTTGATGATGTTTTCGTACTCTGTGATGAGGTCGATGTTGTCTGTTACATCTGTCAAGATTACGTTAGTCCAGAATCTGTTTTCTTGAAGTTCTTCTGTTCTCTTCTTGAGTTTGTTTTCCAATACTTTAGAGAGGTCTTCTTGACGTGGACCGTTTTTTGCCATGTCTCTCAAGCCAGCCTTAGCGATGTCAATCAAAGTAGCGTAGATTTCATCGTTTGTATCGAATACAGTATAGAACATGAAAGCGTCGTTAGGTTTGTTCATTGTTGTGCCCATAACGCCAACGCCGTATGTGCCGCCTTGTTCTTCACGGATTGATTTTGTATAAACGATGTCGAGAACGTCTGAAAGAACATCCATATAGACTTTGTTATAGAGGTTGTATTCCATAGCGCCGTCGTAAATCATATATACAGATGTCTTAGGATCTTGCATTTCTTTTCTGTAGTGTGTTGTGTAGCTGCCGTCAGCAACGCCTAAACCAACGTCTTTCCAGTCTTCTTTGCGGTTTTTCTTCTTCAATGAAGCTAAATATTGTTCAACGAGAGGCTTGAATGTTTCAACGTCGATGTTGCCAACGAAGATGAAGGTGAAGTTGTTAGGATCAGCGAAACGGTCTTTGTACATTTCCATAGCCTTTGCATAGTCAACTTTGTCGTAGTCTTCAACGTTCATTCTCAAACGTAATGGGTGGTTGTTGTATAAGACTTTTGTGAGAGAGTCTGACAATGTGAGGTTAGGATTCAATTCCATGTTTTTCAACATAGCTTTTGTACGTTCCATTGTTGATTCAAATACTTCTTCGTCAGCGCGTGGAGCTGTGAAGTATAAGTGGATGAGTTGCATCATTGTTTCCAAGTCTTTAGGAGAACATGAGCCGTTCATACCTTCTGAGTATGTGTAGATTGCTGGAGCAACGTTAACTTTTTTACCTGCTAATACTTTTGGCAAGTCGATAGCGCTGAATTGACCAACACCGCCTAAAGTGATGATGTCGCCGAGGTTTTGAAGTGTGTATGGGTCGTCTTGTGGAAGAGCTGTCAAACCGCCGCGGCTGTAAGCTGTCATTCTGATTTCATCTTCTTTGAAAGTTGTTTGTTTGTAGATGATTGTCATGCCGTTGCTGAGTGTCCATTCTGTTGTTCCGAATGTTTCGTTTGTTGTTTCGCTTTTTACTTTGCCAGCTTTAGGAAGTTTTGCAATCATAGGACCGTCGAATACTTCTTCTTCGTAAGCTTCAACTTCCATTGCGAAAGCCTTGTTGTACATAGCTAAGAGTTCTTCTTCTGTTGGGAGAACTTCGCCTTCTTTTTTAGGAGCTGTCAATGTGATGACGAGGTTGTTTTCAGTGATGAGTTGTTTTGCGAAAGAATTGATAGCTTCTAATGGGATGTTAGGAGCTAATTGTTGTAAGAGCATATATTCTGTTTCGATGTCCATCATTGGTTCGTTGTTCAAGAAGTGCTCTAAATATTGGTCAACGTATTTTTCGTTTTCAGTGTTGTTTCTTTCGTTGTATTTGCTTTCGATAGCTTTCATATAGTCAGCTTTAGCTCTTTCGTATTCTGAAGCTGTGAAGCCATATTGAGCCATACGTTTGTTTTCTGTGACTAAAGCAGTGATAGCTTCTTCGATGCCAGCAACGTCTTTAGGAGATGCTGCGCTTGTCCAAGCTTCTTTTGTTGGAGCCAAATAGTAGTCGCCATAGTAGCTGTAACCATAAACGAATGGAGGATTTGGTTTTTGTGTGAGTTCTTGTAATCTGTTGATTTGCATGTCAGAGATTAAAGAAAGGATGTATTCAGCCATCCAGTAGCTAGCGTCGTTTTTGTATTCGTTTGGAGTTGCATCGTGTTTGTAGAATATCTGCAAGCTCATTGATGTCAACTCAGGGTCTGAAGCGATAGCTACGATAGGTTCTTCGTTGTCGGCGATTGGGAATATTGTTCTTTCTGCTGGGTCAACTGGAGTAGCGATGTCGGCGAACATTTCTTTGATGCGAGCTTCGATAGCGTCAACGTCGATGTCACCAACGATGATTAAACCTTGGAGGTCAGGACGATACCATTTTTCATAGTAGTCGCGGAGTTCTTGGTATGTGAAGTTGGCGATAACTTCTTTTGTACCGATTGGAAGACGTGCACCGTAAGGGCTGCCTGGGTACATTTTAGGAAGTATTTCTTCCCATACGCGTCTGCTAGCGCCGCCTGTTGTGCGTTCTTCTTCTAAGATAACGCCGCGTTCGTTATCGACTTCTTCGTCTTCAAGAGCGATGAAGCTTGACCAGTCGTGGAGGATGAGGAGACATGTGTCAACCAAACCTGGGAGGTCAGTCTGAACGTTAGTCACCATATAGACTGTTTGGTCGATGGCTGTGTAAGCGTTAAGGTTTTCGCCGAATTTGACGCCTCTGCTTTGGAGGTAGTTTCTCAATGTCATTCCTGGAAGGTTTGTTGTTCCGTTGAATGCCATGTGTTCGAGGAAGTGTGCCAAGCCGCGTTGGTTTTCTTCTTCGAGGACTGAACCGACTTTCTGTGCGATGTAGAAGTCAGCTCTTTTTTCTGGTTTTTCATTGTGACGGATGTAATAAGTCATTCCGTTGTCCAATTTTCCGTATCTTACGTTAGGGTCCATTGGAAGAGGCATTGCCATTTGGGCAAAACTATTGATACCAAACATCATGATAACCAATAGTGATAATAAATGCTTTCTCATAAATAGTTGTTTAAATGAATTTTTATTGATTTTTATTTTGTTTTAATATAAATGCACGACGTATTTCTCGACGAAATAAGGTTCTGCGTACCATTTTGTTATCGATGTTGTCTTGCGTTTCCAATTCTTAGGAACATCACGCAATTCCTGTTCGATGTCGCCGCCTTTGAGATATAAGATGCCGCCAGCTTCGATGTCGTTGTGGATGCGGAGTTTGTTGCTGACCCAGCCTGCAATCTCAGGGAGACGTGTCACGGCGCGGCTTGTGATGATGTCGAATTTGTCGTTCACTTTTTCGACGCGTTCTTGAACGGCAACTACGTTGGTGAGTCCTAAAGATTCTGCAACAGCTTGAACGACTTTGATTTTCTTGCCGATGCTATCGACTAGCAGGAATGAAGTCTGCGGAAACATAATGGCTAATGGGATGCCTGGGAAACCGCCTCCGGTGCCGACGTCCATAACTTTCATGCCAGGCAAAAAAGGGAAGTATTTTGCAATAGCCAATGAATGCAATACATGGTGTTCGTAAAAACTGTCCATGTCTTTGCGGGAAATGACGTTAATCTTACTGTTCCAATCTTCATAAAGTGGTAATAAAGATTGATATTGATTCATCTGAAGCTCAGTGAGTTCAGGGAAGTATTTCTTTACTATCGTATGGTCCATTTATAATTATCTTAAATTACGCAAAAGTAAGAAAAAAAGATAAATATACCTTAATAAATATTATTAAAATAGTTGAAATAATAATTATTTATCGTAAGTGTTTATTTTGTATTTTTACAAAAATTTTTTTGATGGTAAAAGCGCTTAGATATTTCATGTTTGTGATGATCATGTTGTTGTGGCAGGCTGATGTCTTGTCGCAAGAAAAATCTAAGGCTGTCATGGATTATATTGAGAAATATAAGAACATAGCAATGAGGGAGATGCAGGTTTATAAGATACCGGCATCCATAACGCTCGCACAAGGTTTGCTGGAATCAGGTAACGGCAACAGCGAACTCGCAAAGAAATCTAATAATCATTTCGGAATAAAATGTCACAGCACCTGGAAAGGCGAACGTACTTACCACGATGATGATGAGAAAGGCGAATGTTTCCGCGTTTATAATTCGCCGGCTGATTCTTACAGAGACCATTCCAAGTTTCTTGTCAATGGACAACGTTACGCTTTCTTGTTCGATTTGCAGATAACAGATTATAAAGGATGGGCTAAAGGCTTGAAGAAAGCTGGCTATGCCACTTTGCCTGTTTATGCTAATGTCTTGATAAAACTTATTGAAGATTATGACCTTGCGCAATATGATCAGATGGTTGTGAAAGGTAAATTCAAATATGAAGAGAAGAAAGACTCTCCTAAAAAAGAAGAAAGTCAGACGAAGAAGTCTAATTCTAACAAGAATAGTCAGTCGGGTGGTGGCACGAATGGCTCGGGCAAGAATGGTGCTGACAAAAACAAATCTAACAATAATAGTAATAAGACGGAGAAGGCTTCAGAAATATATACTCCTAACAAATTATCTGATGCAGAAATTGTTGGCAAAGCCTTTGATGGAAGATATGTCCGTGAGAACAATGGCGTTAAATTCATATATGCCAAAGCTGGAGATAATGTGCATACGTTGGCTAATGAATTGGAAATGTATGAATATCAGTTGGTGAAATATAATAACCTTGGCAAACGTCGTACATTTAAGGAGAACGAAATCATTTATATAGAACCGAAGAAAAACAAAGCTTCACGCAAATATAAATATCATACAATACAAAAAGGAGAGACTTTGTCGTATGTCTCTCGTCTTTATGGTGTTAAGTTGAAATCTATCTACAAGATGAATGATATGGATGAGAAGACCATTCTTCATATTGGTGATAATATCAAGCTTAGGTGATTTAAGGCTAAAGGCTAATGTCTAAAGGCTAAAGATTGATTTTGAGATTTCTCAATATTATAGTTCATCTTTAAGGTATTTTGCTGTAAATCCTTTTCCTTTTTTCACTATGCTTTCTGGTGTTCCTTCGCCAATTATAGTTCCTCCTCCAACGCCGCCTTCTGGTCCCATGTCGATGATATAGTCGGCGAGTTTTATCACGTCGAGGTTATGTTCTATGATGAGTACGGTGTTGCCTTTTTCTACCAATTTGTTCAAGACTTCCATCAGCACTTTGATGTCTTCGAAATGCAATCCTGTCGTTGGTTCGTCCAAGATGTAAAGAGTTTTTCCGGTGTCTTTCTTTGATAGTTCTGCGGCGAGTTTGACGCGTTGAGCTTCGCCTCCTGATAATGTTGTAGAAGCTTGTCCTAGAGTTAGATATCCGAGTCCGACGTCTTCCAGTGCTTGTATTTTCTGTGTTATCAGAGGGATGTTTTCAAAGAATACGAGTGCTTCGCTAATGGTTAGGTTTAGCACGTCGTTGATAGATTTTCCTTTGTAGCGTACTTCTAAAGTCTCTCTGTTGTAACGTTTTCCTTGGCAAGTCTCGCACAATACCTGCACGTCTGGGAGGAAGTTCATTTCGATGAGTCGGACGCCTGCGCCACAGCATGTCTCACATCTTCCGCCTTTAACGTTGAATGAGAATCGTCCTGCTTTGTAGCCTCTTATTCTTGATTCGGGCAACTCGCCATATAGTTTTCTTATCTCGTCGAACACTTTAGTGTATGTCGCTGGATTTGAACGCGGCGTTCTCCCAATCGGTGCCTGGTCAATCTCAATAACCTTGTCTATATGTTCCAGACCTTCAATGGATTTATATGGCAATGGCTCTTTCAGTGAACGGTAGAAATGCTTGCTTAAGATAGGGTAGAGCGTCTCGTTGATGAGACTTGATTTTCCTGAACCGGAAACGCCCGTTACGCAAATCATCAGCCCTAATGGCAGTTTCAAGGTCACGTTTTTAAGGTTGTGACCCGTTGCACCTTTAATAATGATATATTTGTCGTCAACGGCTTTGCGTCTTTTCTTTGGGACTTCGATTTTTCTTTTGCCGTTGAGATAGTCGCAGGTTAGACTATGGCCTTTTTTGACTTCTTTAGGTGAGCCTTCGAAGGTGACCTCGCCTCCGTGCGAGCCAGCTCCAGGTCCGATGTCAACGATATGGTCGGCAGCCATCATGGTGTCTTTGTCGTGTTCAACGACGATGATAGAGTTGCCTATGTCGCGCAGTTCTTTCAGCGATTCTATAAGCCGTTGATTGTCGCGTTGATGCAGACCGATACTTGGCTCGTCCAAAATATATAAAATGCCGGTGAGCAGAGAGCCTATCTGTGTCGCGAGACGGATACGCTGCGCTTCGCCGCCAGAAAGACTCTTGGCAGGACGATTCAAATTCAGATAGTCGATGCCGACGTTTAGAAGGAAGTTGATACGTTTCTTTATCTCTGCTAAAATATCAGTGGATATTTCCTTTTGTTTTTTGTTGAGATGATTAGGCAAATCTTCAAACCATTGCGCCAGATTGACTATGTCCATCTCTGCCAGTTCGGCTATGTTTTTGTCGTTGAGTTTAAAGTAAAGAGCTTCTTTTTTCAAGCGAGTGCCGTGACATTCTGGACATTGAGTTTCATTCATGAAGCTTGAGGCCCAGCGTTTTATTGCAGTGGAGGCGTTTTCGTCGTTCTGACTTACAATGAAATTGATTATTCCGTCGAAAGTGGCGGTGAATGTTGACATTGTCCCGTACAATTCCTTCGTTACGGTGAAACCTTCGCTGCTGCCATATAGGATGGCGTTCAGAGCTTCTTCGTTTACTTCATTTAAAGGAGTGTCGATATTGAATCCGTAATGAAGTCCTAAAGTCTCTAACTGATTGAAAATCCATGAGTTTTTGTATTCTCCTATTGGAGCTAAACCGCCTTTGCGGATGCTTTTCTCCATGTCGGGGATGATTTTGTTCATGTCGATGACTGTTATCTCTCCGAGTCCGTTGCATTTAGGACATGCTCCGTATGGCGAATTGAAAGAGAATGAGTTAGGCTCTGGGTCCTGATAAGAAAGTCCTGTCGTCGGACACATCAGGAGACGACTGAAATATCTTACCTTGTCATCGCCTTCTTCCATTATCAATAATAATCCTTTGCCATGTTTGAAAGCAAGCTCGACGGCTTTTGATATTCTGCTTTTGTCTTCTCCAACGATAACTCTATCGATAACAATCTCAATGTCATGAGTTTTATATCTGTCAACCTGCATCCCGAAGCTGATTTCTTTCATTTCTCCGTCGATGCGTACTCTGAGAAAGCCTTGCTGACGTATATTTTCGAATAGCTCTCTGTAGTGGCCTTTACGCGCTCTTACTACAGGAGCTAATATATTGACTCTTTTGTTTTTATATGCTTTTATAATGATGTCGCAAATCTGTTCTTCTGAATAGCGGACCATTTTTTCTCCTGTGTTATATGAAAAAGGTTCTGCTACTCTTGCGTACAGAAGTCTAAGATAATCATATATTTCGGTTATTGTTCCAACTGTTGAGCGTGGGTTTTTGTTGACGGATTTTTGTTCTATCGAGATGACAGGACTCAATCCTTTGATGTCGTCAACTTGCGGACGTTCCATGTTGCCGATGAATTGACGTGCGTACGACGACAGAGACTCCATGTAGCGTCTTTGTCCTTCAGCGTAAATGGTCTCAAATGCCAAAGATGATTTGCCGCTTCCGCTCAATCCTGTTATGACAACGAGTTTGTTGCGCGGTATTTTGAGGCTTATATCTTTGAGGTTGTTTTCTTTAGCGCCGTATATTTCTAAAAAATCTTCTTCTGAAATGTTGTTTTTATCGGTCAAGTTCATCTTAATAATTTATTTCTTCTATTGCTAAAGAATCTTCAAATAAAAATTGTTCATCGCCAATCAGGCTCGTGATGTGTCCGTGTGTGATATTGAAAGGCTTCTTAGGTATTTTTATTTCGTATATTTCTCCTTTGTTGACTTTCAATGAGTTGCTTCTTAACCAAGGGTTGAATATTTTTAAGAGTTTGTATGTTATGTCGTGTTCTTTGGCAAATTCAGCCCAGTTTTGAACGCTTTTGTCAACTTTGACTATATCATATTTATATGGCTCGTAAGAAAGTTTTGGGCTTACGTGGATTCCATATTTTTCAGGGTTTTCGAAAATGGTTTTTATGGCCAGTATTCTGAATACGTAACGTTCTGTCTCATCAGCCATTAAGAGGTCGTAGTAAGAATCTACGCCTTGTTCTTTCATAAATTTTAAAACTCTTGATGTTCCGGCGTTATATGCTGCTGCTGTCAGCGTCCAGCTTCCGAATCTGTCGTAAGCTTTAAGGAAATATTTGCATGCTGCTTCTGTCTCTAATTCAACATTATAGCGCATGTCAACTTCTTTGTTTATCTTCAGTCCGTAGTCTTCGGCGGTTCCTTTCATGAATTGCCAGAATCCTGCTGCGCCGGCAGGTGATACGGCGTTTGTCAGGTAACTTTCAATGACGCAAAGGTATTTGAAATCATCAGGGATTCCGTATTCTTTCAAGATAGGCTCTATCACTGGAAACCAGCGTTTTGAGCGTTTGAGCAAAACCATAGTGTTGCTATGGAAATATGTGTTCGAGAGAAGTTCTCTTTCATAGCGTTCTCTAATGTTGAACATTTCGAGAGGCACTCTTTCGTCAGCAAAATAAATGTCTTCGCAAAATTCAATGTCGTTGCTTTGAACTACTATTTGTTCTAATGAGACTGGACGTTTGTTCGCTGTTCTTATTGCTATGATGCTCATTATAAAAGTAATGATAATCATAAGAATAAGAGATGCCGCTGCTATTATAAAGAGAGTTTTTGTCTTCTTCGTATTCATATTTTTTTAAGGGGATTTCTATAAATTGCTTTGCAAATGATTTATGAATTTTTCTTTGAGAAGATTTTTGTTTTTCTTGAAAGAACATAGCGAGCTATGTGATTGAAAGAAAGACGAAAAGATTCCAAGAAAAAACATAAAGCATGT
>JAFYNK010000066.1 GCA_017548125.1 Bacteroidales bacterium | reverse complement strand
CCATCACTCCATCACTCCATCACTCCATTACTCCATTACTCCCAAAAATCAACCCTCTAATCCCTCTACCACAATCTCTGCGATGTCTTTGACTTCTATTGGTGATAGTCTGGCGAATGTCTTCTGGCATAAAGGGCAGGCTGTCACTATTTCGTCAGGTTGGTTGATTGTCAGGTCTTTGATGGAGTTTCTCGTTATCTCGTCGCGTTCTTCCATGCTCATGATAAGGCTGCCGATGCTGCCTCCGCAACATACCGACATATCTCTGTCTGATTTGCCTCGTGTCAGCAGGCCGATATTGTCAATGACATTACGCGGCTCGTCGTAAATGCCGAAAGCTCTTCCCAGCTCACATGGGTCGTGATATACATAGCGTTTGTCGCTTCTGTCGATATTTATCTTGTCATTTTCAATGAGTTCGTTGATATATTGTGTGTGATGTAAGATTTCTATTCCATCAAGCTGATATTCTTCTTTGAAAACCTTATAACAGATAGGGCAGGAGAGAACCAGTTTCTTCGCGCCTGATTTCTTGATGAGCTCGGTGTTCTTAGCTATCAAGGCTTTAGCTTCGTCTGTCTTGCCAGTGAGCATCATAGGACGACCGCAGCATATACCTCCGTCAGCATCAAGAAATTCATAATTCTCGTTGGCGAGTTTGAAGAGCTTAGTCATTGAACGCGTAATCTTAGGAGTCAGATGCGACATACAACCAGCGAAATAGACTGTCTTTGAGCTTTGAGCTGGCAAATCATCTTGTAGTCTTTCAAGGTATGAGAAATCCGATTTTATCTTATGATATGTCTTTATTCTTTGTGCCATTTTGATATTCAACGACTCAATACCGAGCGGACATACTTCGATGCATTTTCCGCACATAAGGCATTTCTCGGTCATATTCTTGACGTCTCTTCTTCTCTTTCTTTTTCTGATGTTACGGATGAAATAAACCGCGGTGTTTTTGTAGTTGTCTTTCACTTCGCTCATAGGGCATACGTCGATGCAGAGACCGCAGCTAGGACAAGAATAAATCTCAGCCACGGCATATCCTTTTCGAGGCTCCGTTGTTTTCAATCCTGCGTTGCGCAAGAGTATAAAAAGCGGTTCGGCAGGAATATGCATATATCTTGTGAAAGGAAGCACAAACATAAATATTGCTAAATCAATGGAATAAGCCCACCATAACACCATGCTTAATGTCTCGTTGTAATTGCCTCCGAAAATAAGTTTGTTGCCGATGAACTCGGTGAAGAAAGAACCTCCTGTTATTCCAGCTATTGAAGCTTCAGCCAAGAATCTCAGTGGGAATATTGTCCATAACGATATTCTCACCAAGTCTTCTCTGATGCCGAATTTTGTTACTCGTTTCAATCCTACGTTTTTAGGTTTTTTCTTTTTGACGACAGCGATGACGATGCCGCTTATTATTATCAACAAGAAGAAATCCATTAAGAAACAGTAAATCTGAGCTTTAAGACTAGCTTCTTCTATTGCGAAATAACGGAAGAATATAGGGAGGTAGAGGTTGGACGCCAATTTTTCCAGGAGAGGCATTTGCATGTCTTTAAACGGCGAGAACGCCACCGATTCCATGTGACCCAGGATTATTATCATGAACCACCCGAATGCGATGGATGAGTGCATATAGCCTAAAAGTGGTTTTCGTTTCCATATTTTGACGTGGAAGAGGCAGTCGCCGAAAAGCTCTTTGACATCTTTCCATAATATTTTAGGTGTGATGAGCGAGCGTCCGAATTTGCGGCGGTCTTCTTTAGGAAGTTGGAAAATGATGCGTGTCATTCCGATGATACAGTACAAAAGCACGAATGTCATGCCCAAGACGAAAGGCAGTACAAATGGGTCAAATATCGGTCTCATATATTTTGTTATTCGTTATAGATTCTTGTTATAGAGAGTAATATGTTTCTAGTGTTGATGCCGCGGCTGCACAGCATCATGCATTTTCCGCACATCATGCATTTTTTTACTAATCTCACCGCCTCTTTGTCTTTGCCGCGTTGCAGCATCAAGATGATTTTACGGAAACTCATGTCGGTAAAATTGCCTGCTGTGCAAGTGGCTGTGCATAATCCGCAAGACATGCAAGTCTTGATGTCAGGATTGAGAGTTTCCAGTTTGTTAAAATATTTTAAGTCGATATCATCCATCATGATATGCGAACTTTTTGATATGCAGAATCCGAAGTCTATCATAATTTCAAATTTAAAACCTTAATTCCTGACATCCTGAAATCCTAAATAATTAAACACTTCCATTGCTGCAGAACGAGCCTCGGCTAAAGTCTCAGGCAGCGTTTTAGGAGAAGTGCAAGCTCCTGCTACGAAGACGCCTTTTTCTTTGGTGAGATTCAATCCTGAGAAAAGGTCGCGAGTCTCAATGAAGCCGTCTTCGTTGTTGCTGATGTTGAGCATTTTCTGTATTTCGTTGGAGCTCTTTGATTTCTCCATTCCGCACATTAAAACCAGCAAGTCCAAAGTCATCTTCATAGGTGTTCCTAGAAGCGTGTCTTCAGCTTTGATGACCAATTTTCCTTCAATGTTTTCCGATACTTCGCAGACGCGGCCTCTCACGCATTTGATGTCGAAATCTTTTTGAGCCTTGAGATAAATGTCTTCGTAACCTTTGCCAAACATCCTTAAATCCATATAGAAACAATAGACGTCGGCTTCTGGAAATTCCTCTTTAATCTCACAAGCTTGTTTCAATGCTGTGGCGCAACATACTTTAGAACAATAAGTGTTGTTGACTTTAACATCTCTAGAGCCTACGCAATGAACAAAGCCAATACGTTTAGGTTCGTTGATGCGTTCATCGTTATGAGTCTTGAAATACTTTTCCAACTCAGCGTTGGTAATCACATTGTTATATATTCCGTAGCCGTATTCTTGTTTTTTCTCTGCCTTAAAAAGGTCGAAGCCTGTACAGAGCACGATGGCGTCAGCCTTATAATTGATGCCGTTTGAAAGTTTAAGGTGGAAGATGTTGTTCTCCTTTTCGATGCTTGTTATTTTGGCGTTGAGTTTCTTCTCGATGTCTTTGGTTTGTTCCATTAGTTTTTCAAGAAGAGCTTCAGCAGGTTCGCTTGTAGGGAACAGTCTGTCCCAACGAGAGAGATTGCCGCCCAGCTTGTCGCTTCTCTCTATTATTACTGGATTAAGTCCGAGGTTTTTAAGTTGATATGCGGTTTCCATTCCAGCGGGACCGCCTCCTATTACTAATATTCTGTGTTCGTTCATAGTCGTTAGTGTTAGTCGTATGGCGTTGCCATACGTTATATCTGTATAAGCCTTTCAGGCTTTACTGTAGTCTTATGTTGATAGGATTTATTGGTGTACCTAAGTCTTTGTTGTTGATTCCTTTATACTTAGTTTTAGGGTCGTATTCTATTCCCATTTTTTCCAGCAGCGGTTCTACTGCCACCTGATGCATCTGCAGGCCTAAGTCCCAAGGGTTGTATCCCATTACGAGGCCAGCCACTTCTTCGTAGGTGAGCGCTGGGATGCCGTAGCCGTTTTTTCCGTACGTCTTGCCGGTCTGTTCAGCGATGACGTATTGCCAGCGGTCGAGGAAATAAGGGCAGCCTGGGCAGTTGGTGATAATCAAGTCGGGTTCGTAGGCTTCCATCGACTCGAATTTCTTGTAAGTATTAGATAAGGAATAGCCTCTGTTGGCTTGTATGAGATATTGACGGAACCCGAATCCGCAGCATTGGCGGCGTTCTGGGTAGTCAACGACTTCGCCGCCCCAAGCTTCAATCATCCCGACAAGGACGTGAGGATATTCTGCGCCGCCGAATCCTTTGGAAGGAAACATCTTGGCATAGTGACATCCAATATGTTCCACAACTTTGAGAGGCTTGCCTGTCTTTACATTGACGAGTTTGTATTTAGCTTGTCTGGCTATTTCATGTCTGAATTTATATATGATGTCGCTTGCATGAGCGAGATATTTTGGCTTGGCAAAATCTTTCTTGCATGAATCCCATAGATATTGACGTATTTTGGCTTCCAGCTCTGGAAACTCGTGCCATGTCTCTAATGTCTCTGTATAACAGCCGAAAGAAGTGATGCAGGAACAGACGTAATTCTCATAGCCGCTCTCATGCATAAGCGCGAACTGACGTGCAATGATGGTCATGGCAGTCTCTTGCGGAATGCTGTCGCTGTGGTAGGCGATGCCTCCGCATGTGGTGTGATACGCACTCTCGTAGAAGTCTTTGCCTAATTTATTTCTTGTGATGTCTAGAAATGTGACCTCAGAACCAGGGAAGAACGACTGACGTATGCAGCTTCTTACATAAAAATAATGATCATCGGGAATGTCTTTTTGATAATCAGCCCATATTTTTTGTTTGCCTTCTACTATCATGATTATCCGTTGTTAAGATGTTTTGAACTATTGTTGACAGTATAAACCTTTTTGAAATAATCTTCGTCGGAGAGATTTTCTTTCTCGGCCTGAAGATGAGCGTCGTTGATGACTTTATTCATCATATCTGTCGCTCCTGTTACGTCAAATATTTTTTTCAGTTGATCGAGGCTCTCTTGTGGAATTTTACGAAGTCCGCCAGGACCTTCGCCGTCGAGGTTGGAGCCTATTCTCTTGTGCAGCTCGTCAAGATTCTCGCATATCCATTTGCCGACAGTCCCATATTCCTTATGTTCTTCGTAGCCGAAGTTACGCGGATATACGCAATATCCATGATTTAAAATGTTATTGCATAAGTCCTTGACCAAGATATATTGTTGCCTGCCTTTTTCCGATTCCATATAATAGCCGCTAAGCATCGAGAGCTTGCGTAATGCCATGATGATGAGGCCAGGAGCATTGCCTCTGGGACAGCGCGTTACGCACGACATGCATTCGCCGCAGTACCATATAGTGTCGCTTTTTAACAATGTCTCAAGTTCTTCTTCATCCTTGCGTTGAACAATGTTGACAATGTTTTTAGGATTATATCTGTAAAATTCGGCGGCAGGACAGACCGCTGTGCAGACTCCGCAATTCATGCAGGCTTTTAATCCTTCCTTTATGCGGTAATCTTCTTGAAGTTTCTCGTATAGATGTCCTTTATATAATGTGTCAGATGACATAGGCTTTATTCTCTAATAAGTAAAATAATATATAGTAAAAGTGTTTACTATTATTTCCGAGCGCAAAAGTAATAAAAAAAACATAAGACAAAAGGAAAATGTTTCAAGAAAAAACATAATTCATGAAAAAGTTTTTGTCTTGATTGTCAAAATATTTTCTGATATGGAATCTGTAGAAGTCACCTGGAGATTTCATGAATGAAGCAAGAAAATTGAAAATTGATTAAAAATTATATTGAGATGTTATTTTTTTCAAAAAAATATTTTTAAAATTGAAATAAAATTACAATCTTTGCATTCTGTTAAAAAACAAATAATAACATAATAAATTACTATGAGATACAAAATCATTACTGCAGAGGAAGCAGCTTCTTACATAAACCATGATGATAATGTTGGATTTAGCGGATTTACAGCATCAGGTAGTCCAAAAGTTATTCCAATGGCTATTGCACAAAAAGCAGAAAGCGAACATGCAGCAGGTCGTCCATTTCAAATAGGAATGTTCACTGGCGCATCAACAAGCGACAGACTCGATGGAGCTCTTGCACGTGCCAAAGCAATAAAATTCAGAACTCCATACCAATCATGTGGCGATATGCGTTCAGCCATCAACCAAGGTTCTGTTCCTTTCTTTGATTTGCATCTTTCTGAACTGGCTCCTAAAATGCGTTATAACGCTTTTGGAAATGTTGACATCGCTATTATTGAAGCTTCTCATATCACTGACGACGGTAAGATTTATCTCGGAACAGGCGTAGGTATTGCTCCAACAGTATGCCGTATGGCAAAGAGAATAATAATAGAGTTGAACCACCACCTTCCAGAAGACTTGTTGGGATTCCACGATATTTATGAGCCATTAGATCCTCCTTATAGAAGAGAAGTACCTATTTACAAACCAAACGACCGTATAGGAACTCCATATATTCAAGTTGAACCTGAAAAGATTATCGGCATCGTTGAGACAGACCTTTCTGATGGCGTCAAAGATTTCGATACTCTCAATGAGGTTACAATGAAAATCGGTAAGAACGTCAGTGACTTCCTCGCTGAACAACTTAGAACAGGTCGTATTCCTGCTGAGTTCTTGCCATTACAATCAGGCGTTGGCAACATCGCAAATGCTGTGTTGAGCTGCTTGGGCGAAAATAAAGAAATCCCTAACTTCCAAATGTACACAGAAGTCGTTCAGGATTCTGTTATCAGCCTTATGAAAGAAGGCAGATGTACTTTCGCAAGTACTTGTTCATTGAGCATCAGCGATACTCTTGCTAGTGAAGTGTTTAAAAACCTCGACTTCTATCGCGATAAACTTGTACTTCGTCCTTCTGAAATTAGTAATAATCCAGAGATGGTACATCGTTTAGGTCTTATCACAATGAACACCGCTATTGAAGCTGACATCTTTGGCAACGTAAACAGCACTCACGTCTGCGGAACAAAATTGATGAACGGTATTGGCGGTTCTGGCGACTTTACACGTAATGCTTATTTGTCAATATTCACATGCCCTTCAGTAGCAAAAGACGGAATGATCAGTTCAATCGTTCCTATGGTTTCTCACCAAGATCACAGCGAACATTCTGTTAAGGTTCTCATCACAGAATGGGGCGTAGCTGATTTGAGAGGCAAGGACCCAATGCAAAGAGCAGAAGCCATTATTGAAAACTGCGCTCATCCAGATTATCGTCCAATGTTGAGAAAATATCTTGAAATAAGCTCAAAGGGACATATTCACCATAACCTTAATAAGGCTTTCTCATTCCATGAAGAATTTTTACGTTCAGGTGATATGAGAAATGTAGAATTATAATTTAAGGATATTAAATACTAACGGCTGCTTATTATCAAATACGCAGCCGTTTTTTTTATATCGTAAGCTTTTTTATTTTTGTGTAGCCTTGTTGATTTTATCAACGATTTTTCCAATGACGATTCCTATTATAACACCTATTGCTGCGCCAACTATGACGTCGCCAGGGTAATGCACGCCCATGTATATTCTGCTATAAGCGACTAACGTAGCCCAGATGAACAAAACCCAGGCGATTTTTCTGTAATACCTTTTTAATATTAATGTAAGAAATGTTGCCAATGCGAATGTGTTGCATGCATGTGATGAGATGAAACCGTAAGCGCCGCCGCAGTGTCCGTTTGGAAGATATACCAAATCTTTTATAGCTTCGTTATGACATGGACGCGGCCGTTCAAAAAGCGGCTTGAAAATACTAGACGAAACCTGATCAGAACAGACAATCAACAATATTATACCTATTATAATTAATATGCTTTGCTTCTTGTATTTCTTTATGACGAGATATAACAATACGATGTATAACGGAGCCCACGTGACTTTCCCAGAGATGAAAGTCATGACAGGATCGAGCCAATCGACATGAAGTCCGTTTAGAAACAGAAATAAATCAGTGTCAATATTTGTTAAGTAATCTATCATGTTTTAAACTTTGAACCGTTGAGCTATTGAACGAAGAACAGATAACGGTTTAATGGTACTTTAATGTTTTTTCAACTTAGGAAAATCCTTTAAGAGATTTTCTTTTTCGTTGATGTAAAGCTCGTTGTAAGGGTTTCTTCTTATGAGTTCTTCCATCGCTTTGAGGGCTTTTTCTGGTTTCTTTTCCTTGAAGCGTTGAAATTCATCGTGATAATAATTATCGCCTTTGCAAGGATAACCTTCCTTGTCGGCATAATTGGTTATAAATCCTACTGCTTCAGTCTGCAATCCTTCTATTGTGAACAATATAGGTATCTCGAAATATTCGTAGTCGCTGTTGCTGCATTCGTTCCATTTGTTTTTGGTCATGATGAAGAATTTCTGAAGCTGAGAGCTGATGTAGTCGTTGAGAGGGTTGATGATGCTGAACTCGCCGAGAGTTCCGTCGCAATGAACGTCAAACACCATTATCGTTGTTCCTACAGTGCAGCTTTGTCTAGATATTTGGTTGTAATCGACATAGATGAAGAAGTCGCGTTCGAAAGCGCCGCTGCCACCTTTATATCTATAGTCGAGCATCGTCTTGATGATTCTGTTGTTTTCTTTTAATGTATTATTTAGCTCGTGGCTCTGAGCAAAGAGTCCTGAGCCATGAGCTAATAATATAAGTGATAATATGACTTTTAACTTTGACAACATTACCTTCTTAAATTAGGAATGAGGAATTAGAAATTAGGAATGAGAAGTTGGTTTCAAAGTACCTCAACAACCCTCTAAGTCCTCTACTTTCTCTCAACCCTCTACTTCCTCATTATTAATGCTTTGCCAGATCAAGTCTTTCAGTTCTTTAATACCTTCGCCTAATGCTGAGCTAATGAAGATATGAGGCACCTTTTTAGGAAGGTGTTTTTTGATGTCTTTTCTTTGCTGCTCATCGATGAGGTCGCTTTTGCTGATAGCGAGTATGCGTTTTTTGTCGAGCAGTTCAGGGTTATATTTCTTAAGTTCTTTAAGCAAGATGTCGTAAGTTCCTTTGACGTTTTCGCTGTCGCCTGCCACCATGAACAATAATATGGAGTTACGTTCGATGTGACGCAAGAAACGGAGGCCAAGGCCTTTTCCTTCAGCGGCGCCTTCGATGATGCCAGGGATGTCGGCCATGATGAAAGACTTCATATCGTAATAAGGCACGATGCCCAGGTTAGGTGTCAATGTTGTGAAAGGATAGTCAGCTATCTCAGGTTTAGCTGCCGACACCACTGAGAGCAGTGTTGATTTGCCGGCGTTAGGGAAACCGACGAGACCTACGTCGGCGAGGAGTTTTAACTCGATGATGATCCATCCTTCTTGGCAAGGCTCGCCAGGCTGAGCGAATTTAGGGGCTTGCATTGTCGCTGACTTGAAGAAAGCGTTGCCTTTTCCGCCGCGTCCGCCTTTCATGATGACTATCTCTTGTTTGTCTTCAGAAATCTCACCGAGAGGCTCGCGTGTCTCAGCGTCGTAAGCTATTGTTCCGATAGGCACATCGATATAGATATTTTTTCCGTTGGCACCAGTGCGTAATGCGTCGCCGCCATGGCCGCCGTCTTCAGCGAAGAGGTGTTTGGTGTAACGAAGGTGTAATAATGTCCACAACTGAGCGTTGCCTCTCATGATGACGTCGCCGCCTTTGCCGCCGTCGCCACCGTCAGGACCGCCTTTAGGAACATATTTAGCACGATGAAAGTGCATTGAACCGCCTCCGCCATTACCTGAACGACAGAAGACCTTTACATAATCGACGAAATTTGATGCCATAACTTTTTATTTTTTGGATCCGAGGATCTGAGGAACTAAAGAACTGAGGATTTTAGTCGAATTTAAAATCTCAGAAGCTCATATCTCAGAAATTCAGAATCATTTTCATTATTTTAAATCTATATATTTCTACTTATAAAAGTATTATTCGTTACATTATTTTTTCCAACCCCTCCACCTTAACTCCTCAAATCCTCAGTTCCTCATACCCTCAATTCCTATCCTAAAACTCATCCTCCTCTGCCACTACTGTATTCTTCTGACTTTGTTCTTGTTCGTATAGTTCGCAGTCAAATTCCAAAGCCACGTCGCTGAGTGGTTTTTCGAAGTCGCCTTGGCTGATGTTTAAAGTGCTGTCGGCGTATATTTTCTTCATATATATAGCCCAGACAGGCAATGCCATATTGGAGCCTTGGCCCAATCCTATTGTTCTGAAGTGAACCGCTCTGTCTTCTGCACCTGTCCAGACGCCTGTTGTAAGGTCAGGGGTGATTCCCATGAACCAGCCGTCGCTTTGGTTCTGTGTGGTGCCTGTCTTGCCGGCGATAGGATTTTTTAGTCCGTATTTGTATTTCAGACGTACGCCTGTTCCGCTTTGTACAACGCCTTTCATGAGTTCTATCATTTTATAAGCTGTGACATCGTCCATAGCTTCCACTTGTTCTGTGTGGAAATATTCTATCACATTACCGTTTTTATCTTCTATCTTGGTGATGAATATAGGCTTGACATAAACGCCTCTGTTAGCGAAAGTGTTCATCGCTCCGACCATTTCGTATAATGATAAGTCGCAGACGCCTAGGCATATAGACGGCACAGCGTCGATGTGGGAGGTGACGCCCATGCGGCGAGCCATTTGTATGACGGCTTCAGGGCCGAAACGTTTCATGAGGTAAGTTGATATTCTGTTGTTAGAATGAGCCAATGCCCATTTCAATGTCACCTCTTCGCCGAACATGGTCTTTCCAGCGTCTCTTGGCTCCCAGAATTTGCCGTCAGGCATCTCTATGCTGTAGCTGATGTTAGGGACTTTTGTACAAGGAGTGTATTCGCCTTCTTGCATCGCCAAGGAGTAGAGGAAAGGCTTGAAGGTGGAGCCGACCTGTCGGCGTGCCTGTGTGACATGGTCGTATTTGAAATATTTATAATCGATGCCGCCTACGTAAGCCTTCACATGACCGGTATGTGATTCAATCGACATCAATGATGACTGTAGGAACGACTTATAATAACGCATTGAATCCATAGGTGTCATTATGGTGTCTATCGGTCCGTTCCATGAGAATACGGTCATCTTAGTTGGCTTGTTGAAGTTCTTTCTTATTGAGTCTATGCTGATGCCGGCGTTTTTCATCACGCGATAACGTTCCGAGCGTCTCATCGACAGTTCCATAAGATTTTCTATTTCTTCTTCTTCGAGCGAGAATGGCGCGTTGGTATATCCTTTCCAGTGCTTGTTGAAAGCTGGCTGTAAGTCTAAAGACAGATGTTCTCTAACGGCTTCTTCTGCATAACGTTGCATCCTTGAGTCTATTGTAGTGTAAATTTTCAAGCCGTCTTTATAAATGTTATATGGAGTTCCGTCAGGCTTGGTGTGGTTCTTTGCCCATTCTGTCAATGTTCCTCTAAGATATTCACGGAGATATGTGGCTTGTCCGCTGTTATGGTCCAAGACGCCGAACTCAGACATATCGATAGGTATTTGTGATATGGAGTCGCGTTCTTGTTCTGTGATGAATCCGTATGTAGCCATCTGGCTGATTACTAAGTTTCTGCGGCTTATCGCTCTCTCTGGGTTTCTTATTGGGCTAAAACGTGAAGGAGCGTTTACCACGCCAGCGAGGAATGCGGCTTGTTCTATGTTTAAGTCTTTAGGCTCAACGTTGAAGAATGTCTCGGAAGCCTTTTTGATGCCGTATGCATTATGTCCGTAGAAAACGGTGTTGAGGTACATCGCTATGATTTCATCTTTGGAATAATTGTATTCCAATTTTGTTGCTGTGACCCATTCTTGGAACTTGCGTATGACGAGTTGCGGAGTACTGAGGTTTTCTCCGCGAGGGAAGAGGTTCTTTGCAAGCTGCTGCGTTAATGTACTGCCGCCGCCTTTGTCGTTGCCTGTTGCCAGACCGAATACGACGCGCAGCAATGCTCTTTGGTCGATGCCAGAGTGTTCGTAAAATCTGATGTCTTCAATGGCGATAAGAGCGTTGACGAGATGAGGTGACAACTCGCTGTAACTGACGTTGGAACGATTCTCGATGTAATATGTTCCGAGGACCTTGCCGTCGGCGGAGATGATCTCTGTGGCGAGGTTCGTTGATGGATTTTCCAGCTCCTCGAAGGTTGGCATATCGCCGAACCATTCGTTGCTGATTCCATAAAACAATCCAAAACCGCATGTCACGGCAATGCCGAACATCGACCATAAAACTATTAGATACCAACGTATGCCTTTTCCTTCAGCCTTGACGTTCTTTTTCTTTTTGTCTTTTGCTTTATCTTCTTTTT
Source organism: Bacteroidales bacterium (assembly GCA_017548125.1). Lineage (GTDB taxonomy): Bacteria > Bacteroidota > Bacteroidia > Bacteroidales > F082 > Limimorpha. Next base: position 2,110 of record JAFYNK010000066.1, on the reverse strand, counting down.
TAACCTCAGCCATTTTTTAGAATTTTAGAACTTTAGAAAATTTTAAAAAAATCAGTTTTCAACTTTCTCAAACCTCACTCCAATATCGGTGATGCCTTTCAGTTCGGCGTCTCTCATGGCTTGTTCTATCTCGAAATGATAATTGCCTTTAAGAGGGAATTGTAAGTTGTTGTTTAATAGTATTTTTGAAGTTCTCATGCTGCCGCTTCCTTTTCCAATCCAGCGTCCGTCAGGATATGCCAGAATACATTCGATGGTGTCGTGAGTCTGGCTTCCGTTAGGGAAAGTGGTATGTAAGAACATATAGAAGTTGCTGTAGCGATAATTTTCCAGATGTCTTAGATTAAGGTAGAAAGCGTAGCTTGAAGTTGTATCATCCACGTTGACATCGAAATATGGCAAATCGTCCTGATTCCATGTTGACTTGCTGATTATTACGCTTTCATCGAAGATGATGCTGTTGTCAACGCAGGAAGAAACGCTTATCGTTGTCAGTAATATTAAGATATATTTCAGGATCTTCTTCATGGACTATTCGAGTTTGCTTAAATCTACGTTGTTGCCGTCTTCGCCGTATTCGGTGTTACGTTGTTCTTTGCTGAATGCGTAGTCTTCAAGTTGTTCAGGGAATTTGCCCTTGTTGTTCATGTCTATTATTTCCTTGACTTTTTCGGCAGGTATAGCCAGCATATTGCCTTTGTCGAACACGTAAGAATACCACATCAGGCCTTTGAAGATGTCGCTCTTTTGATAGAATGCTTCGCCTTTCTTTGTTTTAAGGTTGATATGATTGTCAGGGAATGATTTGAGTGTTTCGATATAAGTGTCGTATTCGTAGTTGAGGCAGCATTTAAGTTTGCCGCATTGTCCTGCGAGTTTTTGTGGGTTAGGAGAGAGCTGCTGTATTCTTGCAACGTTTGTTGTGACGGACTGGAAGTTTGTAATCCAGGAGCTGCAGCATAATTCGCGTCCGCAAGAACCTATTCCGCCGAGTTTGGCTGACTCTTGGCGGAAGCCTATCTGGCGCATCTCGACTCTGATATGAAACTCTTCAGCGAGCTTCTTGATGAGTTCGCGGAAGTCAACACGACCGTCGGCGGTGTAGTAGAAGATAGCCTTTGTTCTGTCGCCTTGATATTCGATGTCGTTGAGTTTCATGTCTAAGTTAAGGTTGAGAGCTATCCCGCGGCTGCGATACAAAGTGCGCTCTTCTTGTCTCACGGATTCCAGAAACTTCTCGACGTCGGTGATGCGAGCTCTACGATAGATCTTTTTCAACTCATTGACTGGACATGTGCTGTTTTTACGTTTTCTTTGTCTTTCAACTAGAGTGCCAACCATTGTTACGATGCCAATATCATGGCCGATAGCAGTCTCGACGGCAACCAGTTCGCCTTCAATCAATTCGAGTTCAGAAGGATAGCTGTAGAAGTCTTTTCTGTCGTTTTTGAAACGAACCTCAGCCACAAGAAGTTCTCCTTCGTATGCTGTTTCGTGATAGTCTTTCAACCAGTTGAAACTGTCTAATTTACACTGGCTGTGACGTAAGACGTTTGAGCCTACTGAATATTCGTCTGCTTTAAGACGGCAGCCTCTGTGGAAGTCTGGAGATAGTTTCATATTGTCATGAAGAGGCCATTCTATCTTGAGATATTCTTCGTTGGTGTCTTCAGGCTTGTTGAAGTCTTCTTTTTCATCTTCTTCGTCTTTGACGAATTTCTTTGCTGGAGCAGCGTTTTTTTCTTCTACGCTTTCCGCTGTCTTTTCCTCGTTTTCAACAGCTTCTTCAGTAGTGACATTGGCTTCAATATCAACGGCAGTCTCTTCTGTCAGCTCGACTGTTTCAATCAATTCTTCTTCTTGAAGTGTTTCATCGTTTTGATTATCAGCGGTGTTATGGTTTTTGTTCTTGTTGTTATTCCATTTCTTCTTTGGATAAAATTTCTTTTTATATCCTTGTTTGTTATTGCCTTTATTATTTGTGTTATCGTTCATAAAATGATAATATTATATATATTTATTTAGTATGTATGTAAAACTTGCAAATATAATAAAAAAAGTCAACAAGACAACAAGTCAACAAGATAACAAGTTTTTTTTAATTATGAAT
>JAFYNK010000065.1 GCA_017548125.1 Bacteroidales bacterium | reverse complement strand
ATTTTAAGAAATAAAGATTGTTGAAAAATTATTGCAAAAACAAAACGTATCAATGATAATTTGTTAATGTTTATTAATCATCAGTACGCCTTATAATTATTGTATGAAACAAATCGATATTCTTTTAATTTTCCATTTTCAATTCAAAAAAGTCCTGAAAGGACGTCAGTTCCCAGGCAGGCGGTGAAGTGCGAAGCACGGAACCCCTGCAATATAAGATTATACCATAATCAGAGTGCCGAAGGTACGACAGAAACTTACTGCTGACCGCCAACTTTCAATTTTCAATTCAAAAAAAGGACTAGAGAAAAGATCCTCTCTTCCCTCTAGTCCCCTTTAGCTTTATTAATAATTGATAAAAAAAGGAGTGACGAAGTATATTCACTCCATCACTCCTTTACTTCATAACTACATTACTATATTATAATTTAACAACTTTACGTGTAGCTGTTCCGTTTTCTGTGTTAACTTGAACGAAATAGATACCTGTGTTGTAGTCGTTCATGTTGATTTCAACTTCGTTGCCTGCAACTTCGATTCTTTCAACCAATACGCCAACGCTGTTGTAAACGCCAACGCTGTTGATGTTGTTGCCTTGAATCATGACAACATCCTTAACAGGGTTAGGATAGATTACGAAGCTGTTGTTGATTTCTTCGATAGCTTCATCGTTATCATCGTCACCATCATCGTCGCCGTCATCGTCGCCGTCGTTGTCTGTTGCTGATGATGAGATTGTAGGAACTGATGATTTGTCGCCGTATAATGCGATAACTTCAGCGATGTTCAATCCTTCAGCGTTAGCTATTGTGTATGACATGTTTGTTGTGTTTTCTTCTTTTACTTCACCGTTGACTTTTACCATATAACCTGTTGGTGTGCCAGCTTCTGGAGCTTCCCATGTAACAACGAGGTCGTTGCCGTCAGCTGTCATTGTGTGGTTTTGTACTGGATAAGCGTGTTCTGTGTATTCGTATGCGAAGTGGCTGTTGTACATTTCTTTTGTTGAGAAGTCTTGTAACCATAATGCTACTTCGAGGTCGTTCATGTCTTCAACGTTTGTTGATGCCATATTGAAAGAGAACTCTTTGCGTTTGTATTCGCCAGCGTTGATAGCGATTTGGTTGCCGTTAGCGCCGTCTAACATCTTCATCATGACATGGTGGAATGATGTCTCACCGTTGCTGCCAACGTTGCCTGTTGTTTCTTTTTCGTTAACGACTACGAATGCTCTTACATTGTCCATTTGTACGTATGACATGAAGTCAGCGATGATGTTGATAGTGCTGCCTTCGATAGTGAAAGAACCTCTTACGTCAGCGAATGCTGCTTTGTTGTAATATTGATCTAATGTTGTTTGGTTGCCGCTGCTGACATTTTGGCCGTCGAAGAACAACATTGGAACAGCGTTAACGCCGTAGTAGTTTCTTCTTGTGCCACCTTCTTCTGTGTAGTAAGCGTCACCAGAACCAGGCCAGTTCATTTGATATTTTGCGTAAGTGAATTTGCCAGGGTTAGCTGCTGTGAGCTGGTTCATTGCGTAGTTGACTGATACACATGGTCCGCATGTTGAGCTTGAGAAGTGTTCAATCATAACAATTCTTTGTGTCTCGCCTAAAGCGACTAATACTTCTTTTTCTAATTCGTTGTTTGCTGCGTCATCGTCTTCAACGTCGTTTACCTTATTGATAGAGATTGGTAAGTTATATGCACCTGGGTTGTAGAATACTTTTTCTGAGAATGTGAATTGTTTTGAAGCCATTGGTTCGAGGTTGGCTGTGAATGTTTCTGTTATGTCAGAATCGCCTTCAATGCCTGAGTTGAATGTTGCTTCAAATGTATCAACTGTTGTCTTGCCGATGTTTTGTACAGTGAAAGTGATGTCTGTGTTACCAGCGCCTTTCATGCCTGCTACGTCGATGCTTGCTAACTTGAGGTCGAGGTTTTCTTGTGAGAAGACTTCGATGTCATCGAAATACCAGTTGTTGATGTTGTAAGCATCACCGTTGAAGTAAAGACAGAAATATACATTGTTTTTACCCATATCAGGTGTGGTGATGATTTCGTTTACTGTATATTGGCCTGTTGCTGAATAGCTCTTTTCCCATGCTTTGTTCCATGTTGTGCCGTCTGATGATGTTGCAACACCGATAGCGTTGGAACCTGAGTAGTTGTCGAGGTAGTGTTTGAATGAAACAACGAGTTCTTGAGCATTTGTCAAGTCGATAGCTGGAGATACAACGCGTGAGATGCCGTTGAACTGTGGGCTCCAGTATAATGTCAATTCGTTGGCTTCGCCGCCAGCTTGGTTGCTTTGTGCGATTGACCAGTTGCCTGTTCCAAGTCCTGAGATTGTCCATCCTTCTGGCATTGTTTCACCATCGAAATGTTGGCTGATGTAACCAGCTCTGTTTTGAGCGAACATTGTTACTGAGAGCAATAATGCTAGTGTAAATAGTAAAGTTTTTTTCATAATGTTGAATTTTAATGTAGTGGTTCACTTTAATACTCAATCACGAAACAGGCAGAACCGCATCTCCCATATCATGATTTTCTTATATGATAAAGATACCGCAAATTTTAAAATTTAATTTCAAAAAAACAAGACCTTTGAAAAAAAATATTAAAAATAAAAAAAACCGCACGGCGGTGCGGCTCTACGTGAGATTATCTACAAAAAAAATACGTGCAAATACGCGAGATGGTCTTTCGTCCCTGAAGGGACTATTCTGAATTTCTTATTTCTTAACAACCTTCTTAACAACGTTTCCGCTTTCTGT
>JAFYNK010000064.1 GCA_017548125.1 Bacteroidales bacterium | reverse complement strand
TAGAATGCTTGTCTCGATAAATTGTTCGATTGACGAATTTATCGGGAGAGTTTTTTAAGAAATAAATCAAACTACAGATGTGGAAAAATGGGTTCTATCCATTGATGTAGGAAAATTGATAATAAATAGAACCCACCTAAACGTAGTTTTTTTCTGAAGCTTCGGAGATAGTGTTTTTATACCAGAACTTGGCGTTTTCCATTTCATTTATTGACTGGTATGATTTACCTATTCTTGCCGAAGAATAAAGGTAAGAGGTGGTGTCGCTGATATATTTGAATGATATATATGAGTTGTGGTAGTAGTCCAACGCGATGTCGAAGTAATATTCGTTGGAATAAAGAGTGCCGAGGCGTGTGTATATAAGAGCGATGAATCTGTTTTTCTCGTAGTTGAGGTCTTTAGCTTTGAAGCAGTTTTTCATTATTTTAAGTGAGGTTAAATAATCTTCACAACTTTCCACAATGTTGTCGATTTCTGTTTCGCCTACGGCTTTGTAATAATGAGCTCTTGCTGTTTGGAATGATAGGTTTTTATCTTTTTTATAGATGTTAAATAGGCTGTCGTAGAATTTTGTTGCTTGTTCAACTTCTTTATGGTTTGCTTGTTTTATTTGGTTTTTGAATTGAGCTTCTGCCAGGAGGATATGATATTCGTTAACGAAATAAGGGTCTTTGTAATATGTATTTATAGAGTCTTTTACATCCATCAGCATATAAAGAGCGCTGTCAACTTTATTGGTAAGGAAGTGACGTGTCTTTTCGAATTTAGGTGAAAAGACATTGTATTTTTGTTTTTTTGTGCAAGATGTTAAAATAATGAGTAGTGATAAAACTACGGTAAATATCTTTCTCATAAAGTTGTGTTAATGCTTTACTTTGTTTTTTTCTATTGATTTCGATTGCAAATGTATAATAATTTATGAAAAAAATAAAGAAAAAAAGTTATGCAAATTTATGCATAAAAAAGCTTAACTAATTGATTAGTTGAGGTGTTATTAATGCAAAAAAAATCCCGACTCATTTCTGAATCGGGATTTTTATCTTTAGCCATTAGCCAAATATAAAAGCTTAGCCTAATTTTACGCGGTTGAAAGCAGTAACTGTTGCTTCTTTATCACCAGCTTGGATATATTCGCGAACTGTTTTAGGGTCAGCGATGAGTGATACTTGGTCGAGTAAGCAGTTTTCTTTGAAGAATTTTGCGAGGCGGCCTTTAGCGATATTTTCAATCATTGTCATGTTGAGGCTATCAGCTTTTTCAGCTGCGACTTGTTCTTTAATTTCGCGAGCTTTAGCAGCGTCTTCTTCAGTGATCCAACCTTTAGCCATGTTTGAGTTGATGTGGTCATCAGAGTCAACGTGAGCTGGGTTGATACCTGCTTTTTTCAAAGCTACTTCAACAGCTTTTTGGATTTGTTCTTGTTTAGTTTTTTCGATAGCGACGTTGTATTCGTTATCTTTTGTTGCTTGTGGTACGTCGTTTTCATCGATAGCGACTGGGTCCATAGCAGCGATTTGGAGAGCTACTTCGTGAGCGATTTCTTCGATGCTGTCGAATGATTTGTTGAAACCAACGATAGTAGCGAGGCGGTTACCTTGGTGATTGTAGTTTGTTACGAATTCACCTTCGATAGCGAAGTATTTACCAACTTGAACTTTTTCACCTGTTTTAGCTGTAAGGTCTGTAACGATAGCTTCAAGTGTTTGGCCATTGATTGTAGCAGCATTGAGAGCTTCGATATCTTTTATTCTATTTTCTACTGCGAAGTCGAGGAGTTGTTTTGCTGTACCAACGAAATCAGCGTTAGCACCAACGAAGTCTGTTTCACAGTTTAACATAATGACAGCAGCGAATTTGTGGTCTTCAGTTGCTTTTGATATTACGCAACCTTCAGTAGCATCGCGGTCAGCTCTTTTCATAGCTATTTTTTGACCTTTTTTACGGAGGTAGTCGATAGCAGCTTGTTGGTCGCCATTGCATTCAACGAGAGCTTTTTTGCAATCCATCATGCCTGCGCCTGTCATTTGTCTAAGTTCGTTAACTTGAGCAGCTGTAATGTTCATAATAAATTGTGTTAAAGGTTTATTTATTTTTTGTTAACGGCTTTACGTGGTCTTCTTGGACGTCTTTCTTCTTTTTCTTCTTCTTCGCCCTTGTTTTCCATTACGTTTTCGTCGTCCATCATTTCGTCTTCAATGATGTCTTCTTTATCGCGTGAGTTTTTGCGTTCTGTCAAACCTTCTTCAATAGCTTCAACCATTTTGCTTACGATAAGTTCGATTGATTTTGAAGCGTCATCGTTAGCTGGGATTGGGAAGTCGATGAGGTTAGGGTTTGAGTTTGTATCAACGATAGCGAAAGTAGGGATGTTAAGTTTTCTAGCTTCTGCTATAGCGATATGTTCTTTAATAACGTCAACAACGAATACTGCGCTTGGGAGACGGTTGAGGTCAGCGATACTACCTAAGTTCTTGTTTAACTTTTCGCGTTCACGTTCGATTTGTAAACGTTCACGTTTTGAAAGGTTGTTGAATGCGCTGCTTGCCATCATCTTGTCGATGCTAACCATTTTGCGAACTGCTTTACGGATTGTAGAGAAGTTGGTGAGCATACCACCTGGCCAACGTTCTGTTACGTAAGGCATGTTGACTTTCTTTACGAGTTCAGCAACGATGTCTTTTGCTTGTTTTTTTGTTGCAACGAAGAGGATTTTTTTACCTGATCTTGCTAATTGACGTACTGCGTTAGCTGCTTCGTCAATTTTGGCTTGTGTTTTATATAAGTCTATAATATGGATACCATTACGTTCCATGAAGATGTAAGGAGCCATGTTTGGATTCCACTTTCTTCTCAAGTGTCCAAAGTGACAACCTGCATCTAATAATTGTTCGAATGTTACTTGTGTCATGTGTTAATACTTTTAAATGTTTACTTTCACTGATGCAATCGCTGAGTAGCTTAATAGATCTCAGCAATTTGGATACTAAACACAAATGCTTGCCTTTTGATAGACTAACGTTTGCTGAATTGGAATTTCTTACGTGCTTTTGGCTGACCTGGTTTCTTACGTTCGACCATACGTGGGTCACGACGCATTAAACCTTTTGCCTTAAGGATAGGACGATATTCAGGATTGATTTCGCACAATGCACGGCTGATAGCTAAACGCAATGCCTCTGCTTGTCCGTTGATACCACCACCATCGAGGTTGACTTTAATGTCGAATTGACCGAGTGTTTCTGTTAACATTAAAGGTTGTTCAACAACGTAGTGAAGGATACTTGTTGGGAAATATTCCTTATAGTCGCGCTTGTTAATCGTAATGTTTCCGTTACCTGCTTTTACATAAATACGTGCAACAGCAGTCTTTCTTCTACCTAAAGCGTTGATTACTTCCATGATAATTATTTGGTGTTGATTTTAAGTTCAATTGGTTGCTGTGCCTGATGTTTGTGGTCAGGACCTGCATAAACGTACAAATTACGGAATAATGCGTTTCCAAGAACTGTCTTTGGAAGCATTCCCTTGATAGCATGTTCAAGAACTGCGATTGGCTTTCTCTTCAATTGCTCTTCTACAGTTCTGAATCTTTGACCGCCAGGATAACCTGTGTGGTGAACGTAAGTCTTTTCTGTTAATTTTTTGCCGGTGAGGACGACTTTCTCGGCATTGATAATTATGACATTGTCGCCACAATCACTGTGGGGAGTAAAGCATGTCTTCCTCTTACCTCTTAGGACCTGTGCTACTTCTGAAGCTAATCTACCAAGTACTTGGCCCTCAGCATCAACGATGTACCATTTCTTGTTGGCATTTTCTTTGTTGACGCTAACTGTTTTGTAACTTAATGTATCCATTTGATTAATAATAATTTATGCTGTTAATTCAACATTTGTTTTCTATTCTGTAAAACAGGGTGCAAAATTAAAACTTTTTTTGTTATAAAACAATACCTTAGGAAAGATTTTTTTTAAATAGTTTAAGGCTTAAGGTTAAATGTTTAAAGTATTTTTTTTACATCCTTAAACCTTAAACTTTAAACCTTAACCTAAACTCTCGTCAGTCGCTGGAAGCATTCCTCTATGCTGGTCTCTTCTCTCTGCATGCTCTTTATAATGATATTGTTGTTGAGCGCCCAGCGCATAAGGTCTTGTCTGATGTCGAGGTCTGCCTTTGACTCCAATATCCATTGGTTGTCTCTGATGGCCTTTGCTTGTTTCAAGCCAATAATGTTGCTTAACATCTCCATCGTGATATTGCCTTCAAATTCAACAATTAAAACATTGTCGGATTCTTTCGTTAGGTTCTCGATATTGTCGTTTGCAACAACGACACCTTTATTAATAATGATGATTCTATCGCAAAGCGCTTCGACTTCTTGCATGATATGTGTCGATAGCAAGACTGTCTTTTCTTCGCCTAAGTCTCTGATGAGGTTTCTTATGTCGATTAGCTGGTTTGGGTCTAATCCTGATGTAGGTTCGTCTAAAATCAAAACAGAAGGATTATGTATCATGGCTTGTGCTAGGCCGACACGTTGTCTGTAACCTTTTGATAATGCGCCGATTTTCTTGTGCATCTCAATGCCTAATCCTGTCATCTCTATCATCTCGTTGATGCGTTTGTTCAGCGTTTCTCCTTTTAGCTGATGTATGCCGCCAACGAACGCCAGATATTCCTTTACATACATATCTAAATATAAAGGGTTGTGCTCCGGCAAATATCCTACACGTTTGCGTACTTCCATCGATTGTTCCCAGATGTCGTAGCCTTCAACGCTGACGCTGCCTTTGGTGGGTGGAATGAAGCAGGTGATAATCTTCATCAATGTGGATTTTCCAGCTCCGTTAGGACCTAATAATCCTACTATCTCTCCCTTGCCTATCGTTAATGATACATCATTGAGCGCCAGCTGTGTATCGTATTGTTTCGTTACGTTTTGAACTATTATCGACATACCTGTTTTTATTTTTTGCAAAAATAATATTTTTCTACTAAAAATGCATACACGTTTGAAAAAACTGTTGTATCTTTGCACCCACAAAAACGTGGAAAGATTTGATTGATTGCAACCACAAGAAAAAAATGCTAAAACAATGTTTTTTTCCTTATTATTTCAATCTCAAACTCTCCGCAAATTAATTTATTTAACACAAAATTTAATTTGTTATGGGTTATTATTTCACATCTGAATCTGTTTCAGAAGGTCATCCTGATAAAGTGGCCGATCAAATTTCTGACGCTGTCTTGGACGAAATGCTTCGTCAAGATCCTGAATCTAAAGTTGCTTGCGAAACTATGGTGACAACAGGTCTCGCCGTCATCGCAGGCGAAGTGAAATCTGCAGGCTATGTGGATATTCAAAAGACAGCTCGCCGTGTTATTGAACACATTGGTTATAACAAGGCAGAATATCAATTCGACAGCAAGTCATGCGGAATCATCTCTGCTATTCATGAACAGTCGCAAGACATCAACCGCGGCGTTGAACGTAACGTGGAAGAAGAACAAGGCGCCGGCGATCAAGGTATGATGTTCGGATTCGCTTGCAAAGAGACTGATTCTTACATGCCTCTTACAATAGAACTGTCACACATCTTGTTGCACGAACTCTCACAGATTCGCCGCGAAGGCAAGAAGATGAAATATCTTCGCCCTGACGCTAAGTCACAGGTGACAGTAGAATACGGTCCTAACTGGAAACCTCTCCGCATCGATACTATCGTTATCTCAACTCAACATGACGAGTTCCTTGATGATGACGAGGCTATGATCCGCACAATAGAAAACGACGTAAGAACAATATTGCTTCCAAGAGTTAAGAAGCTCTTGCCACAACGTGTGAAGCTTCTTTTCAAGCCTGACATGAAGCTGTTCGTCAATCCGACTGGTAAGTTTGTCATCGGCGGACCTCACGGCGAC
>JAFYNK010000063.1 GCA_017548125.1 Bacteroidales bacterium | reverse complement strand
TGTTTACCAGTTCAAAATAGTCATATACAGCCTTAGGCAGCAACAACTTCAACGGATCTTCTATCTTATTTTTACTCTTTCCCATAACACAAAGATACATACTTTTTTACAATTATCCCCACTGGAATTTACGACAGAGCCAAAAAAGGCGCATCAACATTTAATTGACGCGCTTTCTATCATTTCCATATTATCACTATTTCTTCACCGGACGGATACAGCAACCATACCACTTGTAGTTTGGCAGTATCAAATAATCCTCGGCATCATAATCGAACGTGATTCCACGAGCATAATTTTTACCATCAGGCGTTGAAGTCCAGTAATACGCTTTATAAGACCATATCAGCGATTCCCACGCCATATAACCTGTAAAAGGAAAGAAAATGCTTTTGCCACTAGGACCTGTCACCATTTGTCCTTCGATATCATTTCCGTAAATATCATCAACCTTTGTATGTTTCCATGTACATTCTTTTGCCAATTCCTCGAAATCAGCTTGCGTTGGCATTCTCCATCCATTTCCCCAAAGCGCCGTAGCAACATCATATTGCGCATTTCCCGATATATCCGCTACGTTTTGACCGTATGTAGGGCTACTAGACTCATCATAATACGATTTCGGCTCAAGTTCTCCCCATCCATAATAACTACCAACTTCTTCAGGTCGCGTTGCTCCTACGTTGCACGTAGCCCATTTCAATCCGCTAGGTAAACCTAAATCAACACATACGCCACCGCCATCCGGTTCGCTAGGGTCATCTGGAGTATCAGGGTCTTCGCCATTTTCATCATCGTTGTCATCATCACTTCCATCAGAGACTCTAGCCTTGATTTTAAGTTGTTTTCCGCCGTTATTTGTCACTATCGTCATAGTAGTAACATTATTACCCAACGACAACATTGTTCTATCAATAGTCACAACAATAGATTTTGTTGCACCAGGTTGTAAAACACCATTATCAGAAGAGACATTAACCACCCATGCTGCAGTTTTATAAATTTCATAATCCAATGAGGAAGTGCTGTTGTTAAAAATATTAAACAAACGAATGTTATCATCAGCCATGCTTCCAAAATCGAGTTCTTCGATGTCATTACCGCTTGCGTCAAGGATTCTAAATAAAGCAGGAATCTTCTCTATCTGAACGTCACGGCGTATCGCCTTGCCACCATTAACAGTAATGACATAATCATCAATCAAGTCGGTGTATTCGGTTTTAGAGACTACCAATGTATAATCGCCATCCTTCAAGTCAGCAAACTCATAACGTCCGTCAGTACCAGTAAGAGTCGTCTCGCCCATAGGACGCAGCTGCACGTTAGCATTCTTCACAGGCTCGCCGGTAGCTTTGTCGGTGACAACGCCATAGATAGAGCCTTTTTCCTCTTCAACAGGATCGCACGAGTTGAACGTCGATGCGAAAACCAATATCACAGCAAGCAAGGATATTATTTTTTTCATAGCATATATTTATTTACATCAATTTGAAACAGGTCGTACGCTAAGTCCCCAGGATCTCACATTTTCCCAAAGGCCGCTGCCAGCGCTTGAAAAATAATAAGCGCTATAGTCATTATATGTATAAGGTGTAGATGACCAATATCTTCCGTAAGAATTATAATACGCATTAGACATTCCGCTTATCCATCCTGTATGAGGCATAATGATGCTTTTGCCATTGATGCTGCTTGTCAATTTGATGCATTTTCTGCCATTTATCTCAACCTCTGCCCTTGTGCAGTTATTAAATAATTCTGTCACTTCAGAATATTTCGGCATTCTCCATGTTGCGCCCCATTTTGAGCGAGCCACGTCATAGTCAGGGTTGCCAGAAATATCCAGCATTTCAATATTATAAGTCGAGCAATTGTTTTCGTAATAGCTATCTTTGGTTTCCAGTTCGCCCCAAGCGTAATATCCGCCAGGCATTTCTGGAGAAGAAGCGCCGACGTTGCACGTAGCCCATTTTATTCCGCTTGGCAATCCTAAGTCAACATACTCATGTCCATTGATTTCAGAGCCATTAGGATTCTCTGGCTCTTCTGGGTTTCCAGGTTCATCAGGTTCGCCGCCGTTACCATCGTCATTGCCATCATCATTACCATCATTATCATCATTATCATCGCCATCGTCTTCTGGCATATTCACCTTAAGCGTAAGCTGCTTACCGCCATTATTAGTCAATATATTCAATGTCGTGACATTGCCACCTTCCGACAACATGCTTCTATCTATTGTCACCACTACAGGCTTCGTCGTGCCTGGCTGCAAGGAACCGTTTTCAGTGCTAAGATGCAACACCCATGCGGCAGTCTTGAGAATCTCATATTCCAACACATCAGTACTATTATTAAAAATACTAAACATACGAGCATTGTCATCTTGCATATATCCGAAATTAAGTTCATTAATATCATTGCCATCGCTGTCAAGGATTCTCAAGACGGCTGGAATCTTCTCTATTTGAACGTCACGGCGCATTGCCTTAGATCCCTCGACTTTTATCACATAGTCATCTACCAAATCGGTGTATTCTGTTTTTGAAACAGTTATAGAATACTCTCCGTTTTTCAAATCCACGAACTCATAACGACCGTCTGTTCCTGTCAGCGTTGTCTCACCAGAAGGACGCAGCTGCACATTTGCGTTCTTAACAGGCTCGCCAGTAGCTTTATCAGTAACGATACCATAAATAGAGCCGAGTTCTTCTATCGAATCTGGTTTACAAGAATTTAAATTTAATATTGATACTAAAATCAATAATGTTGAAAGCAATGATATTATTCGTTTCATAATCAATTATTCGTCTTTTTTATTGTTATCATGATTTCCGACGTCTCTCCTGACAAGACTTTTACAGTCCTAATATTTGATTCATAACCGTTTTTATGAACACTAAGAGAATATTGCTGTGCATCCAAATCGGCAAAAACAAATTTTCCATCGTCAGAAGTAATCACATTTTTACTGCCAGGTGAAAGATCAACCGAAACATATCCGACAGGCTCGGATGTTTCACTATCAACAACAGTTCCTTCTATTGTTCCAAAAATATCATATTCTATTGGGTCGCAAGACAATAACGACAACAAAAACACAAATGCAAATATTTTCTTCATAATTTAAAATTTAAAGTTCAATGCAATTCCCGTTGAATTAAAATCCGTATATGGTGATACTGAAATACCATTTTGTCCTAAATGGATAGCCTCTTCTCCTTTTGCAGCGATACCGTCAATTACATTCCACACATACAGTGCAGCAGCTCCTGCTATTGAAATATTACGCACAGTCTGACAAGTATTTGCGTTTCTTGTATATTGGTATTTTAATGATGAGTTATGCGTTGAAGATATGTTGTTTATATTCGTTTTCATCAATGCATGCGATACGACAGCACTTCCAACAAAGGCTATTTCTCCTGCAATGAAACACACGCCTTTCGTTGTTTGACCTTTATGAATCTGCGCCATTCCTGGGAGGAAAACCCTTGCCGTGAACGGATAACTGTCAGAAATAACAACCTTATCAAAATCATACGAAGGGTCTTTAGCGACCTGAACCAAAATATGACAAATATGATCATAAGCTATCTTCTCACGATACTCAGCAATTACTCGAGCTTTTATTCTTACTTTATTATTACTTTTGATGTCGAACATGTCGCCGTACATCTTAATCTCAACATCAGAATCAAGCACATTATCCTTAAACAACTGCTTCATTGCATTTTCACGAGCGTAATCATAGCTGTGATTTGATGTTCCAACAAGCACTTTCAAATACGAAGTCGAAGTTTCATCATAATAGCCATCCAACCATATCGGTTTCTGCTGTGCATTGATTTCGTTAGACTTAAACACGAAAAAAGCACAAAATAACATTATAAAATAAAAACGTTTCATACTGTAAATATTAAATAATAACTATGCAAATATATGACATATTTACATATTAAAATCCTCCATCAAAAAAATTCATTTAGAATGCTACATACCTAATTCCTAATCAATCTATCACTCTTTCCTCCCATATCGATAAGTTTCTCAGCAGCCTTCACAACACTTTGATTTCCAGAATATAATTTTTTCTTAGTATCGTCGTAGCTTCCCTGAAGACTTTCTATTTTCTTACCTAAATCCTCGTATCTTTTCATAAAATCACCCACTCTATCCAGCAACTTATTCACCTCATCAAATATCTCCTGCTGATTTCTCGCCTGTTTCACCTGCGACCACGCGAGCTGTATCATTCTCAGAAGAGCCAGCAGATTCTGCTCACTCGTAATAAACACACCGTTTTCAAAGGCCTCGCGCCACAACGCACCATCCTCATACAGTGCAAGTTGCATCGCCGATTCATTTGGCACGAACATAACGACATAATCAAGACTTACGCGCGGAGATTTGATATAAGAAGAATAGTTTTTCTTCTGCAATTCCTTATAATGAGCCTTCATACTTTGCAAATGACGCTTCAAAGCAATCGATTTTTCTTTATCATCAGAAGCATTACAATAATCAACAAAAGCCGTCAGCGACACTTTGGAATCGATGACAAGGTCTTTATTATCAGGATAATGCACTACAACGTCAGGGATAAGTCTGGAGCCAGTTTCATCATGAAAAACCATATTACCTCTTGAATCCTTCAAAGTTGTCTGTTTTTCATAATGCTCGCCTTCTGTCAAGCCCGATTTTTCCAAAATATTTTCAAGTATAAGTTCGCCCCAATTTCCTTGGGTTTTAGATTCGTTTTTAAGAGCCTTAGCCAGATTATTTGCATCATTACCAATATCTTGCGTACGTTTCATAAGCTCTTCTATAGCCTTTTCCAAACTCGCTTTGTTTTCTGAATTAGTCTTCAGATTATCCGTCATAGACTTCTTCATTCCTTCAATCTCATTCTTCAAAGGATTCAAAACCGCATCTAATTGAATATTATTGGCTTTAACCAAAGACTCTTCTCTTTGATGCAGGAGTTTTTCCGTCGCACTCTGCAATTCGGATTTCAGCGTTTCAATCTGAGATTCAAACTGCTTATTTCTAAGCTCTTCATTTTTAAGCTCTTGCTCTTTCATCATATCAATCTGCGTCCGCAAACTGCTGTTTTTAGATTTCAATACAAAACCAACCAAAAGAGCACCAATCACCAAACCTATTATAAAAAAAAGTACATTCATATTAATTCATAATGCATAATTCATAATCCAATCAAACTCCTAACTCCTAATTCCTAACCACCTGAACTCGGCTCGCTGATTTTCCTTCTCTAATCAATTGAATCTGAGCAGGAATACGTTCTTTCAACGTATCCACATGCGAGATAATTCCCACTCTACGACCGATATTATGAAGATTTTCCAAGGTATTCATCACCATATCAAGCGAGTCGGAATCGAGAGTTCCGAATCCTTCATCGATAAAAAGCATATCAGTATTGAAATGATTGTCGCTGAGCGAAGTAAGTCCCAAGGCCAATGCCAGCGACACTAGGAACGTCTCGCCGCCCGACAACGAACTTGCCGTTCTGAGTTCGCCGCCCATTTCCATATCTTGAACCATAATAGCAAGAGAATCAGAATAATTAGTCAGCAAATAACGCGAGCTCAGCTGGCGCATATAATAATTAGCCCTTTCGAGCAATATTCCCATAGTATAAGCCTGTGCCACGTCTCTGAAATTATCACCATCTGTAGTTCCTATTGCTTTTGCAAGCTGTTCCCACAGATGACATTCATTTGCTATTTTTTCATATTCGCTCTTATAAGTCTCTGATTCTAAAGCCATCTGTCTATTAGAATGAAGTTTTGCCTTTATCTCAGAAAGCATTTCACCGCTATCTTTCTTTTCCTCCAACAGCGACAATTTTCTATCATTCAATTCCTCAAACGAAACCATTTCAGCAGGTTTATTCCCATTTTTCTGATGCAAATCCAGCTCTTCATTTTTAATCGCCAAGGCTTTTTTAGACTCAATCAATTTGTCATCCAGAGCTTTATTCTTTTGACTATATAATTGAATATCTGCAATTTGATTAAGATATTTCAATCTTTCAAAATCTACAGTTTCAGATTGACGTACAAACTCTTCAATTTCTTTTTTAAGAGAACACATTACACCTTCAACAGAAGACTTTTTCAACACTCGCTCTTTATTTTTCTCATAAACAGCCGAGAGATAAGGAATTAACTTATCCTCATTAAACGATGCCATTGAAGGACCAAGACTTCTCCAATCAGGAACGACATCATAAATATGTTCAAAATACATTTCACTTTGAAGGATAATATTTTCCATATTAAGCTTTTGATTCTCAATATTTTTCAACATATCAAGCTTTTGCTCCCATTCTTTTGTTGACATTTTTATCTCAGAAATGAATTTAGAACTATTCTCATTCCACAGACTTTCCCAATTTTCGACATTAAGATATTCATTTACAACACGTTTCTTTTCCTGATACTTATTCTCAGAATCAACCAAGCTCGTCCTGATTGCAGTAATTGACAATTCTAATTCCTGCAACTCCTTTTGTTTTTTAGCACATTGACCATCAAAAGCGGATATATTTTCCTCTACTGTTTTCTTATCATTTTGCACTTTATCAATCTCATCTTTAATCAAAGCTATTTCCTTTAATTTCAATTTAATAGCTTCAATTTCATTATCAAAAGCCAAAATTGATTCGTTATGTTTATTTATGGTAAAATCTATCCTTTCCAACTCAAAGATAGGCTTGTCATTACACAATCTGTTAAGTTCTTTTAACAATTCAGCCGATCTTTTTTCATCAGAAGATATCGCCCTGCTCTGAACGTCCAGTTTCGATTCAATTTTATTAAGGTCGTTCTGAGTATTTTCCATAATAGACCTTAATCTCTTCCACTCGTTTTCAAGACTTACGAACAAAGAATTGACGACATTTTCATCCTTATAACGATGTTCAAGACTTCCGCAGACAGGACAAGGCTCGCCATCTTTAAGTTTGTTTCTGAAGGTCTTAGCCCAGTCTTCAACCATGTTTTTCTGTTTCTGAAACTCTATATCATTCCTCTCAAAATTAGTTTTAGCTAGATTTAAAGCCTCTTTTTTATCATTAAATAATAACTTTAAATTATTATATATAACATTTTCGTTTTCAATATTTTGATTTAATATTAAATACTGCTCTAAAACAGTTCTTACGGCATTCAATTTAGAAATTCTAGCGACCGTTTCCTGCTTACGCTCTGTCAACATTTTATACTCATCGAGCAGTTTGTCATTCTCTTTAGAATTAAACTTTCTCAGCAGTTCATCAAGTTTTTCATCAATCAGCGCCTTAGCATTGGCAGCTTTTTCCAAAGCAGAAGAAGCCTCCTTCAATCCTTCGGCAAGTTCTATCCTCTTCAACGCATTTCGTTTCAACTCAACATCTTTATTATTTTTATAAATCAAAAGCTGTGACATCTCCTCCAAATAGCCAAGAATCAAATTGACATTAGCGCTAAGAGACTCTCTATCCTTATGACAATCAATCCAGTTTACAATTTCATCAATCTGAGCGCATAATTGTTCTTTCCTGTTTTTAACGTCATAGAATACGAATTTCAAACCAGAGAGCAAGCCCGCATCATCACGAAACTGCCCATCCATTTCAAACAACTCAGACTCAACGCGTTGCATCTCATTCAACTTCTCCCTAATCTTAGTCGTCGAAAGATAATCATCAACGAGAGATTTATTCTCTTTATATTCTACAGAGTCAATCCGAGCCAAAACACTATCATACAACAACTTAGCATTATCAAAATCTCGAATCAACTCTTTATTTTTCTTAATCCATTCTAGCGATTTCTCAACCTGGTTCAGAACCTCTTCCTTTTGAGAAACCAGCGTTTCTAATTCAGACTTTTTACCTTCCAAAGAAACGACTTCTTCTTCCGATAAAATACTGTCTTTGAATCTATTATACAAAGACTCCACTTCTTTCTTTTTCTGAGCCGCGTCACTTTTCCTTAGCTTCACCTGATCAACAATTCTTGAATACACCTCTGTTCCAGTCAACATCTCCAGTATTTCCGACTGCTTGCTTTTTTCAGAAACCAAAAAAGTATTAAACTCGCCCTGAGCAAGCATTACCGAACGTATAAATTGCTCATAAGTAAGTCCGATTATCTCAACGATTTTATCATTTACCTCGGTGATATTACTACACAACACCGTCCTCAATTCATTGTCAACAACCTCCAGCTTACGCCTATTCGATTTAGTATAAGTATTTGATTTTGTTTTATGTACACTCCATGTAGCGATATAACAAGTATCATTTACAGAAAAATGTAATTCGGCCTTTCCATCATACTTACCATTTCTCAGAATATTGAACGCATCTTTTGTAGTAATTCCACGTTCCGTCTTTTCTTTATTTCTAACATTCTCATAACGAGACACTTTATCAAATAAAGCCAGAGTTATCGCATCAAGGATTGTTGTCTTTCCAGAACCAGTTTCGCCACAAATCAAAAACAAAGGCTCCTGAGCCAAAACACCTTCAGAAAAAACTATTTCAGCATTTTCTATGGAATTAAGGTTTTGTATAATTAACTTTTCAATTTTCATAAGCAATCACTTCATTACCAATTAACTACATTACTTCATCACTCCATCACTTCATCACACACCTCTTTAAACAAAGCCTTCATATCATCCGGCATTTCCATATCATATTTCTTTCTAAACACAGAACAACCCAAATCATAAGGAGAAATAGACTTAAAATCATCCAAAGTCTTGATAACGCTATCTTTATCAGCATCTTCAACCTTCGGTACATAAAGCTGTATTCCGCAATATTTCGCCTTTTTATCTTTAAACAACTCCAAGATTCTTGCATTCTGAACATCAGAGATGGACATTTCCGATTTGACATGCAATCTTATATATTGTTCTTTATCAAGCACATTATCAAGTTTATCCACCACCTCATCTAATGTCATCGCATCATCGTTCGACTTTGGTTTAAAAGGAAAGTCAAGTATCGGAATCAAAGGCTCAATCGCCCTGATTTTAACATCCACATTATGATTTTCTATATCAACGACAGTAACCGAATGCTGATAATCCTCATTAAACGTCATTGGAAAAGGAGAGCCAGAATATCTCATTCTCTCATTATCGCCTATATTTTGAGGATGATGAACATGGCCCAAAGCCCAATAATCTATTTCTGACAACGATGAGATTTCAGAAGAGTCAACGGATTCAATTCCACCGACAATCTTATCCTTATTTTTAATAACAGCATCTGTCAACATAAAATGACCTGTAGCAACAACAGAATGGTTTTCATTAAATTGCAAATTACACTTCAAGTTATTCTTTAAGTTATTATAAAAAGAAAAAACGCGGTTAGAATAAGAATCGTCATCTTTTAAAGAAGGATAATTTCCAGCATTAATGAAAGGAACAGCCAGCACCCAGC
Source organism: Bacteroidales bacterium (assembly GCA_017548125.1). Lineage (GTDB taxonomy): Bacteria > Bacteroidota > Bacteroidia > Bacteroidales > F082 > Limimorpha. The sequence goes on along the minus strand of JAFYNK010000063.1, from coordinate 14,707 downwards.
CCACTATCTCACCATTTCTTTTTATTGGAATCTGAATCTTCGAAGCATCGTAAGGAAGTTCATTTTCATCGTCATTTCTGTAGAAGTCGAGGTTTCCGACGACAGTCACATTAAACGCAGCCCACAACTCTCGAGGCGCCTCCAACCTTGAAGGCGAGTCATGATTACCAGCGACAACTATTATCTGCAAATCGTCATACAGACGCGACAGTTCAACCAACGCATGATAATAAAGACGCTGCGACACAACAGTGGGCGTCGCTGAATGGAAAACATCACCAGACACAACCAAAGCATCCGGCTTCTCCTCTAAAACAATATCTTTCAATTTATCAAAGAAATACTCATGCTCCTCGTCTCTTGAAAACTGATGCAAATTCTGGCCGATATGCCAATCACTCGTATGAATTATCTTCATTCCTTCTAACCTCCTTAATTACAAATACATCCTCAAATCCAACTCCATTTTTATAATATCCAGAAACTCGCAATTCATGATACAAGTCATCATCAAACCACGAAGCACGAACCGAGCCCTTAGACTCATCAAGAACAATGCCGCCCACAACGTTCCAGTCGGCAACCTTAACATCCGTGGTGTCAATCATAAACAACTGAACATCAGACTTATCATGAGCAATATATACTGGATTAGGATTCAATTCATCATAAAAGAAATCAACAATCTCATTCTGTATTATATAGAAATTATCATTCAGCATACGATGCTCATCCAGATGGAGAGTATGCCCTTGACCGTAGAACGTATGCAGCCTTGAACGTATCCCCAACTCCCTGGCTCTCTGATCGATAAAATACGAGCCATACATCTGATCAAAGAAAACCTTCTGAAACTCGCCAAGAGCGCGGAAAGGATAACCGAAGCGATACGGAAGCACCACATCCTCATCACCATGGAATGAAATTATTGGAACATTAGCGTTCTGAAGAATCTCCAAATCATCGACAGAACCCCACATATTAGCCACAGCCTTGATTTTAAACGTATTAACATAATCATTTCCAGACGTCTCTATATCTCCAAGGTCATCTAAAAACATCGACGAATACGTCGCTTGCGGACGATTTTCATTACGCATATAGGCAAGATTCAAAGCCGTAATACTGCCAGCACTAGCACCTCCAACAAAAAGATAATCAGGATCTATACGATAAATTTCCTGCTTGGCAAGCAAATACCTCATCGCCGCATGTGCATCCTGGGCAGCCTGATAAGCAGTTCTCAAGATAGCTTTCGAATTGGCTCTAAACCCCATCCTATAATTTATTGATACACAGACATAACCCAAAGAAGCAAAATGTGTACACCATTTCCGGTAAGGGACTGTAGCCTTATCACCGATAAAGAAAGCGCCGCCATGAATCAGCATCATAAGAGGACGTTTTTCAAGAGTGTCAGCCTTAGGTATATAAATATCCATGCTAAGATCCAAATCCTTCTTTTTCAACGAACCAGCAAAAGTCATCTTCATAATATTGACAACATCTATGGTGTCGTCAGGGATAGAAGTCCAGAAACCCTTGGCTTTGCCATAAATAACATCAGGTATCCTCTCAACCTCAAAAATCTCATTCCTATATCTCCCAAGATTAAACACCTGATATTCATCCACTTTATATGGATAAACGACAAACTTCTTTTTAACAGAAAAATCAGTAAAGCAACCTTCAATCCTATCGTTTTTGTTCTTTTTTATTTTCAAGACATAAGTCAATGAATCAGAGAAAGAAACTTCATATTTCTTCCTGTTATAGCCCATAGCGAAAGACTTTGCTTGCATTGTCATTTCATCGTTTACATGATACACTCTTCCATTAACATTTCTACTGTCAACAGAATCAATCTTGACAAAATACATATCACCATCAGTCTGATTTTCAAACATATAACCAGACTCAGCGATTATATTTCTATCCGTTTTACAAGAGAACGCAAAGAAAAGCGGCATCAAGAATAAAAAAGTCGATATAAAACGTGAAAATTTCATTGATTTCATAGCATTAAAATTGGCTGTAAAATTAAAAAAAATACTTGAATTTATCATCCAAAATCCTTAATTTCGCAGACTTAAATTTTGTTCAATAAAATATGAAAATGAAGATTAAAAACATCATCACAGTAGGTATTATTGCGATGGCATTAATATCGTGCAAAAGCAATTTGCAAAAAGCTGACTACAATGTAATTCCGCTACCCAAAAGCATCACAGAAGTCGCTGAAGGCAACCCATTTGTCATTTCAAAAAATGTCAGTATCACATTTCCATCATCACAAGCTTATTTATCCAAAGAAGCCAATTTCTTATCAGAATATCTCAATGAAATTTTAGGATATTCCTTAAAAGTAGAATCATCAGAATCATTCAAAGACAGGGCTATAAACTTAAGCGTTGACCCTACTATTTTTACAGAAAATAACTCTTACAAAATAGTTGTAAATGAGAATAATATAAATGTTACTGCAAGTGAAGCTTCAAGTCTTTTTTATGCGATACAGACCATAAGAAAGAGCTTGCCATTTAACGCTGCCAACGAAGATATCGCAATGCCAGCCGCTGAGATTTACGACTATCCGCGCTTTGATTACAGAGGCGCCATGTTAGACGTGAGCCGTCACATCTTCCCTCTCGATTCTGTGAAGGAATATATAGAAGTCATGGCACTGCACAACATGAACAAATTCCACTTGCACCTCACCGACGACCAAGGCTGGAGAATAGAGATCAAGAAATATCCAGAATTGACAGAAGTCGGAGCATGGCGTTCCGGCACAAAAATCGGCAAAAGCGAGACTTTCGACACCATTCGTTACGGCGGTTTTTACACACAAGAAGAACTGCGAGAACTCGTACAATACGCGGCCGACCGTCATATCACAATCATCCCTGAAATAGACCTTCCAGGCCATCAATTGGCAGCGTTGGCAACATATCCAGAATTTGGCTGCACAGGAGGACCATACGAAGTATGGTGCCAATGGGGAGTTTCAGACGACGTGATTTGCGCAGGCAACGAAGACGCGATGCGATTCCTTGAAGATGTATTGGTTGAAGTCATGGACATATTCCCTAGCGAATACATACACATCGGCGGCGACGAATGCCCTAAAGTACGCTGGGAGCAATGCCCCAAATGCCAAGCAAGAATCAAAGAACTCGGACTGAAAGACGACAACAAGTTCAAAGCCGAAGCTTATCTGCAAAGCTACGTCATGAAGAGAATGGAAAAATTCCTCGAAGACCACGGCCGCAAAGTCATTGGATGGGACGAAATACTTGAAGGTGGACTCGGACCAAACGTGACAGTGATGAGCTGGAGAAGCATAGAAGCAGGAAAAGAAGCGGCTCAACAACATCATGACGTAATCATGACGCCTTGCTCCCACCTCTATTTCGACTATTACCAGACAGAAGACACCGACAACGAACCAATAGCCATCGGAGGATATATCCCAGTAAGCAGAGTTTATGAATTCGAGCCAATACCTTCAGGATTGACAGATGAAGAAGCTAAACACATCTTAGGTCCACAAGCAAACCTCTGGGTTGAATATATTAAGAATATGAACACTGTATTCTACAGAGTTCTACCAAGAATGGACGCTCTGAGCGAAGTTCAATGGACGATGCCAGAACAAAAGAACTACGACTGCTTCCTCAACCGCGCATATAAGATGGTTGAATTATACGACCTCAAAGGATGGAACTACGCAAAACACATTTTCGACATCGACGTGAAAATAATTCCTAACGTAAATGCAAAATGCATAGACGTAACGATGTCAAAATTCGGCGATGGTGACATTTTATATACTTTAGACGGCACAGATCCATTGACAAACGGAACAAAATATAACGAAGCCCTTAATTTGACAGAAAGCTGCGAGCTAAGAGCCATCGTCAAGAGAGAAAGAAGCGTAGGCAGAGAATTCAAAACAAACATCAACATCAGCAAATCATCGATGAAACCAATAAGCTTGAAGAACGAGCCACACGAAAACTATCGTTTCGACGGAGCAAATACATTGATCGACGGTTTGTCTGGCGGCAATAACTACAAAACTGGCCGCTGGATTGCTTTCTTCGGTGAAAATCTCGACGCAACAATCGACTTAATTGAGGAACAAGAGATCAGCAATTTGCAATTCAACTGCAATTTAACCAAGGGCGACTGGATTTTCAATCCTAAATCCGTAAAGGTTTTGGTTTCAGACAATGGCGAAGACTACAATGAAATCCATCATCAAGAGTTTCCTATCGAAACTGTAAGAGAAGATGGCATAATATCATATAACATTGATTTTAAAAAGACTAGCGCACGTTACATCAATATTGTGATTGAGCCGAACATGTGTCCAGAAGGTCATTCAGGCTACGGCTATCCAGCATGGATTTTCATTGACGAATTAAGCATAAACTAATTGAAAAATAATTTTGTACAGACGTAATTCGTAAAGAAAAATTTTGTAATTTTGCACCCGCAAACCTCGGGTAGGTTTAACAGTTAAATTATTATTAACATTTAAAAAAATTTAGTTTATGCCAGCAAAAATGAGATTACAAAGACATGGTAAAAAAGGTCAACCATTTTATCATATTGTAATTGCAGACGCTCGCGCACCACGTGATGGTCGCTTCACAGAAAAAATCGGTACCTACAATCCTGTAGCTCAACCAGCTCAAATCAACATCAACTTTGACAAAGCTTTGGATTGGTTAAACAAAGGTGCTCAACCAACAGACACAGTTCGTTCTATCCTTTCACAAAAAGGCGTTTTATTAAAGAAACACTTATTAGTTGGTGTTAAGAAAGGCGCTATGACAGCAGAACAAGCTGAAGTTAAATTCCAAAACTGGATGAAAGAGAAAGAAGCTAAAGCAGCTGAAATCGTAAAAACTACAGCAGAACAAAAAAGAGCTATCCAAAAAGAAAGATTAGAAGCAGAAGCAAAAGTTAATGAAGCACGTATCGCTGAATTAGCAAAGAGAAGAGCAGAAGCAGCAGCTGCTGCAGCAGCAGAAAATGCAGAAGCAACTGAAGAAGCTCCAGCAACTGAAGAAACAACAGAAGCAGAAGCTTAAGATTCTAAATCTTAATAACAAAGAAAATCCGTCGAAATTCGACGGATTTTTTTTGTGCACACGAAATTGCACTAAATTACACGAAAAATTCACCCAACCTTTATTCATAAGTAAAACTTTTTTTGTTATGCAATGTTACTTATAAAGAGAAATACTTATCTTTGCATATCATGAATAAAAATCTATATATCATCAGCGGTTGTAACGGTGCTGGAAAAACCACAGCATCATATACGGTTCTACCCGAAATTTTACAATGTAAAGAATTTGTAAACGCTGATGAAATAGCCAAAGGACTATCCCCTTTCAATCCTGAAAATGCAGCTATCGAAGCTGGAAGGATAATGCTATCAAGAATAGATGAGTTATTGAATAAAAATGAGACATTCTCCATAGAAACAACACTTGCTACGAAATCATATATAAATTTAGTCAAAAAAGCTCAAAATAGAGGTTACAAAGTATATTTGATATTCTTCTGGTTGGAAACTCCAGAGTTAGCAATCCAACGTGTTGCTGAACGCGTTAGCAATGGAGGACATAATATTCCTATTGATGTTATCCAACGCAGATATGTCAACGGTATCAAAAATCTATTTAACATTTTCATGAAAGAAGTTGATGTTTGGGCTATCTATGACAATAGTAAAAGTCCTCGTACTTTTATAGCAAAAGGTGGAAAAAATATAGATTTTAAAATATTTTCAGAAACTACATATAAAAAAATAAAAAACTATGTCAAATAAAGAAGCAAACGAATTTGTAGAAAAGCTTAATGCTGGTTTAGAATTGGCTGAAAAACGTATGCTCCAGGAAAAATCCAAGCGAGGTGAATCTGTAGTGATATACACAGAAGATAAAGGGATTCAACATATTCCTGCAAGTATAGTCATTGCAAATAACAACATTTTTAAAAATTGATAAATTATCGATCTTTATAGTTTAAATAAACATATCTTTGCAAAGTTAAAAAAATTCAAAAAAAGCATCTTATAGATTAAACAAAAGACAAATATTAGACATATTATAATATAGCATTTCATAACGATTCTTGCTCACAAATTTCCACAACATCTCTCGCAAGAGAGCACCATCAAGAAGACGTTAGGAAACGCCTGTTTTGGCGTGGAATAACTTATTGATGGAAGGGCGTGGAAACCCTGTGAGCGATAGGTTTAATTTCACGCTCTTTTTATGCATATCGGACAACACATAAAGCAAGTAATGAGAAAAAAGAATATCACAGCCACACAGCTGGCTAAAGATATTTGCTGCACTCGTCCGCATATACATAAAATCTTCCGAAAAGACAATTTAGACATTTCCCTCCTACTCCACATCTCCAAAGCCTTGCAACACGACTTCTTCAAAGACCTTTCTGAAGAATACGAACAGCTGTAACCAGATCAGATACAGTATCCATATTGAATACATCTGTATCAATGATGCAAATATTATTTACACTACTTTTGGCATATAGTTTATAAAAAGTTTAACTCAAAACATTTCAAAAAAATGGAAATAACAATAGCTATTTTAAACATCATCTTATTTTTCAAAGTTTGGACAATGACAGATGACACAAAAAAAATTAGAGAATTTTTGGAAGCTATCGTAAACATAAAAGAACACGATTACAAAAAGAAAAACACAAAAAATAACAATGACATTGACAATAATGACATTGAGTTATATTCATGGGTAACAGAAATAAAATCAAAAAAAGAATTTCAAGTAATAGAAATTCTTGATAAAAACACATATCTTTGTGTAAACGAGAAAAACCAGAATGGAGTAAAATTCAAAAGATTTGAGATCGAAAAATCTTAAGGAATATTCTTCATTAGAAAACAAATAAACCATATTCAGAAGGAACAACATTTCACTCTGTTGTTCCTTTTTTATTTATAAATCACTATAATATTCTCACCTACTTAAAAATATTTTCTTAACTTTGTGACATTAAAATTGTTAGTACAAGAAACAATCTAATGGAACAGATTAGAAAAATATCAAAAGAACAGATTATCATGGCATTCGTCGCTACTTGTATTGAAGCGACAGCGAGATTGACAGACACCAACTATATTGATGTTTACAATCGTATAAAAAACGTTGGTTTGATAGAAAATTATATCGTTCCAAATTACGAAACACTTCATACTGAAAGCCGAGAAATATTAGTTGACCGTTTATTAGAATGTTTGAAAAACTGGGAATCAAAATTATGAAAGAAATCTTTGTATATCACGGAGGAACCGACAGAATAGAAACTCCGATTTGCAAGTTCGGAAGAACAAACCTTGATTTTGGTCAGGGATTTTATGTAACAGATTTGCTAGAACAAGCTATAACTTGGGGCAAAAACGTCGCTTTAGGAAGAAACAAAACCGTCTTAATCAACAGATACAAATTAAATCGTGATGAAATATTAAAGAATTACAGCTGTAAAACATTCGAATCATACGACAAGGAATGGCTTGAATTTATAGTTGGTAATAGAACAGGACTCAATCCTGCAATAGAATTCGATTATGTAGAAGGCGGCGTTGCAAATGACAGAGTCATTGACACAATAAATTTGTACATTTCTGGTCTGATGGACTTGAATACAGCATTAGGCGAATTATCAAAACATCAGCCCAATAATCAGATTTGTCTATTAAATCAAGAAATCATAAATAAGTATCTCATTTTCGATGGAACAGAACAATAACGACAACCCTTTGAAATCTCCAGTGATTCAAGAAATTATTATTAGTAACCGCATCGGTGCTATCGCTGTTATCTTGTCCCAAAAATTAGATATTGATAACGTAAAAGCATTAAAACTCTTTTACGAAAGTGAAACTTGCGCCAGACTCCACAACAAAGAAACTGGACTTTATCTCTACAGCGACCTTTATATCGTTGATGACTTCATTACTGAAATGCAAAACAAACAATAAAAAAAGAAAATCCGTCGAATACTCGGCGGATTTTTTTGTTTGTCATTAATTCCTAAACGCAATCCCTTCCCCATCGTAATCTACGATAATCGGCTTTTCCTTATTGACTTTATCCGATAATATCATCTTAGAAAGATCGTTGATAAGTTCGCGTTGCATCATACGTTTCACCGGACGCGCACCATATCGCACATCATAGCTAGTCTCTGCGATATGCTTCATTGCCTCAGATGTCATCTCAATGTCGATGTCATTTTTCTTCAACATCTTCTTCAAAGAATGGAATTGCATTGCTACAACGTTAATTATCTGTTCTTTAGATAATGGCGTAAACATGATAATATCGTCAATACGATTCAAGAACTCTGGCTTCATGAACTGACGCAAAATCTCCATCACCTTATTTCTCATCTCATCAAAGTCAGCGTCTGAATCTGAGTTCTTTGTCATCATTTCCTGTATTGCCATCGCTCCGATGTTAGAAGTCATGATGATGATGGTGTTTTTAAAATCGACCAGACGACCTTTGTTATCAGTCAGACGGCCGTCGTCAAGTATCTGAAGCAGAACATTATAAACATCTTGGTGCGCTTTTTCTATCTCATCGAGAAGCACGACAGAGTAAGGCTTACGACGTACCGCTTCAGTAAGCTGACCGCTCTCATCATAGCCCACATAACCTGGAGGCGCTCCTATCAGTCGGGATACGGAATGACGCTCTTGATATTCCGACATATCGATACGCACCATATTATTCTCGTCATCGAAGAGGAACTCCGCGAGAGCCTTGGCGAGTTCTGTCTTACCTACGCCTGTCGTTCCCAGGAAAATGAACGAGCCTATTGGACGGCGAGCATCCTGAAGTCCTGCCCTGCTACGACGTATCGCATCAGACACCGCCACGATGGCTTCATCCTGACCCACAACGCGTTTATGCAATTCCTTTTCAAGATTCAAGAGCTTCTGACGTTCACTTTGCAACATTTTATGAACAGGGATACCAGTCCAACGAGAGACTATCTCCGCAATATCCTCAGCGTTGACGACTTCATCGATAAGCGGATTGTCACCTTGAACCTTCTTCAGTTCCGTTTTAGCGTTTTCTATCGACTGTTCCGCACCTGGAATCTTACCATAACGAAGTTCTGCCACCAGTCCGTAATTGCCATCACGTTCAGCTATTTCAGCCTCATAACGATATTGCTCTATGTTTTTCTTTTCCTTCTGAATCTTTTCTATATACGAACGTTCAGTCTCCCAACGAGACTTGATCTTAGAACGTTCGTCGCTGAGTTCAGCGATGACTTTTGAAAGCTCTTCTATTTTCTTGGTGTCGTTTTCGCGCTTGATAGCCTCGCGTTCAATCTCCAGCTGACGTATCTTACGTTGAATGTTTTCCAGTTCTTCAGGCAAAGAATTTATCTGCAATCTAAGACGAGATGCCGCTTCGTCAACGAGGTCGATGGCTTTATCTGGAAGGAAGCGATTTGATATATAGCGTATTGAGAGGTCAACTGCTGATATTATCGCTTCATCGAGTATTCTCACCTGATGGTGATTCTCATATTTTTCCTTGAGTCCTCTGAGGATTGAAATTGCCGACTCTTCAGAAGGTTCGTCAACCATGACTATCTGGAAACGACGCTCGAGTGCTTTGTCTTTCTCAAAATATTTCTGGTATTCGTTTAACGTAGTAGCGCCAACGGCTTGCAGCTCACCGCGAGCGAGGGCAGGCTTAAGGATATTGGCAGCGTCCATTGCGCCATTAGAAGCGCCTGCGCCAACGAGCGTATGAATCTCATCGATGAAAAGAATTATTTCACCTTCACTGTCAACGACTTCCTTCACAACATTTTTCAAGCGTTCCTCAAACTCGCCCTGATATTTGGCTCCAGCTATAAGAGCGCCCATATCCAAAGAAAAAACCTTCTTAGTCTTCAAATTTTCAGGAACATCGCCATGAACTATTCTCTGCGCCAATCCTTCAGCGATAGCAGTCTTGCCAACACCAGGCTCACCTATTAAAATAGGGTTGTTTTTCGTTCTTCTCGACAAAATCTGAAGCACCCTTCTTATTTCCTCATCACGACCGATCACCGGGTCAAGCTTGCCAGAAGAAGCCATTTCGTTAAAGTTACGAGCATAACGACTCAACGAATCATAATTCTGTTCCGAATGAGGATTATCCACTTTCTTACCCTTTCTCAACTGGCGTATCACTTCTTCCAAATCTTTACGTTTCAGACCATTGTCCTTCATCATCTGAGATGCCGTTGATGAAGTGTCAAAAATTCCGAGTAGAATATGGTCGATAGAGACATAATCGTCGCCCATATTTTTAGCTTCATTCAAAGCCGACTGAAGAGCTCTGTTTGTTTCGCTAGAGATATAAAAATCGCCTCCTTGAACCTTCGGCAAAGAAGCGATAGTCTTATCAAGAGCTTGAATAAATACAGCAACGTTAACACCTAATTTATTAAACAAATTCGGGATAAGATAATCATCCGACTTAATTAAAGCCATCAGAAGATGAACATTTTCAATTGATTGATTTCCATTTGTTTTTGCAATCTCTTCGGCATTCTTTATCGCTTCCTGAGATTTGAGTGTGAATTTATTGAAATCCATTTTTATATTTTTTTGTTGTTTGTCTTTACTTCATCAAAATTATTTCCATTTCTATAAAAATGACATTTTGTCACCATACGTTAATAACAATTAAGAAAATGAAATTACACAAGAAAAATCCAATATTATTTTTTCAAAATATGGCAATAAAAGGAAGATATTCACATTATTCATATAGAGTTTTTTTTTATCTTTGCAAACATCAAAAAGCATTTTTAGTAATGAATAAAAAATTAAGAAACAACATCTTTTTCAAAATATCTATATTATTGATTCTCATCATAAATTCATTTGGACTGAAAGCACAAAACAACTGTGTAATAGAATTGCCAGAAGGCGTCAGTCTGCCAATATGTTATGGAGAAGAAATAAGTCTGTCAGTAGTTCCCTGCTCCAACTGCACATATCAATGGACAAAAAACGGAAATGTGATTAACGGAGAGACAAATTACAACATAAACATCACTGTCACAGAAAACAATGTAATATATGGTGTTACAGTAAAAAACATTGAAACTCAAGAAGAATGCAGTGACGAAATCACAATAAGCATGACAGGACACTTTGAGATTGAGTTTGAGCAAACACAATTAACATGCAGCAACAGCAAAGCTGAAAACGGACAGAATGCCAAAGTCATTGCAACAGCGAGCGGCGATGGTTATGAAGCATTTACATACGAATGGGGGTCAAAATATGACGACAACGTATGGACAAATCCAAGCAACCCTCAAGAAGCAATAGGACTCAAGGCTTGGAAAGAATATTATGTTACTGTCACAGGCATTACAAGCAACGGCGACAAATGCGAAAAAACAGCAACGTTTGTTCCTAGAGCATATCCAAATCCTGACATTGAAATTGTTTCTGACCCTAGCGATACAGCATATCTTCAAAATCCATACGTCACATTCGGCTTTGATGGCGAGACTGAAGCTGTTGAATACAACTCATGGTCATGGGCTTTTTATAACAACCCTGACAATCAAAATGAAATAACAAGCACATCTATTTTAGAAAATCCAGTTAACATCTATCCGGAAATATTAAAGGAAGTAAACTATAAGGTTGAATTAAACATAAAATCAGCAGAATACGGATGTGACACAACATATTCCAAAGATATAAAAGTTCTTCCTGTCAAGCTGAAAATACCTAACGTTTTCACCCCAAACGGCGATGGCATCAACGATTATTTCATCATTGAAAACAACCCATCTGAAGCAGGAAATAATAACGACACAAGAGGATTTGAATATGATTCATACAATCCAATAAATGATTATTATATCAGAACAAAGTTAACTATCTTTAACAGATGGGGACGAATAGTATATAAATCAAGCGATTACAAAAACGATTGGGATGGCGGCAATTTACCTGACGGAAACTATTTCTATGTTATTGAATGTATAGGAGAATATGAAAACCACCGTTACCAAGGGTCTGTCACTATTTTTGGCAGCGGACGCTAATCTTTGAACAAATCATTAAGTTAAACGTTATAAATCATTAGAAAATGAAAAAAATTATTTTATCATTGATTATAATATTAGGATTATTTTCATGTGAATCTAAAGACAATAAAATCAGCACCAGCCTAGTAAACAACCCAGTCACTGCTGATGGCATCAACAAAAGCATAAACACGCCTGTCATAAAATTTGAAAAGACAGAACATGATTTTGGAAAGATATTACAAGGAGAACAAGTGAGTTACACTTTCAGATTCAAAAATGTAGGCAATGCTCCGCTTATCATCACAAGCATTGAAAAGACATGCGGCTGCACATCACCAGAATATTCAACTCAGCCTATTAAGCCAGGCGAAAGTGGCAAAATCACTATAACATACGACAGCAAAGGACACAAAGGATTTCAAAACAAACGACTGATAGTAAAAGCAAACACAAATCCTTCAGAGACCATATTAAGAATAAAAGCACAAGTTGAAAATATTAACACATTTTAAATAAATAATTATGAACGTTTTAAACATTACTTTGCTTCAAGCAACACAACAACAAAGCAGTCCTTATTCAGGAATTTTAATGATTGTATTAATCTTCGTTATTTTCTGGTTATTCTTCATCCGTCCACAGAACAAGAGAAATAAGGAACAACAGAAATTCCGCGAAAACCTTAAAAAAGGTGACAAAATCGTTACTATCGGTGGCATTCACGGTAAAGTTGTTGAAGTGAAAGAAAACACTGTTCTTGTTAGCGTTGACCACAATGCTACAATAGAATTCGAAAAATCAGCTATCATTCCAAACGCAAGTCAAGTTGGCGGCGCTCAATAATAATTGATTTATAATGGTAAGAAAGAAACGAGAAACAGAAAAGCTGCATCAATTCAGCAGCATAGTATTCTTTGTTACTATAGCTGCGCTGTTTTGGCTGCTGATAAAGTTATCAGCTCAATATACAGTTACAGCGCCTCTTACCATTAATATGAAAGACGCACCAGCAGATTTGGTGATACTTGACGGTTCTCAAAAGGTAAAAGTCACTTTATCCACAACAGGTTTTGAACTGTTGAACTATTATTTCAAACCTGCGTCAAGGCGAAAAGTTGACATATCGTTAGAGGAGGTGCCTTTACATAAAGATAGTGAAAGCACCTACTCTTTCAGTATAAGCTACGCCAAAGAAAAAGTCGCCAATTTCTTAACCATAGAGCCGAACGAAGTGTCTTTCGACGATAATAGAATCATTATCAAAATGGAACAACTTGATTCTATTAAAGTTAAAGTCATCCCAAATCTAGATTTAAGCTACGAAAAACAATACAACAGACACGGAAGAATCAATATTAAACCTGATTCTGTCACAATCTACGGACCTAAAACCAAGTTAGCCTCCATCGACAACATTTACACCGAAAATGTTAGTATAAAAAACATCAACTCCAACATCGACATCAATGTTCCACTAAAAATTGATGAGATGATAAACACTGACAATAAAGAAGTTAACATTAAAATCGGCGTTGAGAAATATACAGAAGCCATCGCTAATGTTAAAATCAGCAACAACTTCAATAAAAAACTAAGACTTTTCCCCGACAAGGTCAAGATAAAATATATCGTTTCTTTAAATGATTACAATATCATCAAAGACAATTCTTTTATCATAAGCATTGACACTGCTGACATCTCAATAGAAAACAACTTCCTCCCATTATATCTCATTGATTATCCAAGCAATACCAGAATAACAAGCATCGAACCAAAAGAAGTTGAATATATCATCATTGAAGAAAATGAAAATTAATAAGATAGCGATAACAGGCAACATTGGCAGCGGCAAGAGCCTTGTATGTAAAATATTCAATCATTTAGGTATCAACACTTTTCATTCTGACGAAGAGACAAAGAAACTATATTTTCTTCCTGAGGTAAAAAAAGAGATAATAAACCGTTTCGGTGAAGAAGTATATTTCGCTGACGGAAGTCTCAACAAGAAACTACTCTCCTACCATCTTTTTCAAAATGAAGAAGCATTAAAGTTTATAGAGTCGCTTTTATATCCTAAACTAAATCAAGTCTTTGACGAATGGTGCAAACGACAGACGTCTAGTTTCGTTTTGTTTGAATCAGCGATATTATTTGAAAAAAACTTTGACAAACAGTTTGACAAGATTATCTTTGTCTCCGCTCCTGAAGAAGTGAGGTTGAAAAGAGCCATGCTACGCGACAAATGCGACGAAGAAAACGTACGCTCCAGAATGCGACTGCAATGGGATGAGGAGACAAAAATTAGCAAATCAGATTACATCATCAATAACGACGGAGTTGAGATGCTGATGCCGCAAATAATGAATATAAACTCTAAAATTTTAGAACTTTAAAACTTTAGAATTAAAGGGGACTTCTATAAATTCCACGTTTAAATAATTTTTGACAGTAACAATTAAAACTTTTGCATGCTTTATGTTTTTTCTTGGAATCTTTTCGCCTTTCTTTCAATCACATAGCTCGCTATATTCTTTCAAGAAAAACAAAAATCTTCTCAAAGAAAAATTCA
>JAFYNK010000062.1 GCA_017548125.1 Bacteroidales bacterium | reverse complement strand
TTTAGCGGCCCATTCATCGATATACTCGGCCATCGGCGACGACGGAGTGATAGGATAAATGGCGGCCACTTCACTGAACATGTAGGCAACATGGGCCGCAGCCTGGTTACCGTCGCATGTCAAAAATTTCTTTTCTGCCATAATACTTGTTTAAATGTTTATGAATTAGTTTATTGATGATTTTTGCTGTTCTCAAATTTGGCCGCAAAATTAGACATTCCGCCACAAATAAACAACCTTATTAAAAAAAAGATTTATTTGGTAAAAAAAGCCTTTTTATGTCCTATTGAAAAAAAATTGTATTTTTGCATTCAAATAATTGTATAATTCAAATTGAATATGAATGATTGCGTAATAATTGTTGATAATTCAAATATCTGGATCGAAGGAATGAAGCACTCCGCCAAGATTAAAAACATGGTCTCTGCTGATGGAAAAGAACCATGTGATTTTAATTGGAGAATTGATTTTGGTAAACTATTGAACACGGTATCAGAAGGGAAAAATATCAGAAAAGCGATATTGGTAGGGTCGCGACCTCCGCAAAACGACAGTTTATGGAATAATGCAATAAATAAAGGGTTCGAAGTAATAGTTCATGACAGAAATTCCGAAAACAAAGAAAAATCTGTTGACACGGAACTAGTGGCTCAAGGCGTAGAATTAATTTGTACAACAGAACCAGCAACACTGAAAATATTATCTGGTGATAGTGACTTCATCCCGTTGGTAAACATCGCTGATGCACATGGATGGGAAACAGAAATGTGGGCTTTTCCAAGTGCCTTTCATATTTCAGGCAACATGGCAACATCCGTTGATCGAGTACAACCTTTGGATTCTGTTTTTTTAGAAATTGGATATACTCGCTAAAAAAACTGTTTATTTACTGATTAATCAATATTCCAATAAGCACTGGGGTCTCCATCAAATATTGTGTCTATGTCATCGTCGCTATACCCCATCTCATCTTGAGCGTATGATCCTGAATACTTTCCATAGGTTTGACGTTCATGCCAATTCGATTTACAAGAAGAAGTCATGCCTTTAGAAGTCATGCCTTTATTTGTGTCCTTGTCCTTCTGGGAAGTAAATTTTGCGTCAACTATACACCCTTCTTCTCCTTCAAATATCACATTTGATGCCGTTATTCCTTTATCCGAATTAAAACCAGAAATCTTATCATAAACACAAGGTATCACCTCTTCACCTGATGCAGTAATCACACCTTCTTTGTTATTTTTTGATACGTAGCAATACTTACAACTAGAATGCCAAGAAATCTGATCGTAATATGCCGTACTTAAACCCGTTTTAGTATCAACAACTGACCAACCATTATCATTATGAAATATAACATAATCTTTACTAAAATAGTAACCCATTCGATACGGCTCATGTTTAACGTAATCATCATACATGAATGCACATATTACATTATTGGATTTATCAATTATGCCGTATTTACCTTCTTCTTCAAGGACAATATACCTATCTTCATTTAGACGTTTTGCGGACTTGTAACATCTAGGGATAAATCCAAAAATTAAACCCTGATAATCAATCCATCCCTCAACATAATCATCAAATACTACATTAGCCCGCATTTCACAGGTCCCTTTGTCAAAAAAGAAATCAAATTTTGTGATTTTTTTGAATTTTGGAGGAATAACAACTGTTCCATCATTAAGTATTATCCCATAATGGTCCCCTTTCCTTACAATAGAGTATTTTTTATCTGTCCATTGTATTTCACTAATATAGTCCTCAACAACTTTAGAATAATAATCAAATGCATGGAAAGTCCCAATACTATTATAGTCATCAATCTCAAATAATGGTGAGTTGCTTCTTACATCATAGCAAAAACATTTGTCTCCTTGTTTTAGTTTTATCGCATAACAATCCTCTCCTTTATTTTTCCACCAAACAATGTTGTCGTAAATTATCGGGAACACTATCTCATTCAAATCAGATAAAACACCATACCTTTTCTTCCCATCAATAGTATTGCCTACGGCCGCCAAAAAATAAGGATGATGAAAAGCAAATAATGGTATAAGTCTGACTATTTCATATTTAGCTTGAATTACAACAACCCCGTCAAGCATTACACCCAAATAATGGTTGTCTCCTTCAAAACATTGGACGTGATGCAAAACTGGGTCTTCAACATTTGATCGGTTTTCTCCGAATATACCATTAAGCAGATCCTCTTCAGCCCAAGGGTCATCGTAATAATCTATTCTATCAAGAGCCATACTCATCTTCACTATGCTATTATTACTGCCGCAAAATTAGACATTCCGCCCCAAATAAACAACCTTATCATAAAAAAGTAACTTTTTTTTGTAAAAAACGACATTTTTTGTGGTGCTATTGAAATAATTTGTATTTTTGCACGCTCAAACAAAGCAAAAAAAAGCATTACAAACAATAACTCTAAACCAATTAAAAATGAAGAAATTATTTCTTACTCTCGGTTTGGCCAGCCTCTTCATGGTGGCCTGCAACAACACTCCTAAGCAAGAAGAAGCCGTCGCCGAGCCGGCTGAGGAGGTGACTGAAGTTGTCGAAGAAAAACAAGAGTGCCCCATGCACGCCCTGAAGGACGAGTATGCCAAGTGGGACGAAATGACCGACGAAGCCAAGGCTGAACTGAACGCCAAGGCCGCTGCCGTTTTCGCCGAAATGGACGCCAAAGCCGAAGAAATGAAGGCTGCCGGCGAGGAAGTCTGCAAGGAAATGGCCGAAATGACCGAAGAACAGAAGGCTGAATGCGAAGCCAAATGCGCTGAGATGAAGGCCGCTTGGGAAAACTTCGC
>JAFYNK010000011.1 GCA_017548125.1 Bacteroidales bacterium | reverse complement strand
TTGCTGTTGTTGCTGTTGTTGCTGTTGAATCATTTTCCAACGAGCATATTCTAAATTATACCTGGCGTCTTCATCATCTGGATTCACTTTCAATGCCTTTTTGTATGACTCAAAAGCTTCACCGTATTTCTCTTGTGCCATCAAGGTGTTGCCAAGATTGTAAAAAGCATCTGCTTCAATGTTTTTTGAGATGTTTCTTTCTGTAACTCCAGAGAAGGCTTTCGCTGCTTCTTCGTAGTTTTTCTGCTCGTATAAGGCGTCACCTAAATTGAATTGAGCTTTAGGATTATATTCCTTGTCCAATGATTTTCTGTAGTTTACTTCGGCTTCTGAGTAATTGCCGTTTTTGAAATCCTTGTTGCCAAGTCTTATATGACCTTTATCTGTCTGTGCATTTGCGTTCAGACTGATAATGGCAAATAACATGCTTATACCTATTTTATTAATCGTTTTCATCTTTTGGTTCAAAAAAGTTGAATTTTGTTTCCCAGTTTTTCTTGCCAGAAGAAATCAGGAGTTCAATTATTAAAAGAATTATTGCTGCTCCGACAAACCACTGGAATTGATCTTCATAATCTGTAAACACTTTGGATTCAATTTCTGATTTTTCGGATTTGTTAATTTCGTTGAAAATATCGTCGAGACCAACATTAGAGTTGCTGGCTCTTCTATATATGCCGTCGCCAATTTCAGCAATTTGACGTAATAAATTGTCGTCTAGTTTTGTTATTACGATATTGCCTTCTCTATCTTTTTTGTATCCTGTTTTTTTGCCGTACTGGTTATAGAGTGGGATTGGTGCGCCTTCTTCGAGACCCATACCTATAGTATAAATCTTGATTCCTAGTTTTGCTGCTTCTTGTGCTGCTTTGATGGCGTCACCGTTCAAATGGTCTTCACCATCTGAAATTATAACTATCGCTTTGCTGTGTTCGCTTGTTCCGAATGATTTGACAGCCAAGTTGATAGCTGCTCCAATCTCTGTTCCTTGTGAAGGAATTAAATTGGTGTTAATTGTTGAAAGGAACATTTTTGCGGCTGCATAATCTGTTGTTATTGGCAGTTGAACGTAAGCATTTCCTGCAAAAATAATAACACCGATTCTATCGCCGTTGAGCTTGTTAATCAAGTTGTTGATTGCTTGTTTTGAACGTTCTAGACGATTGGGCGCAATATCTTCTGCATTCATTGAATTAGAAATGTCAACGCAGAAATATAGGTCGATGCCTTCTCTCTTGACTTCTTCCATCTTTGAGCCAGTCTGAAGATTTGCTGCTGCCAAAATTCCGAAAATAGTCACAAAAATAAAAATGATGAATTTTGTGTTGTTTCTTGATTTAGAAGCTAATGGAACAAGCAAACTTGCAAATTTTGAGTCTGCGAATTTCTTGAATTGTCTTTTGTTTGAAATACGAATTAATATGTAGATAGTTATAAAAACAGGTATTGACAAAAGCCAATATAAATATTCAGGATGTTCAAATCTTAAAATGTGAGTTTCCATTGTTGTAAATTTAATCTGTTATTGATTTGAAAATCGTGTTTTTTAAGACAAATGATAAAGCAAGCAATATGAGTCCCCATATTACAAAAGGATAAAATTCTTCATGAAGTCTTTTGTATTCGCTGACTTCAATTTTAGAACGTTCCATTTTGTCGATTTCGTCATATATCTGTTGCAATTTTTCTTTTGATTCAGCACGGAAATATTTTCCTCCGGTTTCATTGGCGATTTGTTGTAATAATGCCTCGTTGATATTGACTTCTACCTGTTGGTATTTGACGCCTCCAAACGGTGTCTGTACTGGATATGGAGCGGTTCCTCTTGTGCCAGCACCGATTGTATAAACCCTGATTCCGAATAATTTAGCCATTTCTGCGGCAGTAGATGGGTCTATGGAGCCAGCGTTATTATCACCATCTGTTAATAAAATGACGACTTTTGAAATTGCTTCGCTGTCTTTTAATCTGCTTACTGCAGACGCAAGACCGTCGCCAATGGCTGTACCGTCTTCTAACATTCCACATTTCATGTCCTTTAACATATTGAGCATCATGCCATGGTCTGTCGTCAGTGGAACTTGTGTGAATGTCTCGCCACTGAAAACTACCAATCCCATTCTGTCGCCAGGACGACCGATGACGAAGTCGGAAGCAACTGCTTTTGAGGCTTCTAATCTGTCAGGTTTAAGGTCGGCAGCTAACATACTGCTTGAAATGTCCATTGCTAAAACAATGTCAATGCCTTCAATGTTGACATTTTGCTTCTTTGAGCTACTTTGAGGACGTGCTAATGCAATGATAAATAATGACAAAGCTGCTAATTCTAGAACGAAGACGCTGTGTCTTAAGTATGCTTTCCACGACTTAGGAAGTTTGTCGAAAAATCCAGTGTCAGAAAAACGAACGTACGCTTGTTGCTTGTTACAGTTGAAGATATACCATACTGCGATAATAGGTATGATAATCAATCCCAAAAGGAAATGCGGAGATGCAAATTCTATCGAACTCATTTTGTTTCCTCCATTTCTTGGTTTTCATTCGTTTCTTTTTCAAAATCGTATTTGTTTGCTTTGGCTTCTTCTGCCTTTTTCTTTTCCATTTCTTGATGGAAAACGTAACTGTCTTCAACAAAAGAATTGATGTCGCTGAATGAAGACTCGTTTTGTGCAGTACTTGGATTCGCCTTGGCAAATTTAACCAAATCGGCAGTCGTAAGAGTGTTTTGTAACTTGCTGAAAGTTGAATTGTCTAATTGTAACTTTCTGACTTCATCAAGAATCTCGTCAGATGTCATTTCAGTAGCGTCAATGTTAAATTGACCTTTCAAATATTCTCTTGCAATGTCTGTTAAATCAGTGTAATATTCTTTTATTTTTCCTGATTGCCAGAGAGTTGCTTCTTTAAGTTGCGACAATCTTTCTCTTGCTGTTACTATAGCAGGTATTTGAGGTTTTATTTCTACCTCTTCTGTTTCTTCTTTTTTGTTGAATTTTCTGATGAGATAAAGCACCAATAAAATCAATGCTGCCAGAACTATTGCACCGCCAACGTAAGGAATTGTTTCTTCGATTGTAATGTTCTGTTTAATAGGCATTTTGATTGGTTTGTATGCCATTGTCGTGTCTATTGGAACAGCTTGTACATAAATATCCATGTACTCAGTGAAACAAGCATAGGTGCTTGTATCGTTTGTTGATTTTGAATATTTCAAACTTATTTTAGGAATTTCGACGTAGCCAGTATCGAAAGTTGTCATGGTTAAAAGTTGAGACAAGATGACATCGTTGCTGTTGTTGATAGGTGTCATTGAGATGTCGCTTCTTTTTACAATATCGATATTTTTGCTAAGAGTGTCTTTTATTTCACTCCAATCGACTATGTAATCGCTTGGCATTCTTACATCTAACTTATAGTTGAAAGTTTGTCCTGCAAAAATGCTGTCTTTGTCGATGCTTCCGTTGGCATAAATGTTTTGTGCAATACAATGATTGTCAGTAAATGAAATCAATGTAATGACAGCGATTAAATTTATAAAATGCAATATCCTTCTCATCTTCTTGATTCTCTTTTCTTAAACAATTGCATCAAAGGTTTGACGTAGTCGATGTCTGTGTAAATCAATGTATTGTCAATACCGTTGTTTGCAAAGATTCTATTAAGTTTAATAGATTCAGACTGTATGTGTTTTTGATAAGCCTCGTTCCAAGAACTCATTGAGGTGTCAATCCAGACATCTTTGTTTGTTTCTGAATCTCTGAATTTTACAAGACCAACTTTAGGTATTACAAGCTCTCTCTTATCTGTTATTCTCAAACAGACAAGGTCGTGTTTGTTTGCAGCGATTCTAATTTGTTGTTCAAAAGGCTTTTGTGTAATAAAGTCGGATATTAAGAAAGATGTTGTTCTTTTTTTGATAGCGCTTGTCAGGAAACGTAAGCCTTCTCCGATGTCGGTGCCTTTGTGTTGTGGCGTGAATGTTACTATTTCTCTGATAATGCGTAATATATGGCTAGAACCTTTCTTAGGCGGGATGAATTTTTCCACTTGGTCGCTGAAGAAAATCACGCCGACTTTATCATTGTTTTGGATAGCCGAAAACGCTAAAACCGCTGCTAATTCAGCAGTGAGGTCTCTTTTCGATATGTTTACCGAACCGAAGTCGTTAGAACCTGAGACGTCAATAAGCAGCATTACTGTCATCTCACGTTCTTCTTCAAAAATCTTAACAAAAGGACGATTAAATCGAGCGGTCACGTTCCAGTCGATGTTGCGAATATCGTCACCGTATTGGTATTCGCGAACCTCGCTGAAGGTCATGCCTCTTCCTTTGAAGGCGCTGTGGTATTGACCTGAGAATATATTGTTGGTCAAACCACGAGTCTTGATCTCGATTTTTCTAACCTTTTTAAAAAGTTCGTTTGTTTCCATATCTCAACAAATCACGGCACTTCTACCATGTTTAATATTTCGTTGATAATTTCTTCTGTTGTAATGTTTTCAGCTTCAGCTTCGTATGTCAATCCAATACGATGTCTCATTACGTCTGGAGCAACAGCGCGAACGTCTTCTGGAATAACATAACCACGACGTTTGATGAATGCGTATGCCTTGGCTGCCATCGCGAGGTTGATTGTGGCACGAGGTGAGCCGCCGTAGCTGATGAGGTTGGCAAATTTCTTCAATTTGTAATCGTTAGGATAACGTGATGCAAAGACGATGTCGGTGATATAGTTTTCAATCTTTTCGTCAAGATAAACTTCACGGCATACTTTTCTTGCATTCAATATTTCTTTTGTTGATGTAACAGGTTTTATTTCAGGATAATCCTTGTTTATGTTTTGACGGAGAATAATCTTTTCTTCTTCTTTTTTAGGATAATCTATTATGACTTTGAGCATGAAACGGTCAACCTGTGCTTCAGGAAGTGGGTATGTGCCTTCTTGCTCGATTGGGTTTTGTGTTGCCATAACGAGGAATGGGTCTGGCAAGGCAAATGTGCTTTCTCCAATTGTCACTTGATGTTCCTGCATGGCTTCGAGCAAGGCACTCTGAACTTTCGCAGGAGAACGGTTGATTTCGTCGGCCAATACGAAGTTCGCAAAAACTGGACCCTTACGAACGATGAACTCTTCATTCTTCTGGCTGTAAATCATTGTGCCGATTAAGTCGGCTGGCAAAAGGTCAGGGGTGAACTGAATACGACTGAAGTCTGCGTCTATAATGCTTGATAATGTCTTGATTGCAAGTGTTTTCGCTAATCCTGGAACACCCTCAAGAAGAATATGTCCGTTTGATAATAAACCTATTAATAATCTTTCTGTCATGTGTTTCTGGCCAACAATGACTTTTCCCATTTCAAGATTGATGAGGTCAATGAATTGACTTTCTCTCTGAATCCTTTCGTTTAATTCACGAATATCTGTCTCGATCATAACGTCTTTTTTTATTATTTATATTATGTGCAAAATTAACAAGTTTTTGTCAAATTTATTGCATGCTTGTGAACATTTTTGAAAAATCAAGACAAATCATAACGACTTGCCTTGATTTATAAATGTGATGTTTTTTTAGTTAGGGCAAAATTCGCTTAACTGACTCATGAGTTTTTTGCGGCTGTAAAAAATTCTGCTTTTGACAGTTCCTATTGTCAGATGTAAGCAGTCAGCAATTTCTTTGTATTTATATCCGTCGTTGTACATGTCGAAAGCACGACGAAAATCTTCGTCCAACAATTTGATGCCTCTTTCCAGTTCTATCGAATTGATGATTGATTGTGGGTCGGTATCGGTGTTAATGTTGCTTATGTTCAAATAATAAAGATCTTCACTTTGGTCAATAATTGTGTTGGCTTTTTTAGTTCTGCGATAATTGTTGATGAATATGTTTTTCATAATTGTGTAAACCCATGCCTTGAAATTGTTGTGATTGACATACTTTTCTTTGTATATCAAGGCTTTGAGGAATGTTTCTTGCATTAGGTCTTTTGCATCGTCTTCGTTGTTGGTTAATTGTCTTGCAAAAGCCTCAAGGTTTTTCTGAAGACCTGTTAAGCTGTTGTTGAACTCGATTGTTGTCATAATAAAAGTTGTTTTTGTGTTTTTAAAATTGGTTGTTTTTTGTTGTTGTCGCTGCAAAAATAATGTAGTTTTAAATTATGTCAATACCCTCTGAAGGCCTGTGAAAGGCTTGTTGTTATATGTGATTGATTTATTGATAGTTATCAAATGTTAAATAAATGTTAAATTTTAAAAGTTAACGGAAAAATATAAAAAGTTAACGGATTTTAACATAAGTTAACGGAAATTAACATAAGTAAACGGTCGAAAAACTGCTGATTTTTGACGCTTTTTGACAGGTTTTATCACAATTTGGCACCACTTTGCGTTAACTCGATAAATTCTTGAACTTTGTCATTCTTGTTGAGATTTTTTTTGTATTTTCGTAGAAAATTATTTTAATATGATTCCATTTAATAAAATTGCTTTGATAGGTACTGGGAATGTGGCGTATGCTTATTCTAAAGCATTGAAAAATAATGGGATATTACCATCTTATATTTATACGCGTTTCGCTGATAAAATTCATGAGGTCGAAAAATCTTTCGGATTGAAGGCTACTTGCAATTTGGGAGATTTGCTTGATTGCGACTTGATTATAATTGCCGTCAAAGATGATGCGATTTGTGATGTGGCTTCAGGTCTTAAAAATTTTAAAGGATTGTTGGTGCATACTTCTGGGACTAAGCCTTCGTCTATTTTGAATCATATTGAAAATTATGGTGTTCTGTATCCTTTGCAAACGCTGACCAAGGATTTTGATGTCGATTTTAAAAGTGTGCCGCTTTTGATAAATGCTTCATCGTCAAATTGTTTGAAAAAACTTAAGCATCTTGCTAATATAATGTCTGATGTTGTGGTTGAGTGTTCTGATGAAGATAGAGGTGCAATTCATTTAAGTGCCGTCTTTGTTTGTAATTTTGTGAATGTAATGCTTCAGATAGGTGATAAACTTCTTGAAAATAAGGGAGTTGATGTTTCTGTTTTTGAGTCGTTGGTGAAAGAAACTGTAGATAAGGCTTTTGCGTTGGGTCCTAAAAACGCGTTGACAGGTCCGGCAAAACGCGGCGATTTTGAAACTATAGAAAAGCATAATAAATTGTTGGAAAATAATATTGATGAAAAGAAAATATATGAAATATTAACAAATTATATAATAAATAAATGTAGATAAGATGAAGAATTATAAAGAACAATTAAAAGATATTACAACATTTGTATTTGATTATGATGGAGTTATGACAAGCGGTGATGTGCTTGTGGATGCTAACGGAGTGCCTTTGCGCAGTACAAATGTTAAAGATGGATTTGCACTTCAGCTGGCTGCTCGCCTTGGTTACAATATCGCTATTATCACGGGAGGTTATTCTGTGTCAATAGAAAAGAGAATGGAAATGCTTGGCATTAAGGATGTTTTTGTTCGCTCAGCAAGCAAAGTTGCAGTGCTTCAAAAATATATGGAGACTAAGAACTTAAAACCAGAAGAGATAATTTATATGGGCGACGACCTTCCTGATTATCCTGTTATGAAAATGGTTGGTTTGCCTGTGTGCCCAGCGGATGCCGTTTCTGAAATTAAGGACATTAGTCTGTATATCAGTCATTTGGGCGGTGGAAAAGGCGCTGTTCGTGATATTATTGAACAGGTACTTAAAGCTCAAGACAAATGGATGAAGGATTTTACGTTTTATGTTTGGTAAGTGATTTATAATGAATAAGATAAAGTCTTTTTTTAAGCTGGTGCGGTGGCCTAACTTATTGATTATAGCAATAACGATGTGCCTGGTATATTATTTTTTGATGGCGCCTCTGTTCGCTATTGGAATCGCTGGTGTGTTGCCTTCTTCGCCAACTTTTTTGTTACTCGTTGTTTCGTTGGTTTTTATTGTTGCAGGCGGCTATGTCATCAATGATTATTATGACGTAGAAATGGATAAGGTTAATAAGCCTGAAAAACTTATTGTAGGGAAAATATTTTCAGAAAAAGAGGCGAAATTCTTTTATAATGTTTTGTCAATGATAGGTTTGCTTACAGGTTTGGCATCAAGTATAATTGCGTTAAAATCAAATTTTTATATGATTTTTGCCATATTGCTTTTGCTGGTTTGTGTGTTGTATTCTTATTCATCTACTTATAAGAAGAAATTTTTGATCGGCAATATAATTGTTTCATTATCAGTAACTATGGCTGTCTTTTTACCTTGGATATTTGAGGTTTTGTACGTTTCTGGCAATGCATTGATATTGTCTGTATGTAGAGATAAGTTGGTGCATAATATTCCTTTTGTATTGATTTACATGGGATTTGCATTTATTACAACATTGTTGAGGGAAATAGTGAAAGATGCAGAAGATATGGATGGCGATGCTTTGACAAATTGTCGTACAATTCCAATCGCTTGTGGATTGAAAAAAACTAAGATTATAATATGTGTAATAATGTTGGCTTTGTTTGTTCTTTTAGGATATTACCATGTCATAATCATAAATTTGCATGCTAATGTTGCGATGGCATTGATGATTTTGTTGGATATCATAAGCATAATGTCAGTCGTGAATTTGATAAAAATAAAAGAAAGTCGTGAGTTTCATAAGCTTTCGGTTTCGTTTAAAATACTTATGGTTGTTGGAATGTTAACAATGATATTTATATAATGTTAGAAAATTTAAATAAATATAATATTGTTCTTGCCTCGAAATCGCCAAGAAGACAGGAACTTTTAAAAGGAATAGGACTTCAGTTTACGGTTTTGACAAAAGACGTTGATGAGTCTTATTCATCGGAAATGTCGGTTTTTGATGTTGCTCCTTTTTTAAGCTATAAAAAAGCAAAGGCTTTCGAAGATAAAGAACTGCCTGATAATTATATGATTATAACAGCCGATACTGTTGTTATTGTTGGCGATAAAATTCTTGGAAAACCAAAAGATTATAATGATGCTTGTGAAATGTTACGTCTTCTTTCAGGAAGGAAACATTCTGTGGTGACGGGCGTGACGATTTGTACAAAAGAAAAAATCAAGACATTTTCTGCAACGTCAAAGGTTTCGTTTGAAACGCTGGATGAAGAAGAGATAAAATATTATGTGGATACGTACAAGCCTTTTGATAAGGCTGGTTCTTACGGTATTCAGGAATGGATTGGTTATGTTGGAGTTAATAGTGTTGAAGGTTCGTATTTTAATGTAATGGGACTCCCAACACAGAAGTTATATCAGATTTTAAAACGTTTTTGAAAATTTGTGATATGTTAAAAAAAGATAACTTTATAATAGGATTGATAAGTGCTGTAGTGATATTTTTTGTATTATACAGCCTTGTAAATCTTTTTACTGATTTTTCATATTTTTCACAAAGTCGTGATTCTCTTTGGGTTTATATGGTGTCAATAATTCCGAATATTATTTTGTCTCGTTTTATGCTTGTCAGCTGGAATATGGAAAAGACAGGCAAAGGAATGATGTTTATATCTTTATTAGGTGTTTTACTGGTGATGTATTTTGTGTTGAAATGAAATATTATATTATAGCAGGTGAGGCTTCTGGTGACCTTCATGGCGCTAATTTGATAGCTTCGATAAAGAAAAAAGATCCTCGGGCTAAGATTCGTGCGTGGGGTGGCGATTTGATGAAAAAACAAGGCGCGACATTAGTGAAACATTACCGTGATCTTGCTTTCATGGGTTTTGTGGAAGTGCTGTTACATCTAAAAACCATACTGAAGAATTTGAGTTTCTGCAAAAAAGATATTAAGAGATTTGCTCCGGATGCGATAATTCTCATTGATTATCCTGGCTTTAATATAAAGGTGGCTAAGTTTGCGCATAAACTTGGGATTAAGGTGTATTATTACATTTCTCCACAGGTCTGGGCTTGGAAAAAACGCCGCGTCTATACTTTGAAAAAAGTTGTAGATAAAATGTTGGTTATATTGCCGTTCGAGAAAAGCTTCTATGATGAATATGATGTTGAATCGCATTTTGTGGGTCATCCGCTTCTCGATGAGTTGTCTAAAGTGAAAAGTGTAAACAAGAAACTTTTTGTAAAACAAAATAATCTTGATTCGAAGAAGGAGATAATAGCGCTTTTGCCTGGAAGTCGTAAGCAAGAGGTGTCTCGTATGCTTGAGGTGATGCTTGAAGTGGTTAATATGTTCCCTGATTATCAGTTTGTTGTGGCTTGCGCTCCTTCGCTTCCTGAAGAATATTATAAGAAATTAGTTGGGGATGGAAATGTTAACCTTGTGTTTAATAAAACGTATCAGCTGTTGCAGGTGGCAAGCGCTGCCTTGGTGACGTCAGGAACTGCGACTCTTGAAACAGCCTTGTTTTATGTCCCTGAGGTTGTGTGTTATAAAGGAAGCAAGATTTCTTACCATATCGCAAAAAAACTTATCAAGGTAAAATATATTTCTCTTGTAAATCTTATAATGAATAAGCCTGTCGTTAAGGAGTTGATACAAAATGATTTGACTCCAGAAAATATTTCGGCGGAATTAAGACAGATGTTGTCGGATTCTAATAGACAACGTGCTCTGCTTGAAGATTATGAGGAATTGAGATATTTGTTGGGTAATGCTGGCGCTTCTGATAATGCAGCTTCGGTGATAATCTCTGATCTGAAAAAATCTATATGAAATCTTAATAATTTTTAACATAAAATATTGAAATTCATTGTTTTATGTATTGAAATTATTATTATCTTGCAGCACTGTAAATAGATATGTGCTGTGTGATGATATGTTGGTTTAAATATCCGTTTATCAGACTTTTAATTCCATTCGCACTTGGAATTTGGCTGGCTTTCTACAATCAAAGCCTGTTTGTATCAGAAAAAATAGTCTTCATAATGTTAATAATTCTTATAGTTTTATTAACATTGTTAATCGTATCTTCGAGATTTATTAAAAGTTTTCGTTATAGATATGTGTTTTCAATATTATTAAATGTATTCTTGTTGATAGTAGGTTTTTCTTATGTGAGAATGCATGATTATAGAATTAAATCCAGCGATTTGACGGAATTGGATTTTTCTCCTAAATGTTATATAGCTCGCTTGATCGAATGTACTTCGGAGAAGGAAAATTCTGTTAAGGTAATGATGGAAATACTTGAAATAGAAGACGAATCGTCGGAACGCCATAAATTTAAAGCTAAGATAATTGCATATTTAGAAAAGAATGAAGAGTCGTTGTCTTTAAAATATGGCGATTGTATAGTATTCGTTTCCAATCCTGAAGAGGTTAAAAAACCTCCAAATCCTGAGCAGTTTGATTATAAAGATTATTTATATAAAAAAGGTGTGACTCATCAGGTTTATCTTAAGTCTGATAAATGGATGAATTTGCATTATGACAAATCAAATCCTATATATGAATTTTCATATTGGTTGAGAGATTATCTTTTGGTTACAATGCAAAGACTTGGTATTCAGGATGATGAATATGCTGTGGCGGCGGCTATCTTGTTGGGTTATGACGATAGTCTCCCGATGGATTTAAGGCAGAAATATGTGGCGGCAGGAGCGATGCATATATTGTGTGTTTCCGGACTTCATGTTGGAGTTATATTCATGGTGTTCTCATATATGCTTATTTTTCTTGATGATAAAAAGAAATTGCAAAGGTTGTTGAAACATTTGTTGCTGCTTTTCTTGATTTGGTTTTATGCTTTACTTGCAGGATTGGCGCCTTCGATCTTGAGAGCGACCATTATGCTTTCATTTGTGATTATTGGTGATATTATCAATAGAAAGGGTGTCTTGTTGAATTCACTGGCAGCTTCTGCTTTTATATTGTTATGTATAAATCCAGCTAATCTTTTTGATGTTGGTTTCTTGCTGTCGTATGTGGCTGTGATTGGAATTGTAATTCTTCAAAAACCTATTTCTAGACTTGTTTATTCAAAATATAAAATGGTGAATAAAATTTGGGAGATAACATCGGTTACAATAGCGGCTCAGATAGCAACAGTGCCTTTTACTATTTATTATTTTCATCAGTTTCCTGCTTATTTTTGGTTAAGCAATCTTTTTATGACTCCTGTTTCTTCTGTGGTTATAACAGGCGGAATGTTGATGTTGCTTGTTTCCTTTATACCTTATATTAATATAATAGTGGCATTTTTTGTCTCGAAAATGATTTTTGTCATGAATGTCGGAGTTGAGTTTATAGAATCTTTGCCGTTTTCTATAATAAAAGGACTGTATATTGACACAAGTCAGTTTGTGATTCTTTTGCTGATATTGCTTTTGCTTCTTTTGTTTGTTGAGTTGAAGGAAAAAAGATTGCTTTTTTGCATGATGATTTTGTCGTCTTTATTTTTTATTGTAAATTTCAATAATATTTTAAAGCAAAAAAATCAAAATGAGATGGTGATTTATTCGATTAATGATGCTACAGTGGTTGATTTTATTAGTGGGAGAGAGCATTTTCTTTTGTCTGATAGCACTTTTTTTAACGATAAGTCATCATTTTCTTACAATATTGAGAATTTTTTGGTCAAAAAAGGCGTTTTTTTTAATGGAAAAACGAGGAATTTTTGTGATAATTTTGACGGGAATTTTGTGAAAAAGAGAAAAAGTGTCGTCATTTTTGGTGAAAAAGTACTCGGAATGTCCGATGGAAGCGATTTTTTGAATGATTCGCTTTCGTATAAAATTCCATTAGATTATATGCTTGTATATGGTAAGAAGAGACAGTCGCTGACATCGTTGCTGAATATGTATAATATTGATTATCTGATAATTGATGGAACTGTTCCTTTGTATCTGACAGCAGAATTAATTGAAGAATCTGAGAAATTAGGCATAAAATACCATTCAATTCGAGAAAATGGAGCATTTGTTGTAAAATAATTTTTTTTAATTTTATTTTATTGATAATCAGTGAAATAAAAAATAATTTCAAAAAAAGTGAATTTTTTTTAAAAAAAAGCTTGCAGATATGAAAAAAGGTCGTATCTTTGCACTCGTAATCAATAACAAAAACGGTTACAAAAAAATAAAAAAGAGCAGGTGCTGTAGTTCAGTTTGGTTAGAATGCCTGCCTGTCACGCAGGAGGTCGCGAGTTCGAGTCTCGTCAGCACCGCAGAAAGTCTCTCAGAAATGAGAGACTTTTTCGTTTTATATAACTCTCGTTATTTGTTCTCAGTATTCTCTCGCAAAGACGCCAAGGAGCCAAAGTTTGTCGGCTCAGTCCGAAATATACCCAAAGACAATGTACAATTCTAAGTTCAATGGTTCAGAGTTTAAAGTTCAAAGGCTTAAAAAATAATTCCTCATTCCTCATTCCTCATTTCTAATTATTCCTATCTTTGCATAAATGTCTTGCGGTATGATAGAAAGAATAAAATCTCTTGTTAAAGAAATTGTTAGCGAAGTTGTTGATATTCGTCGTCAGATTCATAAAAATCCAGAGTTGAGTTTTGAGGAATATGAAACGGCTTCTATGATTCATGCTTTCTTGTCATCGTGGGATATTGAACACGAAATTGTGGCGAAGACAGGTGTCGTTGCTCTGATAAAAGGAAGGAATCCTGAAAAGAAAACCATTGCCTTGCGTGCTGATATTGACGCGCTTCCTATTCAAGAAGAGAATAATAATTGTTCGTATCGTTCGTCTAATGCGGGCGTGATGCATGCTTGTGGCCATGATGCGCATACGGCCATGCTGCTTGGAGTGGCGAAGATACTTAATCAGCTGAAAGATGAATTTGAGGGAACCATAAAACTTATATTTCAGCCTGGAGAAGAGAAATTGCCAGGAGGAGCTTCGGTAATGATAGATAAGGGCGTGCTTGATGATGTTGACGTTATCATCGCGCAGCATGTCTATCCTGACCTTCCGTGTGGCGAAGTTGGTTTTCATGCTGGTGAGTTTATGGCTTCCTGCGATGAGATAAATATCACGATAAGCGGAAGAGGCGGTCATGCTGCCAAAATCAATGAACGCTGCAACACTACAGTGGCTGCTGCTAAAATGTTATGTGCCATTTCTGAACTCAGCTCTGAGTTTAATAAGGAAGAAAGAAAAAATCCTATCATAATAGCTTTCGGAAGCTTCATCGCCGACGGAACGTATAACGTTATTCCAGACAAGGTAAGCCTCAAGGGAACGATGCGTACCTTCGATGAGAGCGACAGGAAAACGGTGAAAGATAAAATAAATGAGATTTGCGCTGAGGTCGCTGCCTCTTTTGGTGTGCATGCCGAGCTCTTTATCGAAGAAGGCTATCCGGTCTTGATAAACGACGTGAATCTGACGGAGTCGTTGATGTCGGGTGCGAAGGCTTTTATGGGAGAGGAGAAAGTCAAGGCGATACCTCAGCTTATGACGGCAGAAGATTTCGCCTGGTATTCGCATAAGACAAAAGCTTGCATGTTTAGGATAGGCACTTCCAATGTTGAAAAAGGCATAGTCTCAAAGCAACATACGCCGACCTTCAATATCGACGAAGACTCTCTTGAGATAGGAGTAGGGCTGATGGCATGGCTCGCGTTGAAGAGTTAGAAATAAATTGTTTAAACATTAAAATATTTGTTATGAAATCAAACCAAAGTTTACAGAAACAAGATGAAAAATTACAGAATGTATTATATAATGATGCATGTGTAATTATTGAACAAGCTAAGATTGTCGCTTACAAATCGGTAGATGAAATATTGATAAAGCGTAATTGGTTGTTGGGAATGCGTATTCAGCATGAAGTTTTAAAGGATCAGCGTGCGGAATATGGAGAGCAGGTGATTAAGACTTTAGCTAAGGATTTGACAGAGAAGTATGGACAAGGATTTCAAAAGAGGAATTTGTATCATTTTGTAGATTTTTATGTTAAATTCTGTAATATTTTTGTTGTAAAATGTGTTGAGTTTGAAAAAGATGCAATTGTGAACGCAGTGAGTTCACAATCGGCAGTAGGAGACTTGTTTCATTTGTTGGTGCCTAAATCTTCTATACGTTTGTCTTGGACGCATTATCGTATAATTTTACAAGAATCAGATGCTGAGGCTCGTGCTTGGTATGAAAACGAAGCTGCCAATGAGATGTGGGGAACTAGAACTTTGCAAAGAAATGTTAGTACGCAATATTATCATCGTTTGTTGAAATCTCAGAATAAAGAAGTCGTTCGTAATGAAATGAAAGAGAAAACTTCTTCTTTGCAAGATAAATTGGAGTATCTCAAAAATCCTGTAATAGCAGAGTTTCTTGGTTTTAAAAATAATCCGGATTATACGGAAAGTACCTTGGAAAAAGGTATTATTGACCATTTGATTCCTTTTCTTATGGAGTTGGGAAAAGGATTTGCTTTTGTTGATAGGCAAAAACATATTCATACAGAAAAGCAGGATTATTATATTGATTTGGTATTTTATAATTATCATTTGCAATGTTTTGTTTTGGTTGATCTTAAAACGACAAAGTTGAGCTATCAAGATGTTGGACAAATGGATATGTATGTAAAGATGTATGATGAATTGATGCGTCCTGATGGACATAATCCTACAATGGGTATATTGCTTTGTGCGGATACCGATGAGGATGTCGCTCATTATTCTGTTCTGAATGGTAGTGACCAGCTTTATGCCGCAAAATATCTGACGTTTTTGCCGACAAAAGAAGAACTTCGCCGTGAAATAGAACAACAAAAAGAATTTTATCGCTTAAAATGTGAAAGTGGGCTTGATTCGTAACCAAAACCTCAGAACTTCAAAATTTTGAGTTACTGAGGTTTTGAATTTCTGATTTTTTTCTAAAAAACTTTAGCCATTAGCCTTCAGACTTTAGTCATTTTTATTATCTTTGTAATTCAATATAATTTCATTATGAAGAGAATCCTACTTATAATATTTGCATTGATTTCATTAAACGCTTTCTCTCAGCTTCAAGTGAAAGAAGGAAGTTTCAAATATATTCCAAACGGTGTTATTGAAGATAAGGCGGAATATGTAGATGGCAATGAGATGCCGATGGCTTTGATAAAAATCTCGACGGAGAATATTCCAGAGCAGGAAAGGCTGCGACTTGTGTTTACTGGCAACAGAGAGACTCAGATTCTCAAACGACCAAAGACTGGCCAGATGTGGATTTATATCTCAGCGGAGGCAGCTACTTTTATAGATATAAAACATCCTGACTATGGAACTCATAAATATTATATCCCAGAAAGATTATGTGACTATTGCGTATATGAGATGGTGCTGCAGTATATTCCTATTGTGCCAGTTTCAAATGAGCCAGCCAAACCGAAAAAGACTTATCTCATTGTGAAATCAGATCGAGAGGATGCACGTGTTTATATTGACGATGAATTGATAAGCACACAAGAGGCATCTAAAGCTGTGGATTATGGAACAACGCATACCTACAAAATTGAATGTAATTTATATCATACTGAAAGTGGAACGGTGACTGTTAACGACAGAACGACAATAGACAAGAAGCTGCGTCCTAATTTTGGGTATATTAATATTTCTAGTAGTCCGGAACAAGGAGCTAAGGCATTTGTTGATGGCGATTATGTTGGACTTACACCTATAAAAACAGATAAGTTGGGAAGTGGTTCTCACAAGGTTATGGTGATGAAGGATATGTATAAGATGAAAGAACAGTCTTTTACCGTTGCTGACGGACAAACCACAAACGCAACTCTCAGCATGAGCGCTAATTTTGTTAATGTGACTATTAACACCGATATGCAATCTGACATTTACGTTGATGAAGAATATAAAGGCAAGGGCAAATGGACTGGACGTCTTTCTGACGGAGCGCATATCTTTGAAGCGAGAAAGTCTAATCATAAGACAAGTGTAAAAAGTCTGGACTTGGTCTTAGGTGAGACAAAGACCATAACGCTTGATTCACCGCAGCCTATAAACGGAGATGTGGATATAAACACAAGCCCAATGGGCGCGACAATCTATATTGACGGCAAGAATTACGGAGAAACACCTAATTACATTTCTGACATATTGATTGGGGAACATGAACTGAAACTTGCTAAACAAGGCTGCGCAGAGATAAAGAAAACCATAACAATTAAAGAAGGTGAGACCTTGACGATAAATGAGAAGCTGCAAACAGTTTCCAAGACAATAAACGTAGCGCAAAGCGGAGGTGATAGCAGTGTGAAGTTGACTTTTAATCAAGAACATAAAGGTCACGAATACGTTGACTTAGGCTTGAGCGTAAAATGGGCTACATGCAATGTTGGAGCGTCTTCTCCAGAAGATTACGGCAACTATTACGCTTGGGGAGAGATAACTACAAAAACAAATTATACTTTAGACAACTGCAAAACAGATGGTAAGCAAATGAGCAACATTTCGGGTAACGCACAATATGACGCAGCGCGAGCTAACTGGGGCGGAAGCTGGAGAATGCCGACAAAGTCGGAAATGCGAGAGCTCATAGATAAATGTACCTGGACTTGGACTACCCAGAACGGCGTTAACGGCTATAAAGTGACATCTAAGACAAACGGCAATTACATCTTCCTTCCTGCTGCTGGTTATCGCAACGGGTCATCGCTCTACTACGCTGGAAGCGACGGTTGCTATTGGAGTTCTACGCCTAACGAGAGCAATAGCGACGACGCGTACGGCCTCTACTTCTATAGTAGTAATCAGGGCATGATCAACTACTACCGCGACTACGGTCGGAGTGTGCGTCCTGTTATAGAATAAAAGCGAAGCGGATTCAATTTATTTGATTCATTTAATTTATTTCCGCACGGCATTTAAGAGCCGTGCGGTCGTCTAGTGATAAAACAGAAAGTTGGCGGTTAGCGTTCAGCAGTTAGCTCCGAAGGAGCGGCAGTTCCCAGGCAGGTATGGAGCACGATAGTGCGGAATGCCTGCAAAAATGAATTGCCACAAAATCAGAGTGCTGAAGGCACGATAGAATTCTGTCGTGCCTTCAGCACTTTTATATTATTCCGTTCATATTTGCGCAGGGGTTCCGTGCTTCGCACTTCACCGCCTGCCTGGGAACTGTCGTCCTTTCAGGACTTTTGAATTGAAAATTGCGTCTTTTTTTGTCAACGGTCAACAATACCTTTGAGAATAAAAGATTGTTGATGCGTCTTTTCAGTTAGGAGTTAGAGTCTGATAAAAAAAACTCAAAATAATCCTTGATATTTTTATGTAATTCTAAAATTATATTTTATATTTGCATAAAAATAAAGGGTTATGGTAAAAAGAAATCTACAAGCAAAAGTATTGGAATTGTCAAGAAAATTTCCATTCGTATTAATAACTGGACCGAGACAGTCTGGTAAATCAACTTTGGTGAAGATGACATTCCCTGATTATACTTATATTTCATTTTCAGACTTGGACATTCGAACTTTTGCCAAGGATGATCCTCGTGGTTTCATTGCCACATATCCTGACAAGGTAATTATTGACGAGGTGCAAAAAGAACCTTCCATATTGTCATATCTTCAAACTCACACTGATAATGCCAATAAAGAAGGAATGTATATTCTTACAGGTTCGCAAAATATTTTATTGATGTCATCGGTTGATGAGAGCCTTGCTGGCAGGGTCGGAATATTGAATCTGCTTCCATTTTCCAATGAAGAGATGATGTCTGCTGGTATTAATAAAAACACAGTTGATGAACAGATTTTTTATGGAAGTTATCCTCGTATTTATGACAAAGACATCGCTCCGACGGATTATTATCCTAATTACATAAGAACTTATGTTGAACGAGATATCCGTAACATAAAACAAATAGGCGATTTGTCTTTGTTTGTCAAATTCATTAAGTTATGTGCTGGACGAATAGGTCAGCTTTTGAATAAGGCATCATTGGCAAACGAATGTGGCATTTCAGAACCGACAGCACAGTCGTGGTTGTCGATGCTTGAACAATGTTATATAATTCATCTTTTAAGACCAGATCATAAGAATTTCTCAAAAAGGCTTGTCAAAACTCCGAAGTTGTATTTTTATGATACGGGATTGGCTTGTTCGTTGCTAGAAATTAGTTCCTCATCGCAGATCGCTTCACATTATCTCAGAGGTGAACTGTTTGAAAATATGGTTGTCAATGAATTAATTAAAAAGGAGTATAATAGAGGTGAAAATCCTGATTTTACATTCTGGCGTGATAGCAATGGTAACGAGGTTGATTTGTTGCAAAATAAAGACAACGAGGTTTTTGCATACGAAATAAAATCAGGAGCTACATTCAACAAGAATTATTTTAAGGGACTTAATTATTGGTCAAAATTATCTGGTGCCGACAGCGATCATAAAGCCGTCGTGTTTGGTGGCAATAATGCAATGACATGTTCTGATGGCAATGTGCTACCATGGAACAGGATTTAAAATTGAAAATTTGTAGAGACGCATCACACGACACAGATAAAATAAACAATATGTCGTTGATGCGTCTTTTCAGTTAGGAGTTAGGAATTTAAGCCGAGGTTCAAAGTTCAAAAAATCTTTAGCCCTTAGCCTTTAGCCTTTAGCCATTTTTTTTATCTTTGTAAAAAATATCTCTATGAAAATATTAGTGACATACGCTTTTGATGAGGAAATAATTCCTTTTGAATTACAAGGTGTTGATATTACGTTCCTTAAGACGGGGATGGGCAAAGTACTTTCGGCTTTTAACTTGACGAAGGCTCTTTGTAATGACAATTATGACCTTGTCTTGAATGTCGGTACTGCCGGCACTCTCAATCATGAGGTGGGAGATATTTTTGTGTGTCATCGTTTCGTTGACAGAGATATGGAGAAGATTGAGCTTCCTGATGTGTGCTCAGATATTTCTTTTGTTGAAAAAGTCGGGATTGAAATCATTGATGCTTATGATAAGATAGGCGTCTGTAACACTGGCGACAGCTTCGTGACCAAGGCTGCTCATTTCAATGGCGATGTCGTTGACATGGAGGCTTTTGCTCAGGCGATGGTCTGTAAAGAAATGAATGTCGATTTTGTCTCGGTGAAATATATAACAGACATCATCGGTCAGAACTCAGGTGAGATATGGTTGGACAAGCTTCGTGATGCGCGCGAGGCCTTAAAAGAATTTTTCGCATGAACTTATTAGATTGGCTTCCTATAACAAAGAAAGAGACCGACTTACGCGGATGGAGCGAAGTCGATGTCGTTATCATCACAGGCGACGCTTACGTCGATCATCCTGCCTTTGGCGCTGCTGTGATAGGCCGCGTCCTCGAACATCATGGATATAAGGTAGCGCTGATACCTCAGCCTAACTGGCGCGACGACCTCCGCGACTTCAAGAAATTCGGCAAGCCGCGTCTTTTCTTCGGCATCTCCGCCGGCGCCATGGACTCTATGGTGAACCATTATACCGCCAACAAACGTCTGCGTTCCAACGACGCCTACACTCCAGGAGGCGAGGCAGGCTTTCGTCCTGATTACGCTACAATAACATATTCCAACATACTTAAGAAATTATATCCAGATGTTCCAGTCGTAATCGGCGGCATCGAGGCGTCTCTGCGAAGAGTGACACATTACGACTACTGGGCTGATGAGCTGAAGCCTTCTATCATGTTCGACTCCAAGGCTGACCTCGGCGTTTATGGCATGGGAGAACTCGGCATCGTGGAGATAGCCAAGGCTTTGGACGAAGGCAAGAAGATAGAGGAGATAACGAATGTGCCTCAGACTTTCTTCCTTAAGAAAAAAACTGTAGGGACGCGACTTGTCACGTCCGAATGGAACGACTTGCGTCTTGCATCGCATGAGGAGTGTCTCAAAGACAAGAAGACTTACGCTTCTAACTTCAAGAATGTTGAGATAGAGTCGAATAAGAAAAAAGCCAATCGTCTGCTTCAGGATGTAGGCGATTATACCTTATATATTAATCCTCCTTATCCGACGATGACGGAGTCGCAGATCGACGCATCTTTCGATTTGCCATACACTCGTCTGCCGCATCCTAAATACGCGAAACGCGGCGTCATTCCAGCATACGAGATGATACGTCATTCTGTCAATATACACCGCGGATGTTTCGGAGGCTGCGCTTTCTGTACCATCTCTGCGCATCAGGGTAAGTTCGTGGCATCGCGAAGCAAAGCGTCTATCATGAAAGAAGTGAAGCAAGTCACGGAGATGGAAGACTTCAAAGGTTATATCTCTGACCTCGGCGGCCCTTCTGCCAATATGTACCGCATGAAAGGCAAGGACGAGAGTCTCTGCGAGAAATGCATACGCCCGACTTGTATTCAGCCTAATATCTGTAAGAATCTAGATACTAACCATCATCCGCTCATCGAGCTTTATAAGGAAGTGGATAAGATTCCAGCTGTGAAGAAAGCGACGATAGGTTCTGGAATACGTTATGACTTGTTCCTGACTAATGAAGATCCTTCTGGCAAGTTGGGTTATGACGAATATTTCGAGCAGCTGATGAAGCGTCATGTGAGCGGTCGTCTTAAGGTCGCTCCTGAACATTCGAGTGATGAGGTGCTGCGTTTGATGAGAAAGCCTTCGTTTAATCTTTTTGTCAAGCTTAAGAAGAAATTCGATAAGGTGAATGAGAAATATCATCTCAATCAGCAGTTGATACCTTATTTCATATCAAGTCATCCTGCATGTACTTTGACCGATATGGCGGAACTTGCGGTGAAGACGAAAGAACTTGGATATAAGTTGGAGCAGG
Source organism: Bacteroidales bacterium (assembly GCA_017548125.1). Classification (GTDB taxonomy): domain Bacteria; phylum Bacteroidota; class Bacteroidia; order Bacteroidales; family F082; genus Limimorpha. The sequence continues at coordinate 1,611 of JAFYNK010000011.1, read as the reverse complement.
TTCAGGATTTCACGCCGACGCCTATGACATTGGCGACAGAGATTTATTATTCTGGTTATGATCCATATAGCCTGAAGCCAATCTTCGTTGCTAAGACAAAACAAGAGAAGTTGGATCAGCAGAGATTCTTTTTCTGGTACAAGCCAGAGAACCGTCAGTATGTGAAAAACGCCCTGCGTAAGATAGGCAAGGCGTTATGGATTGATAAACTTTTCAGAAATTCATAATTCATAATGCATAATTCATAATTTTTTGAGATTATGCATTATGAATTGTGCATTATGCATTATTCAATTACCAAGCGGAATCCTGTGTTGTAGTCGCGGTAGTGGATGCCTTGTTGGTAGCGTGCTGTCACTCTAGCTTGTTGAGCGTTAGTGTTCCAGCTGCCGCCGCGGAATACTTTATGACCGCTGTTATATTCTTCGCCTACAGGGTCTGTGGCTGCTTCTTCTGTGTATTGGTAGTACCAGTCTTGGCACATTTCCCATACGTTGCCGCTCATGTCGTAGAGACCTAAAGTGTTAGGGTTTTTCTTTCCGACTTCAGAACATTTGTCGCTGTTTTCATCGAACCAAGCGAATTCAAGGATGTCGTCGCCGCCAGCATATAATGCGTAGTTTGTATTAGCGCCGCCTTTTGCTGCATATTCCCATTGAGCTTCTGTTGGAAGAGCGAAGTTCAAGCCAGTGTATTCGTTCAACATGCCGATGAAAAGCTCGACTTCATTAAAAGAGATTCTATAAGCAGGATAATTGTCGCCTTTGCCGAATTTATCTTCCCATTGCATGTTAGCCTCGTCGTTAGGAGTTGCTCCCATGATAGCTTTCCAAAGGTTTTGTGTCACTTCATATTTGTTGATGAAGAATGGACTTACTGTCACTTCGTGAACTGGTGCTTCCCAACTTGTTGCGTTTTCGTCGTAGTTGAGATATTCTACAGAATCGCTTTGAGCGCCCATGTAGAATGTGCCGCCATCGACTTTAACCATATTGCTAATCATTTCTCTGATGGCGTCTTTTTCTTTCTTGTTCAAATCGCCAGTCCAGTTGATGTCAAAACCGTTGATGGTTTCATTCTTTGTATTGTCTTTATTGCATGACTGTAATGCTAAAAAGCAACATAAAACTATTAATAACTTTTTCATAATGATATGATAATAAATGATTTGACAAATAATAAAAATAAAAAATGCAATAGAATAATCACACTTTCTTTTCGATTGTAAATATACGATTTTTTTAATTATATAAAGATGTAAGAAATTTTTATTTTCCTATCTTTGATGAAGTTTGATTAAGAATCTTTGAGTATCAAACCATTAAGAAGAACTTGCATGAGAATGGGCAATGGATAAGAAATTGCTAACTTGCTTTGTTACACTATATTCCTCATGCTTTTCAAATAACTCTTTTCTAAGTGCAAAGATACGATTTTTTCTCCAAATTCAGAATCCATCCCCTAAAAAAACTCTCTTTGAAATAAAGTAAAAGACATAACAATTTCGTAGCCGAGTTCACCAAACCACAGGCAAAGGTAACTCGTGTTCTTTTCGTCCAAGCAAGGTCAAGCCCTGCGGGTGTCGTGGAAAAATCATCCTCGCCCCGTGGG
>JAFYNK010000061.1 GCA_017548125.1 Bacteroidales bacterium | reverse complement strand
TTGTGAAGCTGCAGCTCTTTAACTTTCTTGCGCTTGAACTCGTCACTGAATCGCCTGCGCCTTTTTTCTTCTAACGTCAGTTCGCTTAAAATCATATTCGTTTCCTTTCTTTTTTCGGGAAACCTATTTCAGGCATTGACAAGTTGGAAACTTTAAATTAGCTGTGGGCGGTGAGCAATGAGTTATGAGCATTTTGCCCACAGCTCACGGCTCATAGCTCACTGCAAAAAAATAGTGGACATAGTCTGTTGTCTGTTGACTTAAAAAATGAATATGGAAAGAAAATTGAAGATTACAAAAGAAATTAGTCAAGATAAATGGTATATTCCATACGAAGATGTCATTTATCGCTTGGATGGATATGTGATTTCAGACCTTGAAGAAGCGTCATATCCGGAGTTTGATGTGTATCATCAAGAGGAGTTTCTGTTTCATACTTTAGAGGAAGCGGAAGCAAAGATTGCGGAACTGGCTGCTGAAAATTCAGAAGACAGATACTGCTTCTTTGTTTTTGAGGTGCCGGTTGGTGTTCATTGCTATCATTCGTGGTTTCAGCGAGCACGCTCTTATACCCGTGACGGTAAATTGTTTGCGGAGAGCACAGCTTCTTCAATTGCGGATAAAAACGGTGATTATGAACCTTTCTACGGTAGGGATGAAGACGAATTGCAGTTTCGTCCAGGCGATTTGGTGGAGGTGTTTAGAGGAGACAGTGTTACTCTTGAGATTGTCTGTTCGTTGCCGCTTGACAGAGATACTGTTGAACAACGAATTTTGGCGAATAGACGAATGTCATTTTTTGGGTTGTTAAGGTTAGACTATACTGATGATGGATATACCACTCTCGATGGCGATGAAGGATATATGGAATGCCACAGTCATCCGTCGGTGGTTCAATGTTTTCTGGCAAACACTTTGAAAATTAATGAAGAGCATAAGAAGAAATTGCTCAACGGGTATCAGAAATTACTTCATGAGGAATAAAACAAACTCGCCTGTATCAGGCGAAGACAATGAAATTTTAGCGTATTTATCCGCAGTGGCAAGCTTTTTTTTACTTTTTACTGAATTCTTGTAACACTTTTGATATATACAAGTAATAAAAATTATGGACAAAGTCTGTTGTCTGTTGACCGTAGTCTGTTGACTTCAAAAAAACTTTAAATTTTTTTTTGACATTTTTACAAAACGGGTTATATATATTCAAAAAAAGATTACCTTAGCGGAGTGAAAATATATATATCATGTCGAAGTTTTGTTTAAATATAAAACAACTAATAGAAGTTGATGGTTTTGTTAACTTTCTGATATGTAATATTTTACCCCCCCAATTGCAGTATTTGATAAAAATAAGCAATTAAATCTTAAAGAAATTTATTTGAAAACATTTGACAAGGCATTTCATTATGCCTCGTCTTGCTGTGCTATATTGTTTATAGCGCAGCTGTAATTTTATATTTACTAACTCTTAAAAAATTAAAATTATGGCAAAGAAATCAGCAATAGCAGGAGAGTACATCTTATCAGTATTAGACAACGGTAGTGTTGAAGTTTATCGTATTTATGACAACACAAAAGAGGCTCTTCGAGAGATAGCGGAAAAAGAGAACTTCCCATACGATAAAGAGTGGACAACACGTCAGTTAGGCAACAAATTGATTGACTATTTAGAATCACGTAGAGAGGAAAAATAATGTCAGTTGTAAAGAAACAGGCGGTCTATGGAGCTTATGCCATTAGGATGAATGACAACGGTAGTGTTGAAATTGAACATAACGGTGAGATTTGTGAAAATGCCATATCTGCCATAAGGGAAATTTCAGCGGAAGCGGGTTTTGTTGTCAATAATGATTGGACAGGACGCCAGACCGTATCTAAGCTCATTGATTATTTAAACAAATTGAATGAAAACATTAACCATTAAAAAATTACAGTTATGGCAGAAATAAAAAAACAAGCAGTTTACGAAGGATATAAAATCTATGTTGATATGGAAGGCAGCGTCCATATTGAATATGATGGTTCTGAAGTAGAAACAGGAAAGACAAAATCTGTGTTGAGAGAAATATCAGAAAAAGCAGGTTTCTCATACGAGGAAAATTGGACCACACGTCAATTAGGAAACAAGTTGATTGACTTCTTGAATGGTGAAAAGGGAGAAGTACAAAAATCTTCTGATTTGAAGGAGTTTACCATTAAGATTTTAACTAAAGGTACTAATGATATTGAGTTTGGTATGCTGAAATTCGAAGATGGTGTTGATAAAGATAAAGCATTGGATGAGATTTATGTCGAAGGTTGGGATATTGTATGTCCAGAAGGTGTAAACCAAGGTGGACTAGAATATATTGCTTCAAATTGTATAGGAGATGAGTGGGAAGGTGATTTCCAATTAGAGGTATTTGATGAAAATGAGGATTTGGTATATGAATCTGATGAGAATTTTGGTATTCAAATGGTTGACCCTTGGTCTTACCTGGATTATATAGATTCTTATTATGAATGCGAAGAAGATATACCAGATTTGGAGACTGCGAAAAAAATCAATGATACTATTTTGGAAAAAGCCAAGAATGATGTTGGATTTATGCAGGAAGGATATTGTGTCGTTGGTATCCACGAAACAAAATGGCGAAATATGGAGTTTAAAATAGAAGATAATGAATTCTCTGTCAATAAACTTCTTTTTGTTCAAAACCCTGGAGTTGAAGGCGTTGGTTTTGACTATAATTCTGATTCTAATCACGTTATGTATGGTGATAAATTCCTTGAGAATATTTACGATGATGATGATGATTTTCTTGATGAGTACGGAACAAGTTTTTACTTGGCACAAATTAAGAAATGTGGCGAAAAACATCGCTTTGAAATAATAAGAGAATTGAAAGTGGAAGACTGGGATTGGTGAAGTCATTTTAAGATTTATAGGTTTTAGAATAAAAGCGAAGCGCATACAATTTAATTCATAACCGTCGGGCGTAAAGTGTCCGACGGTTGATTATATGTAACTAGAAAAATAAAGTGTTATGAATATCAACGAACAACAACATCTGGATATTTGCTGGAAGGTTTTTGAAGAGGATGAATTGTCTTTTGTTATCAATAGATTAGACCTCGGTCATAAAATAAGAACTACAGCTCCAGATAAATTAGATGTTAGGAGTAGGTTTGCAGACTGGTGTGAAAAGAATAATATTGAATTGGTTTACGTAGACTGTAGAACTATTACGGAAAAGGAAACTCATAGAGTTAGATGTCCTCATTATTATGATGATAAGATAAAGTTGATGGTACCAAATGAATTGGACGAAAACTACACTAATGCAGTTCGCAAATGCTTTGAAAATAAGTTGTATTTAATAGACCATATATCAGAAATTCCAGATGGTCCAGATCAAGAATCTATATATAATATTATAATACATAGTTGGAAAGATAGACCTAGTTGTGCCAATGTAATTTTTGTTGAGAATTCTGATAGTTCAATAGAAAGAAAACCTTACCTAAGAAGTATGGGTGGTTGTGGCTATCGCTATTATGGAGACATTGTCTTTGATCCAACTGTTGAACCATCAGGACAACAAAAATATGTTATGAGTGGCAAAATAGAATTGTATAAGGAATTGAGTAAATGAGAGTGGAACATCAACTAGAATTTATGAAACTTAATAATACTAGATAATTTTTGACAATATAAAAAAGTAGAAATATGGAAAACAAAGATGTTATTGTAATCAACAGGATGTACACTGGAGATTATCTTGATAAAAATTTAGGACATGAAGTAATCAATATGTTTACTGCAGATAATGGTGGACATTATATATATTTAAATGCTTATGGAAATTTTGCAGAAGTCCACAAGGATAAAGTTGGTCATATTTTGCTTGTTAAAAATAATTCCGAGAATGAGTTTGAAATTTTAGGATATGCCACAGGTATTGAAGATGTATATGATGCAGAAGATAAATTTGTTGATAAGTATGATCGTGATTTAGAAACAGACGTTATATATAAGAAACAACGGGAGTATATCATAAAAAATCAAATCACATATGGTGAAGAAAATAGTGGTAAACCTTTTGAGGAAAAACGTTGTTCTATTTTATCGATATTTAATGATGCAGAACAACAGTCCATTTTTATAACATATAAGGCTCAAGAGGTATGGATTCCAAAGGAACGAATGTTTATTCGTTATGGTGAAAAAACGGATTGTAATTCAAATATAATAACCTTAAATGGATATAAATATCCATCAACTTCACTCAAGAGTTATATATACCCAGAAGGTACTTACAAAGGAGATAATACTCTATATAAGATAAAAGCAGAAGATAAACCTAAAATCATAGAAGCAAGAAAATTGGATTATATAGAAATTAAAAAAATAATTGATAACGAAGATTTGTGGGTGAAGGCTTCAACAGATGAGCAAAGAAAAGAGAATAAGACTAATGGATATAAAGGTTTTGAAAAGATAGAAGAATTTGATTTCAATATTCAACCTTTGCGTGAATTGTCGCTTTTTGATATTTGCAGAATTCAAGATGATGAAAACCGTTTTACTGCGGCTTTGGAGCATTTCATTGAGAAGTATAAAGAATTATTTGAGAAGTTTTTTGATGAAAAATATGAAGTAAAACTATTTGATAATTTAAAAGTTGAACGTGAGAAAAATCTTAAGATAGATGATACTAGTTATGGTAGAATAGATCTATTTATCACTGATGAAAATAATATTGTTGTCGTTGAAAATAAGATTAAGTCAGGGATAAATAAAACACAAATAGAGGCTAAGAGTAGAGTTAGTGGTAACCAGTTGGTTAGATATAAAAAATATGTGGATCTTGTTAAAGGTAAGAAAAATGCAAAATTCTTTATTCTGCTTCCCAACTATAGCGAACAAATTATCAAGAATGAAATAAAGAATGAAATTCTAACAGGAAAGGTTGTGGGATTAAAAGAAGATGATTATACAACTATTACATATAAGACTTTATATGACTTTTTGATGGATAATATTAGTGTTTGGAACAAAGATAATAATATGCGTGCTTTTGTAGAAGCAATGAAACGTCACACTTATGGTAATGACAAAGAGTATCTTTATTACGAAATGCAAGAGAAATTCTATAGAAGAGTATCAGAATTAAAATAATGAAATTAAAATACAAATAGTCAGTAGTATGTTAGTAACAGCAAAAGGAAATTGTCCAAGATGTGGCAAACCATATTCAGATTTTGGAATGCTCACTGAACAAGGTGTGTCATTTTATTGTGATAGATGTAGCACGGAATATAAATTATGTCCAGATTGCAGAAAAGAAGTTGGTAGATGTCCTAAATGCGGCGGACGTCTGCTCGATTCATGGGAAAATGCTGAAAAAATGTTCGGTGGAAGAATACTGTTTTAAAAGAATATAATCATAAATCTAATATGGTCATAAACGAATATCTCGATAAGAAGTCAACGAGTGTTACAAAATCTAAATTCGTTAAGTTCTGTCAATGTCCTAAGGCTTTGTGGCTCTGTGTTAACAAACCTGAATGTTCAATGATAGATGCTGGAGTGCAGGCTCGTTTCGCTGAAGGCAGCGTAGTTGGAGACCTCGCCAAGCAGTTGTTCGGCGACTTCGTGGAAGTGAAATATGATACTCATTATGGAAAGCTCTATCATATTTCAATGCATAAAAAGACAAAAGCACTGATGGACGAAGGCCATAATGTGATATGCGAGGCGGCATTCATTTATGACAATAATTATTGCGCTGTCGATATACTCGTCAGAAAAGACGGAGGTTGGGCGATATACGAAGTGAAATCTACAACAAGTCATGTGGATAAAATCAATCCGCTGGACAATGAGATGAAGAAGAAACTGAAGAAATACGCCGTCGATATCGCCTTCCAGAAATATGTGCTTGAACAATGCGAAGTGAATGTGACAGGAACATATCTCGTAACGCTCAACAGCGATTATGTCAGAAACGGTGATATTGATATAAAGCAGCTGTTCAATATAATAGACCTTAAAGAACTTGTTGACAACGAGTATCTGAAGACTCCAGAACTGGTAAAGAAAGCGCATGAGACTATAGAAAGCGATGAGGAAATTAAATGCCAAATGGGAACTCATTGCGATGATCCATACGAATGTGATTTCAAGAAATACTGCTTTGGTCTGGGAGGTCTCAACTTGGATGAAAACAAAACTACGGTTTTTGATCTTTATCGTTTTTCTTCTTTAAAGAAATATGATTATTTTAATAATAACAGTTATAGATTTGAAGATATTAAAAATGAGAAACTTAATGATTTTCAAGCGTTACAGGTTGATTGCACTTTGAACAACAAGGTCCATATCAATAAAGAAGGTATTGATGAATTTTTGAAATCTGTTCGTTATCCGCTTTATTTCCTTGACTTTGAATCTATGAAGCCTGCTATTCCGAAATATGACGGCACTCGTCCTTATATGCAGGTGTGCTTTCAATATTCTTTGCACTATATAGAACATGAAGGTAGCGAACTTAAGCATAAGGCATTTCTTGCTCCAAGCGACGGCAGCGATCCGCGACGTGCTCTTGCAGAAAGATTATGCGAGGATATACCAGAAGATGCTTGTATCATGGCATATAACGATCCGTTTGAAAAAACGCGTATAAAGGAAATGGCGAATGAGTATCCTGATCTTGCTGATAAATTGATGAAAATCCAAGACCATATCATAGACTTGCTCATACCATTCAGTAAAGGAAATTATTATGTTCCAGCAATGGGTGGATCTTTCAGCATCAAGAGTGTGTTGCCAGCATTGTTCCCTGATGATGCAGAACTGAATTATCATAATCTTAACGAGATGGTACAGAATGGAGGCGATGCGATGACTATTTTCCCTAGAATTAAGGATATGTCTCCAAAAGAAGCGGAGAAAGTACGCCAAGCCTTGCTCGACTATTGTCATCTCGACACTTTGGCTATGGTAAGAGTCTGGGAGAAATTAGCAGCTATTATTTCACAGCAGCGCCCGAAGCGTTAGGGATTGGAGCGGCATCCTTTGCGAGTGGAGCGAGCAAAGATATAGCGGAAAGCCCGACGGCAGAGCTGTAAGCGGAGCCGGAACGCCCAAGGAAAAGACACCAAGTCACCGAGTAGAGACGTCACACATGTGGCGTCTAAATAAATCACAAAAGTCGCGTCGATGTGATATTGACGCGACTTTGATTTTATTCAATACATTTACTTTTATTGGATAAAAAATGGATATTTTATCCATTATAATTGTTGTTGTTAAATAAAAGATGTATATTTGTTGTCCGAAAAAAATATTGATATATGAGAAATGTCATTATAAAACAAAAGCAGGAACGTGATGAGTTATTAACTCGACCTCATAGGTGCAGAATCTTCCTGGTTGGGATTTGTGGGTTAGCAAATTGTATCGTCGAAATATAAATCTTGTAATCAATTAAAGTCGCGTCGTTGTAATATTGACGCGACTTTTTTGAATTCTAGAATTTTAGAACTTTAGAATTCTAGAACTTTTATAATTATGAATTATGAATTATGAATTGAAAAAAGTTTCTTGATATCCATTGTGAAGAAGTCTTCTGCGCTTATGCCTCCGTCACCGATAATAAATGCGGATTTGGGATTGAATAATTGACGGAATTTTTCCAGTCCTTCTGTTCTTTTTTCGGCATTGCTCTTGACTTCAATGGCAATTAAAGTGTTATTCTTGCGTAGTATGTAATCTACTTCAAAGTCACGTTCTCTCCAATAGAAAACATCAAAATGATGTATAAACGACTGACTTACAAGATATGCACCGATGTTTGATTCAAAAATGCGTCCCCAGCTCTTTCTGTCGATGATGGCTTGTTCGAAACTTATCGGACTATAAACAGTTTTTAAAGCATTGTTATAAACCTGAAGTTTTGGAATGCTGGCTTTTCTTCTGGCATTGTCAACGCTATATTTTTGAAGTCCACATAGTAAACCGCTTTCTTTTAATAAGTTGATATATCCAGTTAAAGTCACCGTGTTTCCTGCATCTTGAAGAGAACCAAGCATTTTGTTCAAAGATAATAATTCTCCTGAATAAGCTGCACCTAACTCAAATGTCTGGCGAAGTAAAGCCGGTTTGCTAATAGGTGTATCCATCAAAATATCTTTGTTGATAGTAGCCTCTATAATTGCAGACTGAATGTAATGATTAAAACGTTCTTCGTCATTTATTAATGTTGCTGCTCCCGGATATCCGCCGAAAAATATGTATTGGTCTAAAGTGAACCCAAAGCAATCTTTCATTTCCTGATAACTCCAATGACTCATGCGAATCTCTTCAAAACGACCTGCTAATGATTCGGATAATCCTTTTTCTAGCAAAACTCTGCTGCTTCCTAGTAGCAATACTTTGATGTTTATGTCGTTGAAGCTGTCGAAATCCCATTCTTTTTTTACGACTTCGCTCCAATTTGCAATCTTTTGAATCTCATCAATTACCAAAATTACATCATGCCATGACTTGTTCACTTTCAAACTGCGAACAGCTGCCCAACAATCTGATATCCATCCACTATTACTTGCAGGAACATTATCTGCAGAATAAAATAGATATGGGATGTCTATGTCTTTCAGCACTTGCTTTACCACTGTTGACTTGCCTACTTGACGTGGTCCCATTACTACTTGAATAAACTTTCTCTCTTCTAATAGTCTATTCGTAATTATCTTATATTCAGGTTTTTTGTACATATTGTTACATTTTACTCAGTGTATTGAGTATTTTTACTCAGTGCAAATATAATAAAAAAGAATAAAGTTCAATGATTGCACTAAAAATTAATAATTTTATAATTTTTAATTATGTATTGTTGGTTTTGACTATCCTTTATTTCACAGCAGCGCCTAAAGCGTTAGGGATTGGAGCGGCATCCTTTGCGAGTGGAGCGATAGCGGAGCGAGCAAAGATATAGCGTAAAGCCCGACGGCGATAGCCGGAACGCCCAAGGAAAAGACACCAAGTCACCAAGTCACCGAGACTCCGAGTAGAGACTTCACACATGTGGCGTCCCTGCGAACAATTCCTAATTCATAATTCCTAACTGAAATAAACTTGCCGATATCGGAAAAAATGCTATTTTTGTACTCGTTTTTCATTAAAAGTTTGCCGATATGAAATATTTGTCAGTTAAGGATTTCTCTTCTAAGTATGGTGTCTCGGAAAGGACAATTCGTAATTATTGTGTTTCCGGTAAGATAGAGGGTGCGTTTCTGACAGGAAAGACATGGAATATTCCTGAAGAGGCGACGTTGCCACAAAAAGGAAAACATTCTGTAAAGGAAACTCCTTTGGTTCACACCCTACGTTTTGAAAAGGAAAATAAAATCAAAGGTGGTATTTATCATAAGACGCAAATCGAACTGACTTATAACTCTAATCATATTGAAGGAAGCAGACTTTCTCACGAGCAGACACGTTATATTTTCGAGACAAACACAATAGGTATAACGGAAGATGTTGTTTCTGTTGATGATATAATTGAAACGGTCAATCATTTTAAATGTATTGATTACGTTATTGATTGTGTTAACGAAAGACTTGATGAGAAAATAATTAAAAACTTGCATAGAATACTTAAAGCAGGAACGCAGGATTCCTCTCATTCGTGGTTTTCTGTTGGGGAATATAAAAGACTTCCTAATGAAGTCGGTGGCAATGAAACTACAAGACCGGAGTTTGTGAAACAGGCTATGAAGGAATTGTTGAAAAATTATAATTCCAAGAAAGAGAAGTCGCTTGATGACATCCTTGATTTTCATTATCATTTCGAGCGAATTCATCCATTTCAGGATGGAAACGGTAGGGTAGGACGACTGATAATGTTTAAGGAATGTCTGGCAAATAAGATAGTTCCATTTGTAATTACTGATGATTTGAAATTTTTCTATTACAGAGGTTTGACACAATGGGAATCAGTCAGGGAATATCTACGTGATACCTGTCTTACGGCGCAAGATAATTATAAGAAAGTTTTGGAGTATTTTGAAGTCACCAAGACCGAGTAGAGACGTCACTTCTGTGATGTCTCAAAAAAATATTAAAGTCGCGTTAATCAATCATTATTGACGCGACTTTTTAACTTCTAATTCCTAACTAAAAAGAGACGCTTCATTGTGTGTTTATATTTAGGAAACAATGAAACGTCTCTACTTGGAGTCTCGGTGTCTCGGAGACTCGGTGTCTTTAAAGTTCTTCAACAACTCTCTTCTTCCAAGAATCTGGGTATCCTGCTTGTTTTGGTCTTGCTGGATAACCGTGTCCGTTGTCGATGAATTTTCCGTTTTCTTCTTGTTTGATATTGCTGTCTAAATATTTAACTAATAAGAAGTTGTCTAATTCTTTCCAGCGTCTGAAGGTGTTTTTGCCTGCTTGTGATGAGAACTCTGTCAAGAATGTGATGGTCTCTTCTTTGGAGTTTTCTAATAATGACAATGCCTTTTCGTCAGTCGCCTTGACTTGTTCCTGATATGCGGTTTCTAATTCTTTCTGTACCTTTTGTATGTCGCCGATGACTCTGTTATAGAAGAGGTATTTGAAGTGTGCCACTCTGTTGAAGAGCCAGAATGCTGAGTTGTCGGAATATGTTATCATATTGCCGTTGCCTTGTCTGAACTCTTCTGTCACTTCTGATATTGAGCAGTAGAAAGGAGTGTAAACCGTTGAGTTTGTGTCGTCAACGCCGAACCAGATGATGCCGCCTATTTCGTTTGGTAACCAGTTTCTTGTCTGTGCGATGAAAGAGAAGCCAGTCTGTTGTGTGACGGTGCATCTTTCGTGGAAATATTCCTGTCCTTCGTATTCCCAGTAGAGTGGAGTCCAGCGGTAAGGAGAACCGAATGGGTCGGCGCCTGCACCTTGTGACTTGTCCAACTCTGTGTTTTGGAAGTGGTTACGCATGAAATACATCATGTCGTCTAAAGATATCTTTCTGTTAGGTTTTACATAAAGTGGCATTCTTGGTTTGTCGAGGTTTTTGCCTGTAGCGTAATCCCAATATTGATCCATATCGTCGCAGACGTCGTTGAACATCATCCATACGCGGAGGTCGCAGATGCGAGCAGCAGAGAAATCTACAGGAGCGAAGGCAGCGCTGAAGTCGAAGTCAGCGTCTTTGCCGTTGAAGTAGTTCTTTCTTCTTGCGAACTCGATGATGTCGTGTTTGTAAATCACTTCAACATCTTGATTATAAAGCTTCTTCCATTCTTTGTCGGTGATAGATTTCTTTCCGTCACGGAGAGGGAATGTGGTGATACGTGCTGCGTTGGCGTGACCAGAGACGTAGCCGTCAGGGATGCGGATCGCAACCCAAACTGCACCTTTGTCGGCGTTTATAGTGTCGTTTGATTTCTTGTCATAGACAGGATTATAGCCTTTGCCGATGATTTCCATATACCATACTTCGTTGGCGTCGGATATGGAGAATGTCTCGCCGTCGCTGCCGTAGCCGTATTCATCCACGAGGTCTGCCATGATCTTTATCGCCTCGCGTGCTGATGTGCTGCGTTCGAGTGCCATGAACATGAGACTACCGTAGTCGATGAGACCTTTAGTGTCGATGAGTTCGGTGCGACCTCCGAATGTCGTCTCGCCGAGAGCGACTTGGTTTTCATTGATATATCCTACTACTTGGTAAGTGTGAGCTGGTTGTGGCACGTAGCCTCTGATGGCGTTGGTGCCGCGGTCGTAGATGGTGCGCATGCTGCCTGGAGTCCAGTCGGCGGCAGGGGTGAAGTAGAGCTCGCCGTATCTGATGTGCGAGTCGGCGGCGTAGGTGATGAAATTGGATCCGTCAACGGATGCGCCTTTTGTTACGAGGAAGTTTGTACAAGCTTGTGAGTCAATGTTTAATAATATGATAAACATTGCTAATAATAATGATTTCAATTTTCTCATAGTTGATATTTTTTTTTTACAAAGATAGGATTTATTATTTGATTTTAGTATTTTTGTAAGTGAAAATAATCTCGTGTAAAGCGAGTGGAACCGGTAGAAACCAAATTAAATAATTTATGGAACTATGTATTTTTATAATCGTGAATTATATTTGTTGCAGCCCTTCAGGCTGCGGTGGTATTATTCAAAAACACAACGCATTAATATCATGGCGTTGCCATACGCTATATATGTTGCAGTCCTTCGGACTGGTGTGGTATGCCTGAAAGGTCGCCATATAGCCCGATGGTGTTGTTTGAATACACAAGGTATTGCCATACGCTATATATGTTGCAGTCCTTCGGACTGGTGATGTATGCCTGAAAGGTCGCCATATAGCCCGATGGTGTTGTTTGAATACACAAGGTATTGCCATACGCTATATATGTTGCAGTCCTTCGGACTGGTGTTGTATGCCTGAAAGGCTACTACATATATAGCCCAATATATCATATTGGGATTCAAATAATAGCAGAGACCGTCGCAGCCTGAAGGGCTGCAACAGATTAACAAAGGCATCGCCTTATAAAATAACTAACTAAAATACCAAAATTATGTCACAATCATTATCACAAATCTATGTCCACCTAATATTCCACAAAAAATATAGTTCGGTGGCAATATTAGAAAAAGATCTTTCTAAATTATTCGCTTATATTGACGGTATAATTGTTAACAATAAGTCGTTGGTTGTAAAAATAGGCGGTGTTTCAGATCACATACATATTTTATGTACACATCCAAGGACGGTCACGACGGCTAAATTAGTGGAAGAAATAAAGAGGTGTAGTAGTAGATGGCTGAAAACATTGAGTCCATATTATATCAATTTCGCATGGCAAGGAGGATATGCGGTTTTTTCTGTCAGCGCTTCGCAAGTGCATAAAGTTGAAAGGTATATCATGAATCAGAAGGAACATCATAAGAAGAAATCGTTTGAAGAAGAGTATATTGAATTTCTTAATGCGTATAACATTAAATACGATAATGATTATGTTTTAAAAGATTGAATTTTTATCTCTGATAAATACAAACAATTCACTATTTTTGTAAAAATTTATGCGATGAAATTTCAGACGACACCGTTGGCGGAGAGACTGCGCCCGACTTCTTTGAATCAGTATATTGGACAGGAGCATCTTGTGGGAGAGAATGCTGTCTTGCGTCATGCCATAGAGAGCGGCAGGATTCATTCTATGATATTCTGGGGACCTCCAGGCGTGGGTAAGACTACTCTCGCTTCTATAATATCAAAACAGGTTAAACGTCAGTTCTATGTTCTCAATGCGGTGAGCAGCGGCGTTAAAGAGGTGCGTGAGGTGTTCGACAGAGCTCGTATGGCTCCCGACACTCCGATATTGTTCATCGATGAAATCCATCGTTTCAATAAGTCGCAGCAGGATTCTTTGCTTAACGCTGTCGAAAAAGGACTTGTAATATTAATAGGTGCTACTACTGAAAATCCTAGCTTTGAAGTCATTTCTCCTCTCTTGTCGAGATGCCAGGTTTATGTGATGAAGTCGCTGGAGAAAGATGATCTCGAGAAACTTATAAGTATCGCGACTCCAGTATTGGAGAACGACTATGGCAAGAAGATCATCTTTGAAGAGAAAGAGGCTCTTATGCGTATCAGCGGAGGAGACGCACGTAAGCTATTGAACGCCTTGGATCTCGTTGTAGGTATGATGAGCGAGAAGTATCCAGATGCGGAGACTCTTTCCATCACCAACGATATCACTACTCAATATATCCAGAATAATCTCTTGAAATATGATAGGCAAGGGGAGATGCATTATGACGTGATTTCTGCTTTCATAAAGTCGATGCGCGGCAGCGACCCAAACGCTGCTGTCTATTATCTGGCTCGCATGATCGATGCTGGAGAAGATCCTCTCTTCATTGCTCGCCGTATGCTGATATTGGCGTCGGAAGACATTGGCAATGCGAATCCAAACGCCTTGCTGCTTGCCAACACTTGCTTCGATGCCGTCAGTAAGATTGGTTTCCCAGAAAGTAGGATAATACTTTCACAGACAGCCATTTATCTCGCCACATCGCCAAAGAGCAACGCTTCTTATATGGCTATCAATATGGCGCAGGATCTGGTGCGTAAGACCGGCGACCTCAGCGTTCCTATGCATTTGCGCAACGCTCCTACAAAATTGATGAAAGATCTTGGTTATAAGGATGGATACAAATATGCTCACGATTATGAAGGTAACTTCGTGGAACTTGAATTTCTTCCACAAGAGATTTCAGGAACTAAATTCTACCAGCCACAGAATAACGCAAGAGAAAGAGAGATACAGACTTCTTTGAGAAACAAGTGGAAAGAGAAGTACGGGTATTAAAGACTACAAGTCAACAAGACTACAAGACTACAAGTAATAAGTAGTGAGTCACCTTGTGATGCGTCTTTCTTTAGGGGATTTCTATAAATTGCTTTGCAAATGATTTATGAATTTTTCTTTGAGAAGATTTTTGTTTTTCATGAAAGAACATAGCGAGCTATGTGATTGAAAGAAAGGCGAAAAGATTCCAAGAAAAAACATAAAGCATGCAAAAGTTTTAATTGTTACTGTCAAAAATTATTTAAACGTGGAATTTATAGAAGTCCCCTTTAATTCTAAAGTTTTAAAGTTCTAAAATTTTAGAGTTTATATTCATTATTTGCGGCTTCAGCATCTCAACTCCGTCGTTTTTGATGTTGTAATCTGATTTGCTAATTTTTGTCTCCTCCTCCCATTGCAGTCGCATTCTGGAGCGTACGTTTTCT
>JAFYNK010000003.1 GCA_017548125.1 Bacteroidales bacterium | reverse complement strand
TCCTAATTCCTAATTCCTAATTAGATATTGATTCCTTTTTTCAAGACTTCCATTGCTTTGTCGATGCCGTCAACGTTCTTGCCGCCTGCTGTAGCGAGTGTCTTCTGACCGCCACCGCCGCCTTGGATTTCCTTAGCAGCTTCTCTGATCATAGCGCCAGCATCCCATTTGCGTTCGTCAACGAGCGACTGAGGAATCATGACACACAATGCAGGTTTGCCTTCGAAGATGCCGCCCATGAGGAGGATAGCTTCAGCGTCGAGTTCCTTAACAGCTGTTGCGATAGTTCTCATCTGGTTGACGTCAGCTTCAACGCGAGCGACGACCAACTTACGACCTTCGAAATCGACAGCTGTGTTATAGATGTTACGTGCTTCAGCGACAGCTTTTTCTTGCATCATCTGTTCAACTTTCTTTTGTAACATCTGATTTTGTGCGCTGAGGTTTTCAATAGCCTTAATCAAGTCGCCTGAAGTCTTGACGATTTCCTTGATCTTAGCGATTTGTTCCAACTGAGCGTCTAAGTAGCACATCACGTCGTCGCCTGTGACAGCTTCGATACGACGTACTCCAGCAGCGATAGCTCCTTCAGATAAAATCTTGAAAGAACCGATGCGACCTGTTGAAGCGATGTGAGTACCGCCGCAGAGCTCAACTGAATATTCCTTATCGAAAGCGACGACTCTTACATGGTCGCCGTATTTTTCACCGAACAAAGCCATAGCGCCCATGTTCTTAGCTTCTTCGATAGGAACGTTTTCGTATGTGTTGTTTAAAATATCTTCTCTGATTTTTTCGTTGACGATACGTTCAACTTGTTTGATTTCTTCGTCAGTCATCTTTGAGAAATGGCTGAAGTCGAAGCGTAAGCGTTCGTCATTTACCAAAGAACCCTTTTGTTCAACGTGGCTGCCCAAGACCTGACGCAATGCAGCGTGCATGAGGTGAGTTGTTGTGTGGTTAGCTTCTATTTTTCTTCTTCTCTTGACATCGATAGCAGCAACGAAATCAGCCTCTGGCTCTTGAGGAATCATATCGGTGATATGGATGATGAGGTCGTTTTCTTTAACAGTGTTCAATACTTTAACGACTTCGTTTTCTGATGTGAGAGTACCGACATCACCAACTTGACCACCCATTTCAGCATAGAATGGAGTCTGGTCTAAAACTATTTCATAATGTTTCTTATTCTTAGCAACGACTTCTCTGTAACGCATGATCTTAGAAGTTGTTGTAAGTTCGTTATAACCTTTAAATTCTGTTGCTTTGTCGTCTTCAATAACAACGACCCAGTCGCCTGAAGATTTTTCAGCTGCTTTACGAGAACGGTTCTTTTGTTCTTCGAGGTTTTTCTTGAAGCCATCCATATCGACTGTGAGGCCTTTTTCTTCAGCCATGAGGTTGGTGAGGTCAACAGGGAAACCGTAAGTGTCGAACAATTCGAAAGCGAAAGCGCCGTCGATAACTTTTGATTCTGGGTTTTGTTCGACGTAAGACTCGAAACGTCTGATACCTTGTGACAAAGTTCTCAAGAATGAAGCTTCTTCTTCGCGGATAACCTTAGAAACGAGTTCTTGTTGAGCTTTCAATTCTGGATATTGTTCGCCCATTTCTCTTACTAAAACAGGCAAGATGTTATATACGAATGGTTCTGTGAATCCTAAGAATGTGTAGCCATAACGAACGGCACGACGTAAGACGCGGCGAATGACATAACCGGCGCCGTTGTTTGAAGGGAGCTGACCATCAGCGACAGCGAAGCTGACAGCGCGCAAGTGGTCGGCGATGACACGCATAGCGATGTCAACCATTTCTTCTTTGCCGTATTCTTTGCCTGAGAGTTCTGCAACTCTGTCGATTAATGGAGTGAACACGTCAGTGTCGTAGTTAGATTTCTTGTTTTGGATGACGCGGACGAGACGTTCAAAACCCATACCTGTGTCGATATGTTTTGCAGCGAGGTTCACGAGGCTGCCGTTAGCCATGCGGTTGAACTGCATGAAAACGAGGTTCCATATCTCGATGACTTCTGGATTGTCTTTGTTGACGAGTTCTTTGCCGTCAACGAGTTTACGTTGTTCTTCATCGCGGATGTCGATGTGGATTTCTGAACATGGACCGCATGGACCTTGGTCGCCCATTTCCCAGAAGTTGTCCTTCTTGCTTCCGTAGATGATTCTTGACTCGTCGATATGTTCTTTCCAGAATTCAAAGGCTTCGTTGTCTGGTTCCAAGTTATCTTTAGCATCGCCGCCAAAGACAGTGACATATAATTTATTCTTGTCTATCTTCAGTACTTCTGTGAGAAATTCCCAAGCCCAAGCGATAGCTTCTTTTTTGAAATAGTCGCCAAATGACCAGTTACCCATCATTTCAAACATGGTGTGGTGATAAGTGTCGCGACCAACTTCTTCAAGGTCGTTGTGTTTTCCTGAAACGCGGAGACATTTTTGGATGTCGGCTACTCTGTTAGATTTAAATTGAGCGTTGCCCAAGAAAACATCTTTAAACTGATTCATACCTGCATTGGTGAACATCAATGTAGGGTCGTTCTTCACAACGATAGGAGCTGAAGCTACTACGAGATGCTGTTTTGATTCAAAAAAATTTAAGAAACTGCTGCGAATTTCACTTGCTTTCATATATAATTAATGTGTTAAATATTTAATCAAAAAAAATTTTTGCAAATTTAGTTTAAAATTATATTATTTTTGCACTCTTAATGGAATATTTTTCATTTATTTCCAAAAATAACACGATGGCTAAGAAAAAATATATATTTAACCCCCAAACTCTTGAATATGAAGAATATAAGATTTCAGGAAAGAAGAAATTCCGTAATGTAATGTTATATCTTTTATCAACTACCGTCACTGCATTAATTATTGTCATCTTAGTTCAAAATTCCATCAACTCTCCAACAGAGAGAATGCAAAGCCGCGAGATAGAATATCTTAAATTACAATACGATATAATTAACGACAAAATAGACAATCTCGACTTGCTGATGAACGAAATGCAAGACCGTGACGACAACATTTACCGAATGATTTTTGAAGCCGACCCAATACCTTCATCTGTAAGAAAAGCAGGCTACGGAGGTTCTAACCGATACATCGTCTTAGACGGATACGTCAATTCCGATATGGTCATCAATACAGCCAAGAGAATCGATGTTCTTTCTAGCCAGATTTATGTTCAGTCAAAGTCTTTCGACGAGATTTATGATATGGCAAAAAACAAATCAGAAATGCTGTCATGCATTCCTGCCATCATGCCTGTAAAAGGCACTGACATCTACAGAATATCATCACATTACGGACAACGTACCGACCCATTCTATAAGGTGACGAAATTCCATGGCGGCATCGACTTCAGCGGTCCTGTTGGATTAGGAATCTACGCTACAGGCGACGGCACCGTCATCAAAGTTGAAAAAAACAAAAGCGGCTACGGCAATAACGTGCTGATTGACCATGGTTATGGCTACAAGACACGTTACGCTCACCTACATACCATAAAGGTAAAGAAAGGCGAGAAAGTGAAAAGAGGACAAGAGATTGGACTGCTGGGCAACACCGGAAAATCAACAGCTCCTCACCTACACTATGAAGTCATCAAAAACAGCAAGACTGTCAACCCTATCAACTTCTTCTACAACGACTTAACACCGGAGGAATATGACAAAATCCTTGAATTGTCACAGCTTCCTTCACAAACAATGGACTAATCATGCAAGACGAGAAATTATATTACCGCATTGGCGAAGTCGCCGAGATGTTTAACGTAAATGCTTCATTGATACGTTATTGGGAAAGCGAGTTTTCTGTATTGAGGCCTCGTAAGAGCACCAAGGGTAACAGAATGTTCACCCAGCGTGACTTGCGTTATCTTCGTATGATTTACCAACTCGTGAAAGTGCAAGGCTACACTTTACAAGGCGCCAAAGACGCTCTCAAGAAAGACTTCGACCAACTCGAAAGAAAGACGACCGTCTTGATGACATTGGAAAAGACAAGAGAATTCTTGTTGGAATTAGATAAAGAGCTGGAGAAAAAGACTACAAGTCCACAAGACGACAAGACAACAAGATAGGAATATCGTTTTTCCTCTCGCAAAGGCACTAAGGAACGCAAAGTTTATACACAACATTATCTTTTTTAGACGCCTATTTTAGTCGCCTCAGGTGTGATGTCTATACGGAATACTCTGAAAGGGCGAGACAAATATTTTAGACATCCAATTTTCAACTTCCCCAACATCTTTAATTCTTCATTACATTTTTACAACAAAAAAGTTCTCTTTATATCTAAAACTTTTGCATTTTTACAGAAAATTTTAAATATGAAAAGAATTAACAGAGAATCTTATACTAAAAGAATTTTAGACTTATTAGGTAAAAAGAGGTCATTGTTCTTACCGGTCACAGAAGAACAGGCAAAAGTTGTATTTTAGAATGTCTTAAAGATTTACTTCATGATAGCGGAAACATGATGTATCTCAATATGGAAGATCCTGATAACGCATCAATTACTACTTATGAACATTTAAACACATGGATTAAAGAACATATCTCTAACAACAAACGCAATTACATATTAATTGACGAAATTCAGGAAATCAAGGAATTTGAAAAGACATTAAGGTATTGGATAAAACAATATGGCGTTGATATTATTGTGACCGGTTCAAATGCTATGATGCTTTCAAGTGATATTGCTTCTGTTTTTGCCGGACGATACATTAGAGTTCATATCCACAGTTTAAGTTATTCAGAATACTTACAATTCAATTCGTTACAATCATCTGATAATTCTTTATTATCATATTTATATTGGGGAGGTATGCCATTTTTAAGCAACATATCAGCTGATGATATTCGTAGCAAGACAGATTATTTGGGCAGCATTTACGATACCATTTTCGTAAAAGACATAGTAACAAGGAAACAGATTCGAAATGTTAATTTAGTTGACAATCTGGCTCACTTTATTGCTGACAACAATGGATTCCCTATCATCAATGATTAATGATGATGGTATAAAAGCAATACAAGCAAAAGATTTTTTAGCTTAAATAATTCTTCACATAATCCTCTACTCCATCTTCCAAAGAGGTGAATTCT
The DNA here is from genome assembly GCA_017548125.1 of Bacteroidales bacterium. Taxonomy (GTDB): domain Bacteria; phylum Bacteroidota; class Bacteroidia; order Bacteroidales; family F082; genus Limimorpha. Next base: position 6,285 of record JAFYNK010000003.1, on the reverse strand, counting down.
TTGTCGTAGCCAGCTTCTCTCAACTTTGTCATATTGGCTTCTGTGAAGTATTGGTATTTGTCTCTGATATCTTCCGGAATGTCGATAAACTCAATATTGACGTCCTTTCCCATCGCCTTGAAAGTGTTAGCAGCCAAATCATAAAAACTACGAGCCTTGCCAGTTCCAAGATTATACAAACCACTCTCAACTTGGTGTCTCGGCGTCTCGGTGTCTCGGTGTCTTTCTATCATAAAACAGATAACGCTCGCAATATCTTTCACATAAATGAAATCGCGCAGCTGTTGTCCGTCGGCGAAGTCAGGACGATGTGAACGGAAGAGTTTCACCTTTCCTGTTGCATTTATCTGATTGAAAGAATGGAAGATAACAGACGCCATTCTTCCTTTGTGATATTCATTAGGTCCATAAACGTTGAAGAACTTAAGTCCTGCCCAGAATGGAGGTTGTTTTTCTTGTTTCAAAATCCATTTATCGACTTCGTTCTTGGAACGTCCGTAAGGATTTAATGGCTGCAATTTTTCCACAACATCATGACTATCGTCATAACCTAATTCACCGTTTCCGTAAGTCGCTGCTGATGAAGCATAAACGAGAGGTATCTGATATTCTGCGCATAAAGAAAACATCGTCTCGGTATAATCGACGTTCAACTTCTGAAACACATTCCAGTCGAATTCAGTGGTGTCGGTACGAGCTCCGAGATGAACAACAAAATCCACATCTTCATGATTTTCCTTAAACCATTCAAAGAAAACACTTCTATCAACTAAAGCCTTATATTTCAAGTCGATATAATTTCTCTCTTTTTCTTTCTTAGAAAAGTCATCGACGAGAATCAAATCGTTATATCCTTTTTTATTAAGTTCACCAGCGACAACACTGCCGATAAAACCTGCTGCTCCAGTTATTATTATCATATCAGTTAGGAGTTGTTTTAGAATTTTATAACTTTAGAATTTTAAAGTTCTAGAGTTCTAGAGTTTATATAATTGCGCCATTTGTCCAAGACTGTCACCATATCGTTTGGGAGTTCAGAATCGAAGTACATTTCCTTGCCTGTTGTAGGATGCACGAAACCCAATATCTTGGCGTGCAGGCAATGGCGAGGTATTTCTCTGAAGCAGTTTTCAATAAACTGACGATATTTAGAGAATGTCGTACCTTTTATGATAGTGTCGCCGCCGTAGAGATAATCGTTGAAGAGCGGATGTCCAATATGCTGGAAATGCACGCGGATCTGATGCGTTCTTCCTGTCTCGAGGCGACATTCAACCAATGTCACATAATTGAAATGTTCCAACACCTTATAATGTGTCACGGCAGATTTTCCTTGCGAGCCGTCGGGATATACAGCCATCGCCACTCTGTCTTTAGTGCTGCGTCCGATATGACCTTCTATAGTTCCTTCGTCTTCTGCGAAGTCGCCCCACACGAGCGCCTGATAACGACGTGTTATGCTGTGTTCAAAGAACTGCTTCGCTAGGACTGTCTGTGCAGTCTCATTTTTCGCTACAATCATCAGACCCGTAGTGTCTTTGTCGATACGATGCACGAGGTAGCCGAAGCCATTCTCCACCTTTTGATTTGTATTCTTGAAATGATATGCGAGAGCATTCAACAATGTGCCGTCGAAATTGCCGTGACCTGGATGTACGACAAGACCTGCCTGTTTGTTGACGACGATGACATCATCATCTTCATAAACAACATCCAATGGGATATTTTCAGGAGTGATGACGACTTCACGAGGAGGAAATGAAAGAACTATCGTAACGACGTCGTTAGGTTTTATCTTGTAATTCTGTTTCACCGACTTACCATTCACGAGGATGCTACCAGCTTTGGCAGCGTTCTGGATTCTGTTGCGCGACACGTTCTCCATACGGTTTTGCAAGAACTTATCCACGCGAGTCAACGACTGACCTGGATCCGCTACGATACGAAAATGCTCGTAAAGTTCTGTATTTTCTTCAGCTTCATCTTGATAGTGACCAACAAAATCTTGGTTCTTTGTTATCTCTTCTATATCTTCAAATCTTTCTGTCATAATCATTTAGAAATCACAAATTTTTCAGTATAAGATTTTCCTTCATCTGTAACAACTCTTATCATATAAAGTCCATTCGACAAATCACTTATGTCTAAATTGACATCATTTCTAAAATGTTTCATCAACCGGCCTGTCATATCGAAAATAATAATTTCTTCACATGACTGAGCTGGCAATTCACTGATGTTGATTACATCTTTTGAAGGGACAGGATAAAGGCCTAATCTATTAACAATCTTAACCTCTTCGTTGATAATGAAATCGTTGCCAAACACAGGACGAATCATAAGAGAACCTTTCATGATACTGTTTTCCCAACCGTCTCCTGTCTCAAAGAAATTATACTGCTGATTATCTGTTGAAGTATCAAAACCGATATTGATACTTTCTCTTGAATGCTGCATTATTCCGACATAAATAATACCGTTAACCTTCAAGACTTTATCAAAAGGATAATATGCAAATTTGTAAATCTCCTCTTCGTCCCATACAGGTCTTTGGTTTTTAAGTCTATAATATTCATTACCAGGCTTTCCGTTATTATCGTTCCAAACAACAATATCAAAGAAATCGTAGTTGGCATCATTATGAGTTCTGTTGAAGAGAAGCTGAACGCCACACAAAGTATCAGGCATTGAAATTGAGAATTGTGTTGCGAAATATGAATCATCAGGGACGACGCCGTAGCCTCTTTCTGGAGTTCCGTCATCGTATGCGTAATAATTTGAGAAACGTTGAATTTCTCTCAAAGTATCGCCTTTCACGTCTGGCAAGTTTGTCTCCACACTGATAATGTGAGTGATAACAAATGACGCTGTATCAGCGGAATTGTCCATCTCAAAAAGGAAATTATTAAGATGAGGGCAAGCCTGAGTCGCATTGCTGCCGTTGCAATTCTGGAATCCATTATTTGCAAAAGGCGACAAATAACATACATCACTAGTATAATCAAATGTCCAGTCGTTAGACATATTTTCTACATGAAAAGAATATTCAGTATTATAACCGACAGAATCAAGGTTAGCGATATACATTTGATAATCAGTAGCCATAGCAACTGTTGGATTACTTTTATACTGACGATAAGGCATTGACTGATAACGTTTCAACAATGATGGAGATTTCTCTGAGAACGTCACCAAAGGATATGATGTGTTATTGCATGAACGATTTTTGTCAAAATAGACGAAGTCGATGTTCCAGCAGTCAACATTGCTTCTGTCGTTAGGATACATTAAAGAAGGCATTGTAGCATAATTATAGAACAAGACGACAATGTCGTTTTTAAAATAAGCCTCGTCTTTGACAGGAATCATCACTTGTTTAAAATATTGATTATCATTCTTTATCAAGAAAGAATCGAGCGACATTCCTTCGGTACTCCAGATATGATTCCATACCATTTCAGAATAGAAGACGGTGTCGCAAGGCACTGCCACTTTCTTAAGAGAATCAGCTAATGTATATTGATTTTCAGAGATTGCATACATATCTTGGTTGCAAGATGAGTTCATGTCGTGATACAAAATATCGCCTACATGAATTGTATCCACCTGCATATAAGAGAACATATCAGCGATTAAAATAGTATCGTATTCTATTCTGAATGTGTCGATTACATAACCGAACATAAGCACCAACGAGTCGTTTGATTCTGGCGCATCGCCATTGCCTTGAGGCTGATAATAAAAACTGAAATAGAGAGAATCGGCAGGAGTTAATTTCTCTCCGTTTTCATTGATGAGACTTATTGGTTTAGAAATCAATGAATCGGCGACAAAAGGAGAGCTGCTTGCATGAGGATAGACTTTTCCGGTTGCATCAATCGCATCAAGAGTTGCCGCGTTGAAGTTGGTTGGAAACAATGGAAAGCCTGAGTTGATAAAAACGTTTCTGTTTTGCCATTTTGCCGCGTCAGGATATGTCTGTGTCGCTGTAAAGTCATCGAAAAAAGGCAGTCTCAATGATGATTCAGACCTTTTTTTCTCAACATTTTCTTGTGATTTCAGCGAATAAGAAAAGCCGCTGAGATACTCTTGAGCGTTGACTTTCAAGCCAAAAAGAAATATTATCGCAAAAATTACAAGTTTATTATTCATAAAAATAATCGTTTTCCATTTTACTTTCATATAAATCAAAATACAACGAATCGACGTCTAAGGTATCGTCACGATGAATATATTCGAAGAATTCTTTTTCCAGAACCAAATTCTTATCATATTCACGACTTATAGAATCATATTTAAACAATCGATGTGTTATTATATAATCAAAACTATCTGTTACATATTTAATTGTGTCGTCAGAAAGTTTTTTCTTTTTCATGACAGAAAGAATGGAGTCTTTTTTAAACAATTCCCTTCCGTATGAATAAAAATCGAATTTGTTTTCAGAGCGATACCAGACATCAACCGTCGAGCCCAGTGTCACAAGTGTCTGAATATCATAAGCAGGCTCCATTTTAAAGACTTTCAATTTGCTATCGTCTTCTTCATAATCCATGAAGATTTCATTTCCTATATTAAGCGAAGCTTCATGTAAGAGATTTTTAACGTTATCTTTTTTTACCGTCAACAAATTAGGGAGATGAGTTTTTTTGTCGTCTCTTCCATAGCCTACGAGAAGTTTAACAGCACTGCCTTTGATTATTTCATCACCAGGTTCGATGATGTCACCATTGAATTTCTGTTCTACAATAGCGTTTTTAGCAAAATGGTCAACATACTCGAGTTCGCTAACTTTCAATCCGTTGGACTTCAACAAAACCATAGCTTGACGTAAGGAAAGGTTTCTAAGGTTTGGCATCACCACTTTCTCTGGAGCTTCAGAGACTTTGATATAATAAAGGTTACGGCCTTTTTTCACATTAGAATTAGGCAATGGATCTTGCTGATAGAATGAGCCTTCTGGAATATTTTTCGCATAAACGCTGTCAAGCATCACAAAATGGAAAACATCAGCATATTGTTCAAGAATAGAGTCGCAGTTCAGTCCGACGAAATCAGGGACATCAATCTCCTCTCCGTGACGAGTATAAGATTTAAGAGAGAAGAATGCCACTTCTATTATAATGACAATCAATGCGATTATTATAAGCATATTTATATAAAATGCCCTTTTAGTCAAAAAATTGAAGGCTTTCATTTATTTTTAATTTTAATTTACAACAATAACGACGTTTTTATTAATTTTGATGCCACAAAGATAACTATTTTAATTTTTTTATCGAAGTATTATTATGAGAAAGATTGCAATTATTTGTGGAGGTTACTCAGGCGAGTACGAAATTTCAATAAAGAGCGCTAAAGTTGTTAAAAGTCACTTAGACTCAAATATTTACGATTCATATCTTATTGTCATCAAAAAAGGTGATTGGTATTGTCTGACCGATGACGACGCACATATTCCTGTCGATAAGAATGATTTTTCAATAAATATTGACGGTCAAAAAATCACTTTCGATGCAGTTTTCAATGCCGTACACGGAATCCCAGGTGAAAACGGAGAGATATTAGGTTATTTTGAAATGTTAAATATTCCTTACACTTCTTCCAGCTTCACCACATGCGCATTGACTTTCAACAAAGATTTGACAAAAGTTGTTGCATCAGCTCATGGCGCAACGGTATCACCTTCAATCACAATCAACAAAGGCGATATTATTGAAAAAAATGAAATCATCAATGAACTTGGACTTCCTTTGTTTGTTAAACCTACATGTAACGGTTCAAGTGTTGGTGTTAGCAAAGTCAATACTGCCGACGATTTTGACAAGGCTGTTGAGACAGCTTTCAACGCTGGAAACCAAATTATGTTTGAAAAATTCGTGAAAGGCCGCGAACTTGCATGCAGCGTGATAGAACACAAAGGCAAGATGATGGTTCTTCCTCTGACAGAAATAGTTAGCAAAAACGAATTCTTCGATTATGAAGCAAAATATACTGCTGGAAAATCTGATGAGATAACACCAGCCGACTTGGATGAGTTGGAAGAAATAGAGGTTAAAGCGACATCAGCGATGCTTTATGAAAAATTCGGATGCAAAGGCTTCGCACGTTTCGACTATATCCTCAACGAAGAAGGATTGTTCTTCATAGAAGTGAACATTGTCCCTGGCATGTCGGAAGCAAGCATAATGCCAAAACAAGCCGCTGAGATGGGAATTTCTTTGGGCAAACTCTTCGGAATGACATTGGAGAACATTTTGTAATTAGGAGTTAGGAATTAGGAAT
>JAFYNK010000060.1 GCA_017548125.1 Bacteroidales bacterium | reverse complement strand
TTGTGAAGCTGCAGCTCTTTAACTTTCTTGCGCTTGAACTCGTCACTGAATCGCCTGCGCCTTTTTTCTTCTAACGTCAGTTCGCTTAAAATCATATTCGTTTCCTTTCTTTTTTCGGGAAACCTATTTCAGGCATTGACATTTCTAGTTCATCTTAAACTCCAAAGACACGAACGCCATCTTTCCGCCTAATGGTGGATTCATCTTTCTGACTTTCAGCTGTGCGTCTTTCACCTCTGGGAATCTCTCTTTGATTGTATTCAAGATACGTCTTCCGACATTTTCCAACAATTTTGAAGGTATCATCATCTGTTCTTTAACGACTTGATAAACCGCTGAATAATCCACGGTGTCCTCCAATTCGTCAGAGAGTTCAGCCTTGCTTGTATCGACATCCATAATAAGGTCAAGACTAAACCAAGTACCTATCTTCTGTTCCTCTTCAAAGTGACCATGATAGGCGTAGAATTCCATGTTTTCTATTGTGATTTTTGACATATTTTTTTGACTAAAGACAAAAGACTAATGGCTAAAGGAAACCTTCAACCATCAATCTTTCATTTTTTATTTAAAAATTCTATTAATTTATACAATTGCGATGAAATATGAATGGCTTGTGATTTTAAAACATCAAATTGTTCTTGACTACAATATTTTCTATCCAAACAAACATATAACATCGAACGGACTTCAGAACAACTTCCTTTCGCAATATTCAGAAAGTTAACATACTTAGCATCAGATCCTGATTCATAACCTTCAGAAATATTATTCATAATACTAATAGCGGCTCTCTGAATCTGATCTCTAAAACCAAAGTCTTTGTTATTATCCATTATATCATAGATCGAATTAACAAAAGTTCTTGCATTCTGCCAAACCCTTAAACTTTCAAAATTCCCTCTGCTCATCACCAACCTCCCAACTTTTGCCTTTTGTCTTTAGACTTTCGTCTTTTATCCTAAAACTTCCAATCCTTTATCGATTCTCTTCATCGCTTCTTCTTTGCCGATGAGTTCGAGTATTTCGTGGATATGAGGTCCCTTGCCTGCGCCGACGAGCATCAAACGTAATCCGTTCATGACTGGTCCCATGCCGAGTTCGTTAGATGTGATCCATTCGTTGAGGACTTTTTCTATATTTTCTGCTGAGAAGTCTTCGATGCCGTTGATAAGTTCTTTTGCCATTCTCATCAACTCTGGTGAGTTTTCTTTCCAGCGTTTTTTGACAGTGACTTCATCGTATGATGTTGGTGCTTCGAAGAAGAAGAAACTTTGTTCCCATAATTCTTTCACGAAGTTGACGCGGTCTTTAACCAGACCTGCCACTTTAACGACGTATTCTTTTTCTGCCTTGATGCCTTTTTCTGTCTCGAGCCATTGGAGATATTCTTCGCCGACTTCTTCTTTATCTTTCTTCAAGAGATATTCGTGGTTGAACCATTTTGTCTTATCTACATTGAAACGAGCGCCCGATTTGGTGCAGTGTTCGAATGAGAATGCCTCGATAAGTTCTTCCATTGAGAAGATTTCTTGTTCTGTTCCTGGATTCCATCCGAGGAGCGCCAACATATTGATGAATGCTTCTGAATAATATCCTGATTCTTTATAACCTGAAGACACTTCGCCGCTCTTAGGATCGACCCAACGGAGTGGGAACACTGGGAAACCGAGACGGTCGCCGTCGCGTTTGCTGAGTTTTCCGTTGCCGTCCGGCTTCAACAATAATGGAAGATGAGCGAACTCAGGAGCTTCCCAGCCGAATGCTTGGTATAAGAGAACGTGCAATGGCATTGAAGGCAACCATTCTTCACCGCGGATGACGTGAGAAATCTTCATCAAATGGTCATCGACGATGTTAGCCAAGTGATATGTTGGCATTCCGTCTGACTTAAACAAGACTTTATCGTCTAATGTATTGGTGTTGACTTTGATGTCGCCGCGGATGATGTCGTGCATTCTTACTTCATAATTTTCAGGCATTTTGAAACGCACTGTGTAAGGAATGCCGTCGTTGATCATCTTTTCAACTTCTTCTGCACTTATTGTCAAAGAGTTGCGTAATGTCTTACGGCTTTCTGCATTATAGATGAAGGTTTTCTTTTCAGCTTCTGCTTCTGCACGGTATTTGTCGAGTTCTTCTGCTGTGTCGAATGCATAATATGCGAAACCTTTTTCAATAAGCTCGTCGCTATATTGTTTGTATAAAGGTTTACGGTCACTTTGTCTGTAAGGACCATATTCGCCGCCGACGATGTCGCTTTCATCGAATTTGATGCCGCACCAGTCGAGAGATTTCACGATATAATCTTCAGCGCCTGGAACGAAACGTGTCTGGTCAGTATCTTCGATACGAAGGATCATTTTACCGCCATTTTTCTTAGCGAAAAGATAGTTATATAATGCTGTCCTGACGCCGCCGATATGAAGCGGACCTGTTGGACTTGGAGCAAAACGTACGCGTACTTCTTTCATAGTATTATTATATGTATTTATTTTGTGCAAAGATAATTATTTTTTCAATTCCTTTAAGAACTCATCATATCAAAAACCGATGTCATTCTATACCTTTAACTCTCTATGCCTTAAGTCCCTCTAAAACCTTTAGCACCTCTTCAAACTCTGATATCATATTATCCACTATTTCCTTCACTGTAGGAATTTCTCTGAAGAGAGAGCACACCTGACCTATTTCGAGTTCGCCGTTTTCGATGTCGCCCAAGAAAATGCCTTGCTGCGCCTTGCCGCGGCCGAGTATCTCCTGCAACTCCTCTTTCGAAGCGCCAGCCTGTTCAGCAGCGTCAATCTGTTCGAAGAATTTGTTCTTTATCAATCTCGTTGGACTTATCTTCTTGAGAGAAAGCATGGTGTCGCCTTCGTTGAGCGTAGTGCATAAAGTCTTGAATTCCTGACTAGCGCTGCTTTCAACGCTGACGGCAAAACGACTTCCGACCTGGACGCCCTCTGCTCCCAAGGCGAAACTTGCCAGCATCGCAGCGCCAGTGGCTATGCCTCCAGCAGCGATGAGAGGTATGTCGAGCGCTTTTTTCACAGCAGGAACCAACACCATTGTTGTCGTCTCTTCGCGCCCGTTATGTCCGCCCGCCTCAAAGCCTTCCGCCACGACTGCATCAACACCCGCCTGCTGCGCCTTTAAGGCAAACTTGGTACTCGACACGACATGCACCACCTTGACACCATGCTGATGCAAGGTCTCCGTCCACAACTGCGGATTTCCTGCCGACGTAAAAACAATAGGAACATTCTCTTCTATAATGACTTCCATCAGCTCTTTAGAATATGGCGACATCAAAGGCACATTGACGCCAAAAGGCTCTTTCGTCAATTCTCTACATTTTATAATATGCTCGCGCAGCATATCAGGTTTGAGGGAACCGGCGCCAATGAGACCGAGACCGCCGGCGTTACTGACGGCAGCAGCGAGTTTTGCACCGCTGCACCATACCATGCCGCCTGAAATGATAGGATATTTTATCCCGAATAAACGAGTGACTCTATTATCAAAATTTTTCATGATTTCAGATTTTTTAACCCACAAATTTATTAAAAAATCAGAATTTCAAAAGTTCAAAAAATGAGATTTTTTCACTTTAATACATTACAATTTCCGCATCGCATAGTTTCAGAAATTCATTAACATTACATCTATAAAAAACTTTAGACTTTAATCTTTAGTCATTAGTCATTTTTCCTATCTTTGCAAGTTATTAATTTGGGTAAAATGTTTTCAGACGCGAAGAAGTCATATAATAATGTACTGCTGGATAAAATTGAGTCATTCATAAAGAAATTTTATCTCAACAAACTCATTCAAGGCTCCTTGATTGGCTCTGTATTACTCATCGCTACATTCTTAATAATCAACGGTATAGAATATTTTTCATGGTCATCAGGCAAGATCCGACTCATTCTATTCATTTTATTAATAACATTATTTTCCATCGTGTTATGTTTCTACTTCATAATACCTCTTTTCAATCTGATTCGTTTCAGAAAGAAAATGTCGAATGAGCAAGCTGCAATATTAATTGGAAAATTCTTCCCTGAAATAAAAGACAAACTTCTTAACACGCTTCAGCTCACCAACGAAATAAAGAACAATTCCGACAACGAGCTTCTTCTCGCGACCATAGAACAGAGGACACAGAATCTGCAGCCGATAAAATTCAGCGAAGCTGTCAATCTCAAAGATAACTACAGATATTTAAAAATATTCGGAATAGCGTTCGCATCTCTCGCATCGCTGATAATATTCGCACCAGATTTTTCAAAACAACCAGTAAGAAGAATCATCAACTACGACACTCATTACGAGAAACCTCTTCCTTTCAAAGTTGAGTTAAACACAAACGACATAGAAGTAATACAAGGCAACGACCTAGAATACAAGATTCGCGTCACTGGGGAAAGCATTCCTGAATCGTTTTACGTCATCACATCCAACGGTACTCGCATGATGACGAAACAATCCACCAACGATTTTCGTTTCGTTTTCAACAAAATCTATCAATCGGAAAGTTTCCAGATTAGCGGAGGAAAATATTTAAGCCAGAAAATAAACATCATCGTAAACCCTTCTCCTACCTTACTTCATTACGAAGCCGAGCTCACATTCCCTAAATATATCAAGAGAAAAAAAGAAACGCTTAGCGGCAAGTCACGACTTCTATTACCGCAAGGCACTGATGTAAAATTCATCTTCCATACAAAAGACACCGAAGCTGTCAACATCACTCACGACTCCATAAATCACGAAATAAAATCAGAAAATAATAGTTATACATTCTGTTTCAAAGCATTAAAATCATCGAAACTTTTTGTTAACGTTTCTAACAAATGGAGCTGCAACAACAATCCCGTTCCTTTCATCATCGAAGTGATTCCTGACGCTTATCCAGAAATTCAGGTACAGCCTTTCAACGAAGATTTCTCAAAACAGACATATTACTCTGGACTCATCGCCGACGACTATGGTTTCAGCAAACTTCTTTACCATTTCGAAGTCGAGAACAAACCTCATCAATCTTTTACGAAAAAAATTGATATCGACAAAAAATCAACTCGCACCTCATTTTATTATAGCATCGATTTAGACACTATTGAAATGTATCCTGGCGACGAAGTTAAATCTTATTTTGAGATTTGGGACAACGACGGAATCAACGGCGCCAAATCAAGACGTTCTGAATTTTTCCTTATTAGCATGCCAACTCGAGAAACCCTCGATTCAATAGCCGACGCTTCTGAAGAAAATATCATTTCACAATTAGAAGATAAAACAAACCAACTCGACCAACTTCGCAAAGACCTTGAAGAAATGATTAAGGATTTGATGTCGAAGAAAGAACTCGACTGGAGCGACAAAGAAAAAATGAAGGATTTGTTGGAAAAACAAAAAGAGATACAGGAGGAATGGGAAAAAGTTCAAGAAGAACAAAAAGAACTCCACGATTTCATGAAAGAAAACGAACTCGCTTCTGAAGAATTACTGAAGAAGCAAGAGCAAATAAACAAGCTTTTCGAGGAAGTCATTCCAGATGAAATGAAGAAACTCATGGAAGAAATTGAACGTTTGATGAATGAAATGCCTCGCGAAAAAATGCAGCAGATAATGCAAGATCTGAAGAAAAATAACAAAGAACTCCAGGAGATGATGGACAGGAATCTTGCATTGCTGGAACAGCTTAAAGTTGAAAAAGATCTTAACGAATTGATTGACAAGATGAATGAATTGTCAGAGAAATTACAGAACTCTGAAAACGACTCGTTAAGCGCAAAAGATGCAAAAGAGCAATTCAAAAAAATGAATCAGGAATTAGACTCTATCATGCAGAAAAACAAAGGTTTAGAAGAGCCTTTTAACATTTCCAAAGATGAAAAAACGACGCAAGAAATAAACGAAGACCTTAATAATGCCAGCGAAATGGAAAACAATGGCGACGAACAAGGCGCTGACGAAAAGAAAAATGACGCTGGCAAAAAAATGAAAGAAATGGCTAACAAATTGTCATTAGACATGATGATGTCTGGAATGGAGCAACTTGCAGAAGACGCTCATTTGGTTCGAATCTTACTTGAAAATGTTGTTCGCTCTTCTCACGAAGAAGAGAAACTCATGAGCGAGTTAGCCAAGATGAAGAAAGACGACCCTTCCTTATCAGACAAAATAAGCCGTCAGAAGGAAATAGTCAACAACTTCACAATGGTTGAAGACTCCTTAAGAAAGATGGCGATGCGTCAACCTGATATTAAGAATTTTGTTTTCAACGAGTTGCAACATATTGACCAGCAGCTTAATCTTGCAATGAAAGAGATGAACGAATCTCAGACTTCATCAGCCACATCAAGACAGCAAAGAGCGATGATGGCTATGAATAATTTAGCTCTAATGCTTTCAGAATCACTCAACAACATGAACGAAAGCATGATGGAATCAAGCGGTTCTTGCTCCAAGCAAAAGAACAGCAAAAAGCCTAAGAAAGGTAATCAAAGCATGAAAAACATGAAAGATTTGCAAGAACAGCTTGGGAAACAGCTAGAACAGATGCGAAAAGAGATGCAGCAGCAACAGCAACAACAGCAAAAAGAAGGCAAGCCTCAATCCATGAGCGAAGAATTTGCAAGAATGGCAGCGGAACAAGAAATGCTGCGCGAAGGCATGCAGAAGATGCTGGAAGAAATGAAGAAAAACGGCCTCACCGGCGACGACGGCATCAACGAGATTATAAAAGACATGGAAAAACTGGAAGAAGACCTTGTCAATAAGAAAATCACGCAGCAGACCATAAATCGCAATAAAGAGATTTTGTCAAGAATGCTGAAGGCACAAAACGCGCAAGAAGAACGCGAGAAAGACGAAAAACGAAAATCAGAAGAATTTAAAGGTTCTTACGAAAAAAGAAAAATCAACGAAATTGAATACAAGGAAAACTTGAAAAAGCAACATGAATTTTTGAAGCAGAACAGCATAGAATACCAGCCGTTCTACAAATCAAAAATCAACGATTATTTCTTCAAGAAAAACACTAATAAAACAAAGGAGTAAAAAAATGATCAGTTTACAATTCATCGACACAGAAACCCTGATTGAAGAAATGTCAGGCGTAAAAGAATGGATTAGAGATTTTGTCAGGAGCTACGACAAAGAAGTCGGAGAATTATATTATTCATTCTGCAGCGACGAATATCTTTACAAAATGAATGTAGATTTGCTAGGTCATGACTTTTACACCGACATCATCACATTTCCGCTTAACGAATGTGAGACAATTCTGTCAGCCGAGTTTCACATCAGCATCGATAGAATCAAGGACAATGCCATAACTTTCAACCGCACATTCAAAGACGAATTGCACAGAGTGATGGCTCACGGAGTCTTGCATCTAATAGGGTTCGACGACCTCTGTGAAGAAGACGAAATGGAGATGAGACGCCAAGAGGACATTTGTCTTGGAATGAGGATATAGGACAACAAGACAACAAGACAACAAGACAACAAGTTTTAATTAGGAATGAGGAATGTTTCAAGGATATAAAAAATTTAATATTCAAAGTTAATTAATGAAAATTAAGAAGTTAGACAACAGGTTTCACGTGAAATAAAATAAATAAAAGATATGATATTCGACAAGTATGATGTTATTGTTGTAGGTGGCGGACACGCAGGTTGCGAAGCTGCCGCAGCCGCTGCCAACATGGGAAACAAGACCCTTCTCGTTACAATGAACATGAACGCCATGGCTGCTATGTCATGTAACCCTGCGGTAGGCGGCATCGCCAAAGGACAGATCGTCCGTGAAATTGACGCTTTAGGCGGTCAAATGGGAATCGTAGCCGACAAGACCATGATTCAATTTAGAATGCTCAACAAATCAAAAGGACCAGCCGTATGGAGCCCAAGAGTCCAAAGCGACAAATTTGAATTTGCAGAGGAATGGCGCAACGTGCTTGAAAGAACAAACAATCTAGATTTCTGGCAAGACCACGTAGATTCTCTCATCGTACAAGGCGATATGATTAAGGGCGTACATTGCTCAATGGGCGGTGAAATATACTCCAAAACCGTCATTCTTACCAACGGAACCTTCTTGAACGGAAGAATATTTATCGGTGAGAAATCATTTACAGGCGGTAGAATTTCCGAAAGCGCCAGCACTGGAATCACAGAACAACTCGTATCCTTAGGATTCGAAGCAGACAGAATGAAGACAGGAACACCGATGAGAATCGACGGCAGAAGCATCGACTTTAGCAAACTCTCCGAACAAGCCGGCGACGAAGATGTGACAGGATTCTCATTCTTGGAAATAGAAAAACCTAAAGTACAACGCAGCTGCCATATAGCATATACTTCAAAAGAAGTCCACGACATCTTAAGAAAAGGTTTCGAGAAATCACCTCTTTTCACAGGTAGAATCAAAGGCATCGGACCACGTTATTGCCCAAGTATAGAAGATAAAATCGAACGCTTTGCAGACAAAGATTTCCATCAATTATTCGTGGAACCAGAAGGAAGAACAACAGTAGAATACTACCTCAACGGATTCAGCTCTTCATTGCCTGAAGACATACAATACGAGGCATTGAGACATATAGAAGGTTTTGAAAATGCCAAAATATTCCGTCCAGGCTACGCCATCGAATACGATTTCTTCCCTCCCAACCAACTTTATCATAGTTTGGAAACACACCAAATACATGGCTTGTTCTTCGCTGGACAGATAAATGGAACGACAGGATATGAAGAAGCAGCCGCACAAGGACTGATGGCAGGCATCAATGCACACCGTTATTTACACGATTTAGAGCCTGTAGTATTACGCCGCGATGAAGCTTATATCGGCGTTTTAATCGACGATTTAATCACCAAGAGCGTTGATGAACCTTACAGAATGTTCACAAGCCGCGCTGAATATCGCATCTTATTACGCCAGGATAATGCCGACGCACGTCTCACAGAGAAAGGTTTTGAAATAGGACTTGCTACAGAAGAACGCTTGAATCACTACAAAAACAAATACGAAAAAGTACAGGAATTAGTCGATTTCCTAAAAACAACAAACATCTCTCCTGAAAGAATAAACGGTTTGTTAGAATCAAAAGGTACACCTGGAATAGCTAATAAAATGCGCTTAGCTCAGATTTTGACACGTCCTCAGATTTACTTAAACGAAATCATAAACACATTAGACGAACTAAAAAACAGATACGATTTAAGCAACGAATCGACACGCAATATTGTTGAAGAAGCAGAAATCATGGTAAAATACGAAGGCTACATCGACAAAGAACGTGAAGTCGCTGATAAGCTAAATCGTCTTGAAGACGTCAAATTAAGCCCTAATTTCGACTATTATTCTCTTAATTCATTAACAATGGAAGCTAGAGAAAAACTTACCAAACATAAGCCACAGACATTAGGCCAGGCAAGTCGTATCAGCGGCATCTCCCCTGCCGACATTTCTGTAATCGCTGTTTTCTTAGGAAGATAGTCCCGTAGTTTCACGTGAAAAGATTTTATAACAAATTGAAGAACAAATATTATGGCAAATAAATGTCCTTGGTGCAATTCTGAAAACAACAGCAAGTTTCTAGAACTTAAAGATTATTTCCTAACACAAGAAAACTTTGAGATTCTAAAATGTAACGAATGTAAGCTTTTATTTACTAGCCCCTGCCCTGCTCCAGATAAAATCGGGGATTATTATAAATCGGAAGATTATTTAAGTCATAATGAAAGCAAGAAAGGAATAGTTCCAACAATATATAACTTAGTTAAAAAAGTTAATATCAAGAATAAATTCAAGATTGCGACCAACAGACAACAAACAACAGCCAATAGCCAAAACATATTAGATATTGGTTGTGGTGTCGGTGATTTCTTAAATTACGCCAAAGAAAAAGGATGTAATATCACAGGAATAGAGCCAAGCGAAGATGCAAGAAAAATTGCAGAAAGCAAACTCGGCACAAAAATATTCTCACCTGAAGAATTACAAAACATCCCTAACGAATCATTTGATATTGTTACAATGTGGCATGTATTGGAACATGTAGCCGACCTTAAAACAGAAATTCATCATCTGGAAAGAATTGTAAAGAAAAACGGAAGATTAGTATTGGCACTGCCAAATTACAAATCATTCGACGCCGAATATTACAAAGACAAATGGGCAGCATACGACGTTCCGCGTCATCTTAACCACTTTTCACGCACTTCAATAAAGAAGATCTTTAACACAACAGCATTTCAACTAATTGATATTAAACCACTTAAATGGGATAGTTACTATATATCAATGCTTAGCGAACAATATCTGAAACATAGCAATCACATATTAAAAGCAACACTAAACGGTTGTAAATCAAATTGTAAAGCAAGAAAATCAGGCGAATACTCTAGTCTAGTTTACGTTTTTACTAAAAAATAAGCCAAATTCGACGATTTTTGATTTTAAGCCATTTTAAGGCGATTAGAGCGATTTTTACATCATAACGAACCATAACTCAAAAAATCAAAAATCGTCGTTTAAATCGAAAGAAATTTTAAGTCATTTACCAACAACACTAATCAACTGATAATGAACACATAAGACTAAAACAATGAAAAACATGAAAAAAAATACACTTTTTAAAGAATTTTTCACTCTCATACTGCTAATATCAATTCTGTTTTTTGGAAATTCACTTAGCAAGTCAAGAAACAGTCATGAAATCATCTCCGAGAAAATTTCACAATATCTAAAAGAAACGCAAAATAAAATAGACAGCATTTCTACAAAATTTAACGCAGAAGAAATTTCATCTCAAAACTTCAATGACAAAAATATAGCGACATACATCTTTATAAACGACAGCCTCACATTCTGGAGTTCCGACATCAACGACCCGACATCACTTTTAGAAAACATACACTCCACAAAAAATATCTTTGAACAAGGAAACAAAACATTTTACGTCGCCTATTCCGAAAAAGACTCTATAAAGACTTTCACCTCCACCCCACTCTATCACAAAAATCCATACAACGACAACAACATTTTCATTCCTAAAAAAATTGACGGTTCTTACAAGATAGACTTTTTTATCGAAGAAGATGAGATAAAATTCAAACTCGATTACGCTCCAAAAATGAACGATTTCGATTCTTTCTTAATCGGAATATTAATCATTTTAACATTAGTTAATGCATACATTCTTACATTTAAATCCTTAAAAAAATTAAGAAAAGACAAAAACAATGCTTTTCTATTTCTTATTGCAAGTTCAATTTTATTCGTTATCGCAGTCATATTTCAAGAGAAATTATTCATCTCAAGTTCGAATCTGTTCGGAAAATCATGCCTGATTCCCGATTCAAAATATTCATTTAGCCTTGGAGTTTTAGCCGAGTTTGTGGTATTTTTATTCAGCAATATAATCGTTTCAACGTCACATATCAAAAGCAAATCAAGGCTAAATACAAACGTAAAAATACTTATCAGCGCCGCCATTTTAACTTCCATATTATCGATTTACACCCATTTAACATATATATTAATTTCCCAAACTAACATTTCATTTTCTTTTTTACAGATATACGACACTAGCGCAGAAAGCTACATTTTCTTAATGATTATATGCATTTTAAGTTGTTCTGTTATAATTCTTTTACAAAACCTCATGAAAGTCTTCGTAACAAAGGAACAATCGTATATAAAATCCGTAATATACACATTAATAATATGCGCCATTTTTGAATTCTGCTTAAACAAATTCATCGACTTCCAAATTTCAGCAATAACAAACATAATTGCATTAACGCTATATCTGATAATGATATGGGAAAGAAAAAGCAACTTCAAAATCAAGAAAGTCATTAGAAACATTGGATTTATCACATTGATTAGCATACAGATGACATACATTTTATATCTAATCAATGAGACTAAAGAACGTGACGAGATGGAATGGTTTGCAAACGTCATAGGCAACGAATCGGACGAAAATTTTGAAAAATCCATTGTCGAAATCACAGAACACATCAAGAAAGACGCTAATATTATTAAATGGCAAAAAAACAACGATTTCCCATCAGACGACAGCATCTTAAATTATCTTAACACAAAATATTTTAACATAAAGGAAATCGAAGGCTATAACAAAGTCGTAACCTTATGCGACACAACTACAATTTTGGTTGTCAGCGACTTAAACAATCATGAAATAAAATGTAACGAATTATTTAATGAGATACTAGAATATAATTACACCAAAAAAGTCAGCGAAGAATTAACATTAGTCGATGACCCGACAACAGACAGCTATTACATTTTAAAGCTCGAACTCTCCCCTATCGACACCAATTATTTAAATAATTGTTACATAGAATTTTACAAAGAATACATATTAAATTACATCGGCATTCCTGAGATAATAACCTCATACGAGAACGTTTTGATGCCAAATCTTGTTAATTATTCTTTCAGCTGTTATAAAGAAAATATTCTTCAATACAAATTTGGACATTACAATTATCCCAACGAGCTAAGCAATTTCAGATACAAAGGCGAGGAATATGTGAAAAGCAAGATTTTCAAGCATTTGACACAAGAGTTTGACGGCGACAAAACAATTATCGTCACTGTTGAAAAGCCGCGTTTTATAGACATTATCGCACCGTTTTCTTACATTTTCATAGTTCTCTCTCTGATTTATTATATAAACATGAGGTTCAGCAATAAAGAAGAGATGCTCAACATACGCCAGAGTTTCCACACCAAGATGCAACTCACAATTATTTTAACATTAGGATTTGCATTTTTGGTTGCAGGATTCACATCATTCGTGTTCATTCGCAATTCATTAAACAGAAAAACAACGGAACACCAATATGAGAAAAACAAATCTATCGTTAAAAACATCGAATACGATATTAACAAAAAAGAAATTAACAATCCTGAATATCTTAAAAGATATAAAGAAAACTATTTCACAGATATCAATATTTATGACACAAACGGCAATCTTGTCAACACAACACAGCCTAAGTTATTTGAAGGATTTAAATCAAAGATTATCAATAGAGAAGCATACGAAAGCATTAAATTAAAGAAAAGATTTTATTACTCCTGCACAGAAGAAATCGAAGGAACTGAATACAATTCTTCATATTTCCCATTAGTTGACAAAGATGGAAACATACATTCAATCATTAACATTCCATTTTTTGACAACAAGATGTCAAACAAAAGCAACATCTCCAATTTCATCATAACATATCTTAATATATTTTTAGTTGTGATGGGAATATCAGCAATGATTGTGATTCTTATGACAAGAAAGACAATTCGACCATTAGAGATGATTCAGGATAAAATGCAGAAAATCAACCTTGGAGGCAAGAACGAAATCATTGAATGGAAGAGCAAGGACGAGATTGGAGAGTTAATAGAAATTTACAATAAACTTATAAAAGAGTTAGAGATAAGCGCCAACAAGCTAATGCGTTCGGAACGCGAGACAGCATGGAGAGAGATGGCACGTCAGGTGGCGCACGAGATCAAGAATCCGCTCACGCCGATGAAACTCAACATACAGTTTCTGCAGATGGCATGGGATGAGAAAAACCCTGATATCGACAGAAAACTAAGAGAGACGACGAAATCAATTCTCGAACAGATAGACATTCTTTCCAATATAGCAACAGCATTTTCCGATTACGCGAAACTGCCTAAGAAAAACATAGAAGAATTCAATCTTAAAGAAATAATTATCAATACGATAAACCTTTACGACAATAACGACAACATCAAGATTGACTTCATCGAAGAAAACGAAAGCGACTATATCATCAATTCCGACAAAAACAATTTGAGTATCGTTTTTGGCAATATTTTGAAGAACGCCATCCAAGCCATCGGCAAGAAAGAAGGAGGCAGAATAACATTCAAGATTAAGGATTTAGGCGGACGCTATAAGATAGAGATAAGCGACAACGGATGCGGAATAGGCGAGGAGGAGAAGAAGAAAATCTTCATGCCTAACTTCACCACCAAATCCAGCGGAATGGGAGTAGGACTTTCCATCGTTTACGACATTTTAGAGACACTAGGAGGCGAGATAAGATTTGAGAGCGAAGTCGGAAAAGGAACGACGTTTGTAATAGGAATTTAGGATTTCTGGATTTCTGGATTTGAGGAACTGAGGAATTAAGTTTTTTTCACTTCATTACCCCATTACTCCATCACTTCATTACTAAAAAAACTTTCGCCATTAGCCTTTTGCCATTTTTTCCTATATTTGCAATTATGAGAATAATTCTAGTTTTTATATTGTTTCTTTTGTTGGGAGTCACCGAGACACCAAGTCACCAAGTCGCCGAGAATTTGTCGGTGACTTCTCCCCAAACGACCTCGGAGTCTCAGTATCTCGGCGACTCTGCGTCTTTCCACGAATCCCAGA
>JAFYNK010000059.1 GCA_017548125.1 Bacteroidales bacterium | reverse complement strand
GATTTCAACCATGTCGCCAACACCAACTAATTGTGCGCTTTGTGTTGCAACTAATGTTTCAGGAGCTGTTGTGCCACCGAGGTAGATATTAGCTGTGTATGTTCCTGCATAGTCAGGAGCTGCGTCGAATACAGCAACTTTTGAAAGAACTGAACCAGCGTATTCTTCTGTGTTAGGGAATGATACTGCCCAGTAGCAAGGTGCTGCTTGACCTGTACCGATTGATGATTTGTATTCACCGTTGTCGTAGTAGATCCACATTGGTTCGAATGGTTCTACAACTGTGATTTCGTCCCAGCTCCAGTATGTATTGACGCTGTTTTCGTCGATTTCTTCAGCAACGATTGCTTCTACTGGGAAGAATACTTCTCTCAATATGAAGTTAGCGCCTGTTGTCAAGTTATCGTAAGCTACGACAACATCTTTGATTTGAGCTGATTGATAAGCGTCCATGCTTGCAATGCCGCTGTAAATACCAGCGAGGATTTCACCTGAATAGAAACCGTTTTCGTCTGATACGAATGTTGCTGTAACAGATTTGTTGTATTCATCCAAACCATTCAAAACGACTTCAACGCCAGCGATTGGTGTTACACCATCGATTTCGTATGTATAGCCTTCAACAGAACCCATGCCTGTCATGAGAGCGTTAACAGTATTTGAGAATTCTGATTCGCCAACGTCATAGAGAGCTGTAACATTGAATGCATAGCCGTCCATGTTGTATTCGAGGTCTGAAATTGTATAAGATGTTCCAACGACAGGTGTTTTGTTAACCTTAACGCCATCTTGGTAAATGTTATATCCACGATGTGAACGTGAGTTAACATCTTTCCATGACAATACGACATCATCACCAGGATAGAGTTTGGATGATTCGATGCTTAATCTTTGAGGAACATTGAGAGATGTAGTGAATGCCCATGTTTCACCTTCTACTGTACCTGAAGAGTTACGTACATTAACTTGCCAGAAGTAGTTTGTATGGCCGTACAAGTCAATGATTTGATAACCGTTTGCCAAGTCTCTTGTCCAATCTACAACGACATCTGTTGGAGGGAATGTTGTTCCTAAGAGCAATTGATATTCTGTTGCATAAGCTGGCAAGTTCCAACGTAATGTAACAGGTGTTTCAATGTTTTTAGCTTGATATGCAGGATATACCAATGATGGTTGTGTTGTTGCAGGGATTGCTGTTGCTGTAACATTGATGCTGAAGTCTTCGCTTGTTGAAGAAGCTACCAAGTAATATTTACCAGGTACCAATGTGAGGTTGCTGATAGCTTGGTCACCGCCAGCGTTTACTGATGTATTGCGGCTATCCACTGCTTTCATTTGAGCTTCTGTCATTGATTCTTGCAATGCTGATGAAGCGACAGATGCTGCGTTTGTTGCGTTTCTGTCGATATTCATTTGACGGTTTCTATATGAGTAACCTTCTCTGAGAATCATTGTCATACCTAATTGATGGCCTGAGTCTTCGTAAGGAACATAGTTGTCACCATCTTTCAAGAGAGCGTTGCCTGATGCGCTTTGACCCCAGATGCTTCTTGGAACGCTCCAAGGGCCGCTGCCTAATGTACCTGATGATGTTACTTCAACCCAGTATGTTCCAGCAGGAAGATTGATGTTGAGGTCAGAAGCGACGAGTCTCATGATTGGACGTTCGTCATTTGTCAATTCTCTTGCCAATGTTCTGTAGATGCCTGTCCATTCTGAATAAGTAAGGATGTTATTTTCCAAATCACCCCAGATAACTTTACCACCTTCGAGTGGGCTAGCGTCATAGATTTGTACGTATAATCCAGTGAATGTTGATTCAATTGTTGAGCCTGTTTGATATGCGAAGAATTCCATTTCGTTGATAACGAAGTCTTTTTCTGAATAGAACTCATCAACGACGCCTCTGTCAGGGTGAACTAAGTTAGCACCGTAGTTGACGCAGTCGCCGCATATTGCTGAAGCGTGAGCGCCATTAGCACCTGCGCCTGGGTGTGTTATCATTTCGTCTTGTGCGAAGTAGAATATTCCTTGTTCTGCTACAGGAGCGATTGCTGGGCCAGCATAGTTGTTTTCTGCAGCTGGGAACAATTCACCATTCATATTTTCTGCATAAACAGCAATTTTTGTATTGCTACCAACGACTTCAGCGTTGAATAACACGTCATTTTGAATTGAAAATTCATAAACAACGTCAGAAGCGTCTGGTGCTAAACCTGGCAATGAGTAGTTGTTTACGACTGCTGTTCCATCTACTGTTGCGCTGAATGGCAATGAAGAGATAGCTATAGCTGTTTCAACTACGTCACCTTCTGATGGGATATATGCTGTTGCTGTTATTTCACCTATTGTTGCTACACGTTGGTTGTTCCACATTGCAACGAGGCTTGTTTTGTATTCTTTAGCTGCTATTGAAGCGTCTGATTTTGTTGTGATATAAACATCAACGCTCTTTCCTGCTTCGAGTACGAATGGAACTTGAGGATTTTCTTTAGTATCATCAAAAGTAATGAATTTTTCATTTTCAAGTTCTAAGAATGTCACTTCCATTGGCAAAGAACCTGTGTTTGTCAATTTTATTACTTCTGGTTGTAATTTTGCGCCTATAGCACGTGGACCCATTGCCAATGGAGATGGATTAAATTCCAATCCAGGAGCGTTACCGATGTCGAATGTTGGGAAATATTTGCAGTTGCCATAGATGTCTTCATACCATTCGTTTTCGCCTATACCTTCGTAAGCATTCAATGCTGACACCAAGTTTGTTGTACCTTCAACTTCTGTTGCCAAGATGTATCTGTATGACAATTCAGCGTCTTTAGTAAATGAAGATATATTGCTAATCAAAGCTTCGTTGCATGTTGCACCGTTTGCGATGTCATATACGCCTTCCAAGTAATAAGCGTTTTTAACGACTGAGTAGCCACCTTCGTTGAAGCCGACGAGAGCGCCTGTTGTTTCTGTGTCGTTTGAAGCACTTACCACAGCGCCTGCGTTATAAACATTATGAACGACACCGAGGCCTTCACTAGAAGATTTAAGTCTTCCGATGATACCGCCCATGTAATTATTACCTGTAACAGTACCGACGTTGTAGCTGTTGTAGATGCTACCGCCGCTGCTATAACCAGAGATACCGCCGATACGTTCGCCTATACCATTTACATC
The DNA here is from genome assembly GCA_017548125.1 of Bacteroidales bacterium. Classification (GTDB taxonomy): domain Bacteria; phylum Bacteroidota; class Bacteroidia; order Bacteroidales; family F082; genus Limimorpha. The sequence continues at coordinate 17,232 of JAFYNK010000059.1, read as the reverse complement.
ACCGTAGTTGCAGCAGTCAACAATATGAACGTTTGTTCTAGGATAAGCGATGATACCGCCCATATATGACTGACCGTTGATAGTACCATAGTTAGCGCAGTTTTGAATAACAGCGTCTTTTTGCATTCTACCACCGATACCTGCTGCATAACTTGATGAAGAAACAGCTGTAATAGTACCGTAGTTGACGCAATTTTTTACATAAAGGTAGTCTGTACCATTACTGTTGAAGTCAGAGATCATACCACCGACGTTGTTGTCACCGCTCTTGAGGTTAGCTCTGTTGACGCAGTCTTCGATAATGACGTGACGGCCGCCTTCAGCTACGCCTCCCGACAAGTCAACGTAAGCGACGACACCAGCTGTTTGCCAGTATTGTGATTCAACTTTACCAGTTGTTGTAACGTTTCTGATGATTGTACCAGCGCCAACTGTTTGGAAGAAACCTTGGTTGTAAGTGCCATAGAGGTTGAGGTCAACTGAGTAGCCATTACCATCATAAACGCCTCTAAAAGGAAGTTTTGCGTTTGTGCCGATAGAGAAGTCGATTCCTTCGATGTCGCTCATTTGGACGAAATGCTTTCCTAATGTGTTAAAGCCGCGTTCCATACTTACTGTAAGCATGTACAAGTCATTTCTTGAATAGATGAGGAATGGATCTTCTTCTGTACCACTTCCGTACCAGTCAGGGTCTGTACTTGCGCTGACAGCTGTCCATCTACCTAGTGAAGAACCGCAGTTAGCTCTTACATAGAAATTGTAGTTTGTAAAACCTTTCAAGCCATTGAAAGTGTATGATGTTTCAGTAACTGTAGCTGTAGGCTGTGTGAATTCATTTGGTCTTTCTTTTTCAGAAACGAAAACATCCCATTCTGATTGTCCTGGATATGGTTCCCATTCTACTGTTGCGTAGTTCTTGCCAGTCTCCACAATGTTAAATGATGCAACTCTGTAGCAGTCAACAGCTTTTGGAGTGAAGTCTAACTTAACGTTAGGTCTTTGACTCATCAAAGTACCGCCGTTTAAGCCAGGGTGACTTGCAAGGTTATCTGGGTTCATGTCGCTTTGACGATACATACATGTGTTAGGAACATTTGTGTATCTCCAATAAGCGCCGCAGTACCATGATGACTTCTTAGCAACAACGATAACGAGGTTGTCATTACCTTCATATAAATAAGGTGTATCCAACTCGAATGTCTGCCATCCATCAACGCCACCGATAACGATGCCTTCATGATGATAAACTAATTCCAAGTCAGTTGCAGGTGTCCAGTCTGTTGTACCGCTAATTGAAGATCTTTTTGTTTCTCCAATGTAGATTTCCAACATAGATGTTGACAAAGATGAACCTGGTGACATGCAATAATAAGACACAGAAGTAATCAATCCACTTTGGCCAATTTCACTGGCTGAATAGATTGCTTCATTCCATGAGTTACTATAATAGTTATTAAACGGGGCATTGTTTGTTCCAGACGTACCATCCCCAAGGACGAGCTCATCAGCTCGCAATGCATTCGGCATCATTAGCGCCAAAAGCATCAGAAAAGTTAAAAACTTTTTCATAATAATTTAATTTAGTTAATAATAAGTATTGTATAGAACTATTTAATAGTTTTCAAATTTAATCCAACACACTTACCCAACATCACAAAAAGCGCTATCTTTTTCTAATTTTTTTCTAAAATTTTAAAGAACAAATTGCGCGCTAAAATACAAAAATTCCAATCAATTCAAATAGATGTTGACAAAAAATTATTCAACAAAAAAAGGAACACCAAAAAAATGGTATTCCCTTATTTCATTTGCATTTACAAAAATCTAAAATCACATTCTAACTGATTTATAAACTTTCATTTCATTATCTTTTGTCATAATCTTCACATAATATACGCCAGGCTTATAAGCGCTCATATCAAGCACAAATCTGTCGTCGTTGACTATGATATTTTCCACCATCTGACCGTTTGGCATTATGACCATAACTTCTCTCATTCTATTACATTCAACCATAAGCTCGCCATTTGTTGGATTAGGATAAATATTGGCGTTTATATTTGTGTTTTCGTCTATGCCAACGGTAACTTCCACAGTTATCTCAGCACTTCCTTCACATCCGTCTGTTGTTCCCACGACAGAATATGTCGTTGTTTCTTCCGGCGCTACTGTTATAGAAACGCTGCTTTCTCCCGTTGACCATAGGTATGCATCAGCGCCGCTCGCTGTCAATGTAACGCTCTCCCCTGCCTCTACCGTCGTCGCGCCTTCTATAACGACTTCAGGATTTGCCACAACAGTGAGATTCAAGATATACAATATCTCGTCATAAAGATTGCTTTCATGATAAACTCCTGCTTCTGGATTTATAAACTCAAATCCATATTCTGTATAACTCTCGCCTTCGCATATCTGAACGTCAACATTTTCTGTCTCTATCTCATCATAAACCACCGATAATATATGCTCAGCCTTGCTTCCGAAAGCGCCGTCGCCATCAAGAACGACTTTGCCGTTGGCGTTGATGATTCTGTAATAGCCTTCGCCGTAGTTACAGCAGATTCCATTGCCGTTAACATCTTCAATGACGAATTTGATACAATCGCCTGCAGAGATATTAGCCTTCACTTCATGCAGCTTAGTCGCTGAAGCTCCCGACAACATGGTGTAAGGACCGCCTGATGTGATGACGCTGCCATTCGACGCTAACAGCTTCCATGTAGTCTGGTTGCCGTATTTGTCTTGCATAATCTCAATGGTGACTTCCTCCTCCACTGAGTTTATCTCCATCTCTTCCCAGCCGTTGTTCTGTAGTGTCGTGTTAGCGACTTCTTCAAAATCTTGGTCATTGGCCTTAACTATCTCGACTCTCACATTGCTGCTTCCTGCTGGCACTTCCACTTCAATTTCTACTTCCTTGGTCTCGTGTGATGGTATCACGCCCTCCCAAGTATGTTTAACGACAGAGCCATTGTTGACTCTAGTTTCAATCTCCATAGATGTGATGCTATTTATGCCTGCATTATATACTGACACAGAGATGACTTTTTCATTAGAACAGTGAAACTTTTGTGATGGTGCTATTGATGTTATAGTAGGATAAATACTTTGTAAAGTTCCTTGGAATGTATGTAAATCCTTGACATTGAGTATTGGTCGTGTTGGAGTTCCGTCGTATTTCTCTGTCACGAAAGCCAAGAAAGTGAGGTTATTAATGTCAACCTCAACGCCATTAGGAGAACCTATCGTCTGTGGAATCTGATATTGATATGTCTTCTTTATCAATTTTCCTGCCGTTGTCGGACTTATGGCATCGCCCCATGTTGGTGTTATAGCAGCGCGAAGCACATGCATGTGGCAATAATATCCGTTATCGTATTGCATAGGGTTGTCGGAACCGCCCGCCTGCGAGCCCCAGATACTGTCTTGCAACATATAGATGTTGAGATAGTTGGTATTAGAACTGCTGTTAGCTGTATAATAAACCTCAACATTGATGCTTGCCATACGCGTTGATGGGTCAATCATAACCTCGCCATCGACATTACATTCTGCATTCTGCGCCAACTGTTCGTTAACATAGATATACCATTGGTCGCGGCTCAAGCTATAAGATGTTGTACGATTTATAATAGCATGAGGATAAGCTGTGATGTCGAACGCTCCATAAATTGCTTCGCCCATGTCGGTATTGAAGTTAGGATAACTCGTAGGAGAATAATGTCCGAGATGAACATTGACAGCATATAAATTATCTGGATTGTTCAACACCAGATTGTTAGCCACCATGTGTCCCATAGGACAGTTCTGGCAGTTTCTTCCTGTAAATTCTTCCAACAGAGCCTTTCTCTTCTGAGGCTGCGTTGAGACATAATCCTGAGCGACAAGATTATTTGTTAAAAACAGCATTGACATCAATGCTAAAAAGATAGATTTTTTTCTCATGCTTATAATAGTTATTATCAGTTAGTTCTTAGCACTTTCATCACGAAGTTACCTTCTTCTGTAGTCACATTGATAAAATATACTCCAGGATTGTAGTTTCTCATATCAAGAGTATGGTCGTCTGAATCTATATTCTTTTCATAGACAGTCTGTCCGCTTACAGTAACAACGCTTATCATCTTCATTCCGTCACATTGCACCATGACTTCATCACGTGTAGGGTTAGGATAAACCTTGACGTTGTTTTCTACTGTTTCATTAACATTAGTTCCTTCGAAGTTTATCGACAAAAGATGAGATGCCTCTGCGCCGAAGTCGCCGCTGCCATCAACGATGACGTCGCCTTTGGAATTGAGTATTCTGTAATAACCGTCGCCGTTGTTACCGCTGATACCGTTTCCACCAGCATCGGTGATGACAAACTTGAAGCAGTCGCCGCCTTTTACTGTCAACTCAACCTGATGCATCTCTGTTCCAGGCTGCGAGAGCATCTGATAAGGACCGCCTGATGCCAAGACTTCATAGCCTGCTGTCAAGGCAAACCATTCAATCTGATTGCCGTATTTATCTTGTACCACTTCAATAGTGAAAGTTTCTTCTTCAGCATTCAACTCAACATCCTGCCATTCTTCTGTTATCATCTTCGCTGTTTTTACGTAATGATATTCTTCGCCGTTAACTTCAAGAATTTCCACCTTTACTTCATCTGATGCAGAAAGGTCGATGTCACTTTCAATCAAGATTTCATGATATGATTGGAGATTTCCTTCCCACAAAAATTCATCTTCATTATTTCCCATTGACACCTTTATTAATAAGGATGTAATTTCTTGTTTGCCGGCGTTGACGATATTAGTGCATAATACATTTTGTTCCGAGCATGATATTGTTGATTTTTGATAAGCCTTGCTTATTACTGGAGCAATGTTATTATCGTTATCTATTACTGTTATCAACTCATTGACGTTAAGTACAGGACATGTCTGCACTCCGTCATCGCTTTCTGACACGAATGCTACGAATGAAAGGTTTTCCAAGACAACTTCCACACCGTAAGGGTCGCCGATGACTTGAGGTATTGGGTTGGAATATGTCTTGGTGATAAGAGTTCCTGCTGTTGTTGGGCTGACTGTCTCGCCCCATGTAGGAGTTATGATGTCGCGCATGATATGCATGTGACGATATTGTCCGTTGACATATTGTTCTGGGTTAGCGCTTCCGCCGTCTTGGTCGCCCATGATGCTATCTTGTAACATAGCTATTGTGAGGTAGTTGAACGACTCTTTACTATCAGCTGTGTAATATATCTCTACTGTTATAGTTGCCATACGTGATGCTGGGTCTATTATCACCTGACCATCGATGTTACACTCTGCGGTCTGTTGAAGCTGACGCATGGTATAAGCCGACCATTGTTCGCGAGCTATTTCATAGAATGACGTTCTGTTGACGAAACCTGCCGGATAAGCGGTGATGCCGTAATCTTCAACCATTTTTGTGCCGTCGTCGGTGTTGAGGTTAGGATCAGTAGGAGGAGAGAAAGGGCCACCGTGGATGTTAACGAGAAACACTCTTCCAGGATTGTTTCTTGCTATAGCGTTGGCTGTCATCTGACCTTCAGGGCACCAACTGCAATGTTTGCCAGTATATTCTTCAAGAACTACATTTCTTTTCTGTGTCTCCGTTGACACGAAACTCTGAGCTTTCAAACCGCCAGACATAAACACTGACATTAACATGGTAAATAATGCAATCTTTCTCATAACTAAATATTTTTTCATATCTGCAAAGATAGAAAAAATGGCTAATGGAAAAAGGCTAATGGCGAAAGTTTTTTTTTAGTAATGGAGTGATTGAGTAATGTAGAGCCGTTACCCCTGTGGCGGCTTTTTGTTAGGAGTGTGGGGTAAGAGTTATTATGAGACTAGTACCGTTAAATCTCAATTCTGAATTTTATAACCCAAAAGGAGCGCTCTCTAATTAAGAGCGCCCATAACTTATAGACTTATAGTCTTATTGACTTATTGACTCAATCATTGTATTCCGCCAAGATGCCAGCGACCTTATCTGGTGTCACGCGGCCATATACTTTGTCGCCAATCATCATGACCGGTGCCAGGCCACAGGCGCCGACGCAGCGTAAACAGTTCAACGAGAACTTTCCATCCGGAGTGGTGCCGCCTACCTGTATCGCAAGCTGACGTTTCAATTCATCGATGACTTTCTCCACACCTCGGACGTAACATGCTGTTCCAAGACATACTGAAATAGGATAACGACCTTTAGGCGTCATGGTGAAAAATGAATAGAATGAAACGATGCCATAAACCCTTGCAACTGGTATATTCAACTCTTTAGCAACCAATTCCTGAACTTCCGCCGAGAGATAACCGAACTCACCCTGTACCTTATGAAGCACATTGATGACTTCGCCACCTTCATTGTTATATTGCTTGCATATATCCTTTACGAAGTTTATCTTGGATTCTGATAATTTTATAACTGCCATAATATTTACTCTTTAATCATTAAACAAAAACACTTTTATTCGTCAATCTCAACATGTTCTGATTTGTCGAAATAGTGCGTATGTAACAGTTCATGTGATTTATGTCCACATGGTTCTCCAAGAAATTCCTTATATAACTTGATTACCGATGGATTTTCGTGTGACTTACGAAGCGTTTTGTTACGATCTTCTTCGTAAGTGGCATCGAAGCGTTTCTTTATGATACTGCTGTCGCCGTGATGATAAGGCTGTCCTGCGCCTCCGATACATCCTCCTGGACATGCCATCACTTCAATAGCGTGGAACTGTTCTTCGCCCTTGCGTACTCTTTCGAGCAATGTGCGAGCGTTCTTAAGTCCGTGAGCTATACCGATATGTATTGGTGTTCCGTTGAAATCGACCCATGCGTCGCGGATACCGTCGAGGCCGCGGAGCTCTGTGAAGTCAATCTTTTCAAGTTTCTTGCCTGTGAACACTTCGTACGCTGTACGAGTCGCTGCTTCTATAACGCCGCCGGTCACGCCGAAGATGACGGCAGCGCCTGTTGACTCGCCGAGAGGATCGTCGAAGTCGGAAACAGGCATATCTCTAAGGTCTAAGTTGAATTGTTTTATCAAACGAGCCAGCTCACGTGTCGAGAGAACGTAGTCAACATCAGGGATGCCGTTGACGTAGAACTCCTCACGTTTGCATTCATATTTCTTAGCGAGACATGGCATGACAGAAACCACCACCAAGTCTTCACGTTTTATATTCATCTTCTCCGCCAAGTAGCTCTTGGCAATAACGCCGAACATCTGTTGAGGCGACTTCGCCGTTGATGGGACGTCGAGCATATCAGGGAAGTTATGTTCAAAGAAGTTGACCCAGCCCGGACAGCATGATGTCAATATAGGGAGACGAACTGACTTGTCGCCTTCTATAAATCTTTTAATACGTTGGAGCAACTCTGTGCCTTCTTCAATGATTGTCAGGTCGGCTGCGAAGTCTGTATCGAACACGTAGTCGAATCCGAGCTGACGCAACACTGCAGCGAGTTGTCCTGTCACTATCGTTCCAGGCTCCATTCCAAATTCTTCGCCTATGGCGACGCGTACCGCAGGAGCTGTCTGCACGACGACGGTCTTTCTAGGGTCGTTGATAGCCATCATGACGTTACGTGTATCATCCACTTCGCTCAAGGCGCCGACAGGGCAAACCTGAACACATTGACCGCACATCACGCATGGCGAGTCGATCATGTCTTGTTCAAAAGCTGGAGCCACAACAGCCTGAAATCCACGGTTTACTGCCGAGAGTGCGCCAACGCTCTGTATGTTGTTACATACGTTTTCGCATCGACGGCACATGATACATTTATCCATATCACGTATTATCGAAGGAGACATGTCAACGCGATATGTCGATTGCTCGCCTTTGTAAGGTATTTGTCTGATACCGAGGTTCTGTGCCAGCCTCTGCAATTCACATTGGCCCGACTTAGCGCAGGTAAGACAGTCTGTTGGGTGGTCAGAGAGAATCAGCTCAACGACAGTACGGCGTGCATTGATGACGCGTTGCGAATGTGTAAGCACCTCCATGCCTTCGACGCATTCGGTGGCACATGCTGGAGCGAGGTTACGGCGCGGCCTGCCGTTGAAGTCCTTCACGACTTCCACGACACAGACGCGGCAGCCCCCAGGCTTGTTTTCAAAATTCATTCCTGCCAATTCAAAATAACACAAGGTAGGAATATGAATGCCGGCTTGACGAGCTGCCTTTAAAATTGTTGTGCCTTCAACAACTTCAAGCGTTTTGTTATCTATAGTGAGTTTTATCATTTTTATGTTCCTTTCTTATGTTATTTTATTGAGATTGCACCGAACTTACATTTTTCAAAACATGCGCCGCACTTGATACACTTGACGTTATCTATATGATGTGCCATCTTCTTCTCTCCAGAGATAGCGTCTTGAGGACATGCACGTTTACATGCGCCGCATCCTATACACTTGGCAGCGTCTATCTCATAGCTCGTCAGCGACTTACATGTACCCGCGCGGCATTTCTTGTCAACGACGTGTTCCACATATTCATCCCAAAAGTTATCTAATGTAGAAAGGACAGGGTTAGGCGATGTCTGGCCTAAACCGCATAAGGCTGTGTCTTTAATGACGTCAGCGAGGTTACGCAGCTCTTGAAGGTCGTGCATCGTTCCGTTGCCTTTGGTTATCTTGTCGAGAATCTCCAGCATACGTTTGTTACCGATACGGCAAGGCGCACATTTGCCGCAGCTTTCTTCGCAGGTAAATTCAAGGTAGAACTTGGCGATGGCAACCATACACGATGTCTCGTCCATGACGACCATACCTCCAGAACCCATCATAGAACCAGCAGCCATCAAACTTTCGTAGTCGATAGGAGTATCCAAGTGCTTGCTTGTCAAGCATCCTCCTGATGGGCCGCCTGTCTGAACAGCCTTAAACTGACGATTGTTCTTGATGCCGCCGCCTATTTCATAAACGATGTCGCGGAGCGTAGTCCCCATAGGCACTTCTATCAAACCAACGTTGTTGATTTGACCTGCCAACGCGAACACCTTAGTTCCCTTTGACTTTTCCGAGCCTATGCTGGCAAACCAGTCGGCGCCTTTAGTTATAATGATTGGGACATTTGCAAAAGTCTCAACGTTATTAACGTTGGTAGGTTTGTTCAAATAACCCGACACAGCTGGGAATGGAGGCTTGAAGGTAGGTTCACCGCGTTGTCCTTCCATCGAGTGGATGAGAGCTGTCTCTTCACCGCATACGAAAGCGCCGGCGCCATAACGCAATTCTATGTCGAAGTCGAAGCCGCTCCCCATGATGTCGGCACCCAGCAAGCCGTATTCTCTTGCTTGAGCCAAAGCTATCTGGAGACGTTCTATAGCGAGAGGATATTCAGCGCGTATATAAACGAGACCTTTAGTAGCGCCGATAGCATAGCCGCATATCGCCATCGCCTCTATGACAGAATGAGGGTCGCCTTCCATGATAGAGCGGTCCATGAAAGCTCCAGGGTCGCCTTCGTCGGCATTACAAACCACATATTTCTGGTCAGCCTCGTTCTTGGCGCAGAGTCCCCATTTTACGCCTGTGGGGAAACCAGCTCCTCCTCTGCCGCGAAGCCCTGACGCTGTCACCTCTGAAATAACATCCTGTGGCGTCATCTCATGTAAAGCCTTACCAAGACCTTCATAACCGCCTCGCGCAATAGATTCGCCTATGTCTTCAGGATTGATGAAACCGCAGTTACGCAAGGCTATACGAAGCTGCTTCTTATAGAATCTCATGTGCTTCGAATCTTCAACATGCTGATTCGTCTCAGGATCTAAATAAAGAAGGTCTTTAACCTTACAACCGTTTATGATATGATCTTCAACTATTCTCTCGACATCTGAAGGTTTCACTTGTGTGTAAAACGTGTTATCCGGTATCATTTTTACAATAGGTCCTTTTTCGCAGAAGCCAAAACAACCCGTCTTAACAACCATAACATCATCCTGCAAACCTTTCTCCTTTAAAACAGCATCGAAATTTGCAACGATTGCGTCACTTTCAGACGATTTACACCCAGTACCGCCACAACAAAGCACATGGGTCTTGGCATCTTCAATATTAACCATCTCTTCCGAATTTTCACTCTTCTCTCGAAGGTCGAGATTGATTTTGAGCTTTTCTTTTATTTCCCTAAGCTCTGCTAATGATTTTATTTTTGCCATCTTGTTAAATGTTATTAATTTATTGTCTGACAAATATAACAAATCATTTTCTTAATTTCATACATTTATTTAAAAAAATATTCTCTAACAACATTAAAATCACCGTAAAAAATATTTATCATTCAGCACTTCGTAACAAAAAAAATATTACTTTTGCGGCTTTATTTGAAATCATCAAACAAACATTATTAAATCATTTAACAACTTAAAAAAATCATGAGAAAATTTTTACTTATGTTGCTAGTTGTCATCACAATGCCAATGTTCGCACAAGACAACTACAAATTCCGTATCGCATCATTCATGTCAGAAGACGGTTTTGAAACAATCAACTATGGTTATTCAGACGTATTAGGCACAGACCTCAGAGCAGCTCACGAAATCGACATGCTCTCACAACCAACAGTAGAATGCATCGATTCACTCGTTTACAACGAAGCAGGTCAAATAGCTTCTTTAGTAACTTACCAACTCATCGACAACGAATGGCTTAAAGTTTGCTGGTGCGACTACACATACAACGAAATGGGCTTAAGAGCTACACGTACTAACTACAACGACTTCCACGATGGATGGGGTCCACAAATCGGTGGTACATATTACTACACATACAATGAAGAAGGTCAATTAACATTAAGAGAACTCGACTTCTGTGGCATCATGTACGAAAAAGCAACTTATAGCTACAACTCTGCTGGTTTAATGGAAGCTGAATTAATTCAACTCAACCCATTCACTGGCATTTACGAAGATAGCGCTTTAACAGAATTCTATTACGACGAAAACGGCAACCCAACAGAAACTCTTTATTTCTCATACGACGCAGGTTGGGTTTTACAATCAAACTTCGTTCAAGAATACGACGAACTCGGCAACTGTACTGTAGCTCAAACATTAAGCGCAGCTGGCGTTGCTCAAGAAAAGAGAGTCTTCAAATATAATGAAAAAGAATTAGCAGAAGACATCTACTTCTACCCTAACCCAGAACAAGATTTCCCACAACTTCCAAAAATGAACAATATGATCGAATCATACGAATATTGGGCTATGGACCAAAACTCAGCTGACGGCGGCCTCATCTATGTTATCGACTACTTGTTCTTATATGACGTTATCGGCAACGGTGGCGACGACGATGAAGATGATGAAGACAACGACACAACAAGCGTTAACAACATCAGCGTTAACACAAGAATCTATCCTAACCCAACAACAGACTACGTTATGATAGAATCAGAAGAAATCGACTTCGTTCAAGTTTTAGACATCTGCGGTAGAGAATTATTCGCTACAGAAGTACGCAACACTTTAGCTATCGACATGAAAGAATATGAAGCTGGCGTTTACTTCTTGAAATTACATTACAACGGCGCTACAGCAGTTCAAAAAGTTATCAAAAACTGATTGAATATATAATATAAACCATTAAACAAGAGGTATGAAGTTTTATTTCATGCCTCTTATTTTTTTATTGTTTTTAACATCCTTTTATTGAAAAAAAATATTATTTTTGCGACTTTAAATTTAAAATCAAATTAACTTATTAAATCATTAAACAAACTAAAAAAATCATGAGAAAATTTTTACTTTTATTGTTAGTTGTCATGACTATGCCGGTATTTGCTCAAAACTATAAATACCGTATTTCATCTTACATGTCAGTTGACGGTTTTGAAACATACAACTACCAATATTTAGATGCAACAAGTGCAAACCTTCAAGGCATCCACAAGATTGACTTAGCAGACCAAATGGAATTAATCGACTCTCTCGTTTATGACGAACAAGGTCGCATCATTTCTGTACAAACACACCAACTCTTCGACTACGGCTGGAGAAAAGTATGTTGGGTTGACTACACATACAACGAAATGGGCTTAAGAGCTACACGTAAAAACTACAACGACTTCAACGACGGTTACGGCGGTATCCTCGGTGGCACTTACTACTACTCATACGATGATGAAGGTAAAATGACTCGTAGAGAACTCGAATTCGACAATTACTTATATGAAATCGTAGAATATCACTACAACGACAAAGGTCAACTCGAAGCAGAATTGGCAAAACAAGACCCATTCATCGGAACATTCGAAAACAGCACATTAGTTGAACACTACTACACAGAAGAAGAAGGTTACCTCGCAGCTTCTATGTACTTCCAATGGTCATACGACTGGGCTTTGATGGGCAGTTTCGTTCAACAATATGACTCAATTGGTAACTGCAACATCACAACAACATTCAGCGCTGACGGCATTCCACAAGAAAGAAGTATTTACGAATACGATTACGAAGTTTCAGCTGACGAAATCTTCCACTTCTCAAACCCAGAAAACAGCTACCCACTTCTTCCTCAAATGAAAAACAAAGTTGATTCTTACGAATACTGGCTCATCCAACAATCAACAGGCAACCTCGTTTACGTTAGAGACTACTTGTTCTTATACGACGAAATCGAAGGCGGTGATGATGATGACGATGACGACAACGACACAACAAGCGTTAACAACATCAGCGTTAACACAAGAATCTACCCTAACCCAACTTCAAACTACGTTATGATAGAATCTGAAGAAGTTGACCACGTTCAAGTTTTAGACATCTGCGGTAGAGAATTATTCGCTACAGAAGTACGCGGCGCAGTTGCTATCGACATGACTGATTATGAAGCTGGTGTTTATTTCGTAAGATTACACAGCAACGGTTCAACAGCAGTTCAAAAAGTTGTTAAAAAATAACTTGAATTAAATTGAATAAAAAATTAATTATAGAGGCACCTAATGGAGCCAAGCAAGTCCTTCTTCACACTTGTTGCGCTCCTTGTTCCTCAGCAATAATAGAGTGCATGATGCAAAACGGCATCATGCCTCTTATTTTTTATTGCAACCCCAATATTTTCCCAGAAGAAGAATATCTTATAAGAAAAGACGAATGTACTCGTTATGCTCAAAGTCTGGGACTTGAAATAGTAGATGCCGACTACAACCATGAGCAATGGCTCGCCGAGATGAAAGGTCTGGAAAACGAACCTGAAAGAGGCGGACGCTGCCTTAAATGCTTCAAAATGCGTCTCCTCGAATCAGCCAAATACGCCCACGAAAGAGAAATATCAGCATTTACAACAACTTTGGCATCAAGCCGATGGAAATCACTGGAACAGATAGAAGAAGCCGGTTTGTTCGCCCAAAGCCACTACCCTGACGTCACCTACTGGACCCAGAACTGGCGCAAAGGCGGACTCAGCGAAAGAAGAATTGAAATAATAAAGGAATATAACTTCTACAACCAAAGATACTGCGGCTGCGAATTTAGTATGAGATAGAATTGGTTTAAGGTTTAAGGTTTAAGGTTTAATGTTCAAAGCTCAACGGTTCAACGGTTCAAAGTCCTTGTCTCTTCAGTTGTCTCTGCAGTTTCCTTTGTTTTCTTCTCATCATTCTCTCTTCTTTTTTCCTTGAATAATGACTTAACACCAAAACCAAAGATGCTCCTATCACAGCCATTATAACTGCTGCTATAAATTCGCCGTTCATTGTTGGAAGATGAAATGAATAGTCATACATGCCAGGCAACACTTCTTTCCATGGATAAACCACTGGCAGACTGCCAATCATAAATCCTGTCAGCACCGATAATGTTTCATTCCTGAATTCCTTCATAAGCCACGACAAGACATAAGATATTGTTATGATGCTTATAAGAGCGCCTATCACAAAAGGAAGCAATACACTCATACCTTGAACAAATGTACTCCAATGCGCTATCTCAGGAAGAGCCTGCGTGACAATAAGCTCATAATTGCCCATAACCATCATAAGATGAGAACCTGATATTCCCGGCACTATCATTCCTAATGAACCAACAACGCCGCATAATATCAAATAAAGGAAATTATAGTTTGGATACGGATTGCTTTTTATTGAAAGATAAAACGAAGCCACTATCGCTGCAATCATCAGAAAAATCATCTTGGGAGTCTTCTTGCCTATCATTTTATATACATAAACAACAGAAGCCACTATCAATCCGATGAAAAAGGCATACGCCACGACTTCATATTTCTTAAATATCGCCTTTAACGAAATAGCCGTGAGAATCATACCGGCTAAAATTCCTAACAACAATGTAACCAAGAACTTAAAATCTGTCTTCTTGGCAAAGTCGGAGAACTCGCCTTTAAATAACAATTTGAACGCTTTCAAATTCAAAGATTTAATAGAATTGATAAAACGTTCAAATACACCTATTATTAATGATACAGTACCGCTAGAAACTGGAATGACATTAACGATTCCCATCGCCATCCCCTTCATAAAAATTGTTAGTTGTTGTTTTATAGTCATATTAGTTGTTGTTGTTCGATAATTTTCTCCTCAATTTTTATTCCATAAACGCAAGAAAATAACTTATGTTTTACATAAAAACAAAAAAAAAGAATACGCACTTTCAACGTATTCTTTTTTGTTAATTCTTATATGTAAAATACTTAATTATCGTTCAAAGTTCAAACCATCTCAGCATATAAATCAAAATAATCAGCTTTGACGATCTTAGCGTTCACGAATGTTCCGACTTCCAAATCAGCATCATCGAGAGAAATCAATATTTCATCATCTACTTCAGGTGAGTCGTACTGAGTTCTGCCTACATAATAATCGCCTTCAATTCTGTCAATTAGGACTTTTTCTATAGTGCCGACTCTCTTTTCGTTTGTCTCTAAAGAAATATTTTGCTGTATCGCCATGATGTCGTCAACACGTTGCTGCTTGACTTCCTCTGGGACGTCGTCTTCCATTTCGTAAGCCGGCGTTCCTTCTTCTGGAGAGTAAGCAAAGACGCCAGCACGTTCAAACTTCATCTCTTTGATAAAGTCGCAGAGTTCTTCGAATTGTTCTTCTGTCTCGCCAGGGAATCCCACGATGAAAGTGGTTCTGAAGGCAATGCCAGGAACTCTATTGCGAGCGTTTTTCACGAAGTTGATAGTCTGTTCCTTATCGACGCCTCTTCTCATGTTTTTCAAGATAGGTGTGCTGATATGCTGCAATGGAAGGTCGATATAATTACAGATTCTAGGTTCCTGATTCATGAGATCTAACAACTCGTCTGGGAATCCTTGTGGATAGCCGTAATGCAGTCTAATCCATTCAAACTCTTTTATCTCGAGGAGACGTTTGACGAGTTCCACTATATGATATTGACCGTCGATGTCACGACCGTAATATGTCAAATCTTGAGCGATGAGGATAAGTTCCTTGACGCCTTTCTTAGCGAGGAGCTCAGCCTCTTGGATAAGAGTCTCCATCGGCACTGAGACATGTTCGCCGCGAATCAATGGTATCGCGCAGAAAGCGCAGCGTCTGTTGCAGCCTTCAGAAATCTTGAGATATGCATAATGTTCTGGAGTTGACAAAACTCTATTGACATTATATTCCTCACTTAATTCCTCATTCCTAATTCCTAATTCCTCATTTCTCAAAATATCGTTTGCAATAAGCTGCACCGCCTCCACTCCATAGAATCCATCTACTTCGTGAATCTCCTCTTGGAGGTCCTTACGATAACGTTGCGAGAGGCAGCCTGTGACATAAAGTCTCTTTATCTTCTTGGCTCTTCTGAGTTCTGCGTACTCGAGGATTGTGTCGATCGACTCTTCCTTGGCGTCGCCAATGAATCCGCAGGTGTTTATTATCACCACGTCTGATTTCTGTTCAGAGTCGTGTACTATTTCATATTTGAATTCGAGCGAGGCTGCGAGGCGCTCTGAGTCAACCTTGTTTTTAGAACAGCCGAGCGTAACGATATTGAGTCTAGGTTTTTTCATTTATGAGATTAGTTTCTTCCTTCGAAAAGGCTGTTAACGAAATCGTTTCTATCGAAAATCTGGAGATGGTCCATACCTTCGCCTACGCCGATATATTTTACCGGAATCTTGAACTGATCGGAGATGCCTATCACCACGCCGCCTTTTGCTGTGCCGTCCAACTTAGTAAGAGCGAGAGCGTTGACTTCTGTCGCTGCCATAAACTGACGAGCCTGTTCGATGGCGTTCTGGCCTGTTGAAGCGTCGAGGACGAGGAGCACTTCGTGTGGTGCGTCAGGGATGACCTTCTGGCAGACCTTTCTGATCTTAGACAATTCGTTCATGAGGTTTACTTTGTTATGGAGACGACCAGCAGTGTCGATGATGACGACATCAACGTTCTGTTCAACGGCGGTCTTCACTGCGTCGTATGCCACTGATGCTGGGTCGGCGTTCATGCCATGAGAGACGATAGGCACACCTACGCGTTCTGACCAGATGGTGAGTTGATCTACAGCAGCAGCTCTGAAGGTGTCGGAAGCGCCGAGCATAACGCTCAGTCCTGCCTTCTTGAAGTTATGTGCTAATTTGCCGATGGTTGTCGTCTTGCCGACGCCATTGACGCCGACAACCAAGATAACGTAAGGTTTCTTATCGGCTGGTATATCGAATGTGGTGCCGTCGCCGGAGTTATTCTCCTGCAACAAGGCAGCTATTTCTTCTTTAAGGATACGGTTCAATTCATTTGTTCCAAGATATTTGTCACGTGCGACACGCTCTTGGATACGAGCGATGATTTTGAGAGTTGTGTCAACGCCGACGTCTGATGTCACCAGAATCTCTTCAAGATTATCAAGCACTTCATCATCAACCTTAGACTTTCCGATGATAGCTTTAGAAATTCTGTCAAATACACTAGTACGTGTCTTTTCCAAACCTTTGTCTAGTTCCTGTTTCTGTTCTTCTACGACCTCTTTGTTTCTCTTGAAAAATGAAAAAATACCCATAATCTTATACTTTTTTGCAAAGATAATAAAAAGGCAAAAGACAAACGACAAAAGGCAAAAGATTTTTTTAAGGGGATTTCTATAAATTACTTTGCAAATGATTTATGAATTTTTCTTTGAGAAGATTTTTGTTTTTCTTGAAAGAACATAGCGAGCTATGTGATTGAAAGAAAGACGAAAAGATTCCAAGAAAAAACATAAAGCATGTAAAAGTTTTAATTATCATTGT
>JAFYNK010000058.1 GCA_017548125.1 Bacteroidales bacterium | reverse complement strand
CCGCCCTTATAACGGAAGCCTCAGCAATCAGCTGGGGCTTTTCTGTTTTAATGCATTCACCTCTCCGCACAAAGAAACGCAGTGCTTGAGAATCTTAGACTTCGCACGTGTCCTAGAGTATATTTTATTCTAATAAAATAATTACTTTTTTCTTGACAAGTCAAAAATTATCTTTATATTTGCAGAAAGTAATTACGATAATATACTAGTCTTAAATGATAGTCTAGTTATATAATGAAATAGTGTGGAGGATACATCGGTTATTTGTTCAGGTACACTACACCACACCATCGCTCAAGTATTCCGCTCCACACTTTTTATACAACTCTCTTCGGAGAGTTTTTTTATTAATTACATTTATTAAAGTAATTTAACTATTTTTGCATTATGAAAAATATCAAATATATACTGCTGTTTATATTCATAATGTGTCACTTATCTATGGTTTCTAAACCTATAGTCACAAGAAATGACTCATTAAGAATTGATTCAACTCAAGTAAAATATTTCTATAAGAATTTAAACAACTTAACATTAGGCAAAATATCAACATACGATACCACTACCCTATTAGCTTCTTATTACGAACCACTAGAAAAACCTTATGAAATATATCAAACTCTTAGCAACTCTGGCTTAGCTCATAAAAATATCAACTTCTTCTACCCTACTCAGCTTGGATTCAATACTGAATTATCATCGTTTTCATCATATATTAAAAATGCTGACAATACTATTTATCCAATGGTTTATCAACCATTTACAGAAATAAAATATATGAGCGGAGATAAAAAAGAACAACATCTCGAAGTATTGTTTTGCAGGGAGTTCTTACCAAGATTTTTTATCACATTAAATTATGATATAGACTTCTCACCTGGAGTTTATAAAAGAAGTAAAATGCAAAATTCATTCTTTAATGGAAATTTCAGATATAATACCAAAAACAACCGTTACGGTATTAGTGGTACATATTTTCATAATAAGATTGATATTCAAGAAAATGGAGGTATTGTCAACGATTATGTATTTATTAATAATAAAGAAACTGATAAATCCATTATTGATGTTAATCTTACAAACGCAAAGAATTTAATCAAGGTATCAGGATTTGCCATAGACCAATATTTCAACATTTTAGCCTCCACTATCAATAAATCGCAAGATAGTGCATATATAAAACGTAAAATAGATATTGGCAGAATAAATCACCATTTGGGGTATCAAAGAAACAGATACGTTTATGAAGACGGCAAGCCATTATCTTCTTTTTACCATAATTTTGATCCTGTATTAGACTCATCAAAAACATTTGACAGCGTTGATTTTCATACAATAAAGAACATTATATATTGGAACACATTAGGTTATAAAAAATATAATGATGATATTCCTTTTTATTTAACGTTTGGATTAGAACATAATTACACATATCACGCTGGTTATTATAATGTTCTTACACAAGAACGTTTTAACGAACAAAATTTATCTAATTTAAGAGCAAACGCCGGAATAATAATCAATCTATTTAAATCAACAAGGATTACAGGAAATGCTCAAATAATTACAAATGGTTATCAGGCTGGAGATTTCTTTATTGATGGTCAATGGAAACAATTTTTAGGTACGTCAAATAAAAATTTAGGAGTATTAAAATTTGACATAAATATAAACCGACAATCTGCAGATTGGTTTGAAGAACATTATTATTCAAACAACTTTAGATGGGACAATAATTTTGCGCCATCGACCTCTCTCCTACTTCACGGCTCGTATGAACTTCCTTTTTTAACAATAGGTATCAAACAAACAACCATTGACAATTATATTTATTTTGGCACAGATGCAAAGCCTGAACAATATTCTAGTACATTAAATATCAGTTCTTTATATTCAACTTTCAATTTACATCTCAACAAATTTGAAATGA
This sequence comes from Bacteroidales bacterium, assembly GCA_017548125.1. GTDB lineage: Bacteria > Bacteroidota > Bacteroidia > Bacteroidales > F082 > Limimorpha. Next base: position 41,155 of record JAFYNK010000058.1, on the reverse strand, counting down.
TTGGTTTCGCATCATTACAAACTACCAATAATGATGATATTGTTCATATTCCAAGTTTTCAAGGAAAGATTAAGTTTGCATATAACATCACATTGGTAAAAAATAATTCAATGATGCAGCCAAGCATTGCAATCAAGTATTTTACAGAATATTACGCTGATGCATATATGCCTTCGTTAAGGACTTTCTATTTGCAGAATGAAGTAAAAGTAGGTAATTTCCCATACGTTGACCTATGCGTTACATTTAAAATCAAAAAGGCAAATATATTTGTCCTATATACTAATATGTATTCATTGACATTAGACAACAGATATTTCACGACTCCACATTATCCTATGCGTGACAGCAGATTATGTTTAGGAATAAATTGGAGATTATATAAATAAAAAAGAGGTTTTTAAAAACCTCTTTGCCTTTTAATTTTATCGTATGCCTCATTAACTTCCTGAAGTTTTTGTTCAGCAGATTTTCTGACATCATCGCCAAGATACGCCACTTTGTCAGGATGATATTTCTTAGCCATTTCACGATAAGCTTTCTTGACTTCCTCATCTGTTGCTGTAGAATCAATTCCGAGGATTTTATACGCACTATCAACTTCCTGAACAAACATCGCTTTAATTGATTGGAAATCGGGACTTGAAATGCCCATATATTTAGCAATATCATAAATGACATCGACTTCATTTTGATGAGTTGAACCATCAGCGGAAGCGATACCGAACAAATAGTGCAAGAGCTGCAATTTGGAAGAATAATCCATGAAACGTCCAACCTGCTGGCTTACTTCATAAATTTGAATATCTTGTTTTAGAATTTCACGAAGCATCAAGATATATTTTTCTGCACGTTCCTGACCGAAATTAGATAAAAAGAAACGTTTCACATAATCTAATTCAGACCTTTTCACTGTTCCATCAGCTTTCATAACAGCCGCAGAAAGGACCAGAAGGCTAACATTAAAATCTCTTTGTTGCGATGTTGTTCCGATGTATTGTTCTGATTCAGAGCTATTAGAGAACAAAGATCCTAAGGCGAATCCAATTATAGCGCCGATAGGTCCACCAAAAGCCCAACCTAATCCTCCTCCTATCCATTTACCATAACTTTTACCACTTTTCGGAGATTGAGAATATTTTTGTTTATTATTTTCAGATTTGCTTTTTGTCTTATTTACATTTTTAAATAAGAAAATAACTAATACAGCAACAACTACAACAGCTATAAATGATGACATGATATAAAGTTTTTTTAATGATTTAACGATGCATTAATTTAACAAAAAATGTTCCAAAAGGATTAAGATGGCTTCTATAAATTCCACGTTAGAAAATATTTTGACAGTCAAGACAAACACTTTTTCATGATTTATGTTTTTTCATAAAATCTTTCTGTCTTTCTTTCAATCACATAGCTTGCTATGCTCTTTCAAGAAAAACCAAAAAATCTTCTCAAAGAAAAATTCATAAATCATTGAAAAGCAATTTATAGAAATCACCTTAAAAAAATATGATATTTTTTACATTAAAACTTTCACAAAAAAAAATATGATATTTTTTACATTAAAACTTTCACAAAAAAAAATAAATACTTAACTTTGCAGAATGATTTTAGGTCATGTGATTTTTTCAAGAAATTAAATTTAAAACACTATAAAATTTAACAACATGGGAAAAACTAAGTATGTTTATTCTTTTGGCAACCGTACTGCTGAAGGAAACTCCACAATGAAAAACTTATTAGGTGGAAAAGGTGCTAACTTAGCAGAAATGTGCCATTTAGGTTTACCTGTTCCAGCTGGTATTACTATTACAACAGAATGTTGTACAGCTTATTATGCTAACAACTGCCAATTACCAGAAGGACTTATGGAAGAAGTTGCTGAAGGTATTAAGAATATGGAAGAAATCATGGGCATGAAATATGGCGATGCTGAAAATCCATTATTAGTATCTTGCCGCTCAGGTGCTCGTCAATCAATGCCAGGTATGATGGATACAGTTTTGAACATCGGTCTTTGTTCAAAAACTATCCCTGGTTTAATCAAGAAAACTAACAATCCAAGATTCGTATATGACTCATACCGTCGTCTCATCATGATGTATGCTGACGTTGTTATGGAAAAAGCAGAAGACAGAGAACCAGCTGAAGGCAAAGGTATCCGTAAGATTTTGGACGAAATGTTAGATAACTTCAAAGAAGAAAGAGGTTATAAATCAGATACAGAAATCACAGCTGAAGAACTTCAAACTCTTGCAGAAAACTTCAAAGCTACTATCAAGAACGTTCTCGGAACAGAATTCCCAGACGATGCACAACTTCAATTAGAAGGTGGTATCAGAGCTGTTTTCAAGAGCTGGAATGGTAAGAAAGCTGTTTCTTACAGAAGAATCGAAGGTATTCCAGAAGATTGGGGTACAGCTGTTAACGTTCAAACAATGGTATTCGGTAACATGGGTGAAGGTTCAGCTACAGGCGTTGCTTTCACACGTGACCCAGCTACAGGTGACAACAAGTTCTATGGCGAATGGTTGATCAACGCTCAAGGTGAAGACGTTGTTGCTGGTATCAGAACTCCAAACCCATTGAACGACGACACAAAGAACGAAAAGAACAAGAATATGGCTTCTATGCAAGAACTCATGCCTGAGACTTACAAAGAACTCTGCGACGTTCGTACAATTCTTGAAGACTTCTACAAAGATATGCTCGACATCGAGTTTACTATCCAAGATGGTAAATTATATATGTTACAATGCCGTACAGGTAAACGTACAGGTCTTGCTGCTGTTAACATGGCTATCGACATGCTTAAAGAAGGTCGCATCGACGAACCTACAGCTGTTATGAGACTTAACGTTAACCAAATCGACGAATTGTTACACCCAATCCTCGATGCAAACGACGAAAAATCACATACAGTTATAGCTAAAGGTTTACCAGCAGGTCCTGGTGGCGCAGTTGGTAGAATCGCTTTATCATGCGAAAAAGCTATCGAATATCAAGCACAAGGCATCGCTTCAATCTTGGTTCGTGAAGAAACAAACCCAGAAGACGTTGAAGGTATGCGCGCTGCTAACGGTATCCTCACATCAAAAGGCGGTATGACATCACACGCTGCTTTAGTTGCTCGTGGCTGGGGTAAATGCTGCGTTGTTGGTTGTGACGAAGTTCGCATCAGCAAAACAGTTGAAAATGAAGTCGCTATCGGTGACAAAGTTTTCAAAGAAGGTGATGTTATCAGCTTGAACGGAACAAAAGGTTGGATCTACGCAGAACCAGTTGCTATGATCGACGCTACAGAAAACAAAGTGTTCCAAGAATTCATGCAATTAGTTGACAAATATCGTAAGATGGGCGTTCGCACAAATGCTGATACTCCAAAAGACGCTAAGAAAGCTGTTGATTTCGGCGCTGAAGGTATTGGTCTCTTCCGTATCGAACACATGTTCTACGGTGAAAACAGTGAAGCACCTCTCGCTAAATTACGTAACATGATTCTTGCTAACTCAACAGAAGAACGCGTTGCAGCTTTAGCAGAACTCGAACCATACATCCGCGAAACAGCTAAAGGTACTTTGAAAGTTATGGACGGCAAAGCTGTTACATTCCGTCTCATGGACCCTCCATTACACGAATTCGTACCTCATACAGAAGACAAACAAAGAGAACTCGCTGAAAGCCGCGGCATGGATCTCAAAGAATTACAAAAACGCATCGAAGCTTTACACGAAGTTAACCCAATGATGGGCTTACGCGGCGTTCGTCTCGGTATCGTTTATCCAGAAATTACAGAAACACAATTCCGCGCTTTATTCGAAGCTACAGCTCAATTGATGAAAGAAGGCAATGATCCACACCTCGAAATCATGGTTCCTCTCACAGTCAACGTAAAAGAGTTGAAACATCAAAAAGCTATCGCTGAAAGAGTTAAAGCTGAAGTTGAAGCTCAATACGGTTTAACAATCGATTACCTCTATGGTACAATGATTGAAATCCCACGCGCTACATTAGTAGCTGACCAAATCGCAGAAGTAGCTCAATTCTTCTCATTCGGTACAAACGACTTAACACAGATGACATTCGGTTTCTCACGTGACGACGTTAACGCTATCGTTGGCACATACCTCGAAGAAAAGATCATCCCAGCTGACCCATTCAACACATTAGATCAAGAAGGCGTTGGTCAATTAGTTAAGTTAGGCGTAGAACGTGGCCGTTCAACAAGAAACAACTTGAAATGCGGTGTTTGCGGTGAACACGGCGGTGACCCAGCATCAGTAGAATTCTTCTACAACACAGGTCTCAACTACGTTTCATGTTCTCCATTCCGCGTTCCTGTTGCTAGATTAGCTGCTGCTCAAGCTGCTATCAAAGCTGACAGAAAATAATTTAGATTTTAAATAATCAAACATTCTATATAGAGACGCAGTTTATATTGCGTCTCTATTTTTAAATACATAACTAATTATGAATGAAACCCCAATTTTACTTCTTACCGGCTATCTGGGAAGTGGAAAAACAACTTTAGTTAATAACATATTAACAAATAAAAAAGGTATCAAATTCGCTGTTATTGTCAATGATATTGGCGAGATAAACATCGACGCTTCTCTCATTCAAAAAGGCGGCGTCGTTGACCAAAAAGACGACAGCCTCGTAGCTCTCCAAAACGGATGTATCTGCTGCTCTCTTCAATTCGACTTGGTTGAACAACTCAGCGAAATTGTAAAGTCTAACAAATTCGACTATATAGTAATTGAAGCCAGCGGAATATGCGAACCAGAACCTATAGCTCGTACAATCGCTTCTATTCCTAATATGGACGAGAAATATAGCATTCACGGACTTCCAAAATTGGATTGTATCGTGACAGTAGTCGATGCTCTGAGAATGAAAAGTGAATTTGAATGCGGCAATAAATTGGATAAAAACGTAATAGAAGAAGAAGACATTGCCAACCTCGTAATTCAACAGATTGAGTTCTGCAACATGGTGCTTCTCAACAAAGCTTCGGAAGTAAGCCGCGAAGAATTAAATAGAATCAAATCTATTATAAACAACTTACAACCTGGCGTTGAGATTATTGAGTGCGATTACACCAATATCGATTTAGACAAAATTATTAACACCCACAAATTTGAATATTATAAAATAGCTGGCGCTGCAGGCTGGATTCGACATATAGAGACACCAAGTCACCAAGACACCGAGTCACCAAGACATGAACACGAACATCATCATCACCATGATCATGAAGAATGTCATGATGAGAACTGTCCTTGTCATCATCACCATCATCATGGTCATAGTCATGGCGATGAATATGGTATCAGCACATTTGTTTATTACAGACGTCAATCGTTCGACACAAATAAATTTGACAGATTTGTGACTTCAAAATGGCCTGAGAATGTCATCAGAGCGAAGGGAATATGTTATTTCAGCGACAATCCAGATATGACATATCTGTTTGAACAAGCTGGAGTTCAGAAGAAACTTACGGAAGCCGGACTTTGGTTTGCCACTGCACCACAAGATGAGTTAGAAGAACTCATGCGCAACGACCCATCTATCATGAACGATTGGGACGAGAAATACGGCGACAGAATGGCTAAGATTGTCTTTATAGGCCAGCATTTAGACAAAGAACAAATCACTAAAAATTTGGACGAATGTCTTGTTGAGATTTTTTGAACTAAAACTTATATATTAAAATCCCGATGTGTTAAGTCATAAACACATCGGGATTTATTTTTAACTCGAAACTCACACAGCCTGCACTTTCTAAAAACAGTTAGTTAAAAAGCTTTTATTTTTAAAAATTCAAAAAGGAATTCTGAATTTTTAATATTTATTTCATTAAATTTGCCATTACAAAATATAAAAGTTATGAAGAGAATTTTAATTGTTTTTTTAATGATCATTTCATTGAATTCATTTGCGCAACTTCAAGTCAAGGAAGGATCTTTTAAGCATATTCTTAACGATAAGATAGATGAAACGTATTTGGATGGCAATGAAATACCGATGGCATTAATAAAAATATCGACAGAGAATTTCAGCGAACAAGAACAACTGCGACTTGTATTTAGTGGCAACAGAGAGACTCAGATAATTAAAGCTCCTACAACAGGACAGATGTGGATTTACATTTCGGCAGAGGCAGCTACTTTCATCAATATAAAACACCCTGATTACGGCACATATAAATATACTTTGCCTGAAAAATTATGTGATTATTGTGTTTACGAGATGGTGGTGCAAAATATGCAGCAATTAAAATTCGGTTATATAGTTATCAGCAGTAAACCATCAGAAGCTGATATTTATATTGATGGTATTCATTATGGTAAAACTGATAATATTATATTAGATGGTCTGACAGTTGGTTTCCACGAACTAAAATTAAAAAAAGAAGACTATATAGATTTTGTTAAAACTATAAACATCAAAGAAAATGAGACTTTGGAAATAGAAGAATATCTTGAGAAAAAACTATATAGTGAACAGAATCAAGCTCACGAATATGTTGATTTAGGACTAAGTGTAAAATGGGCAACATGTAACATAGGTGCAAAAATACCTGAAGAATACGGTGATTATTTTGTATGGGGGAATATTAATGCAATGGAAGATGATGGCCCTTATTTGAAGCCTAATTACCCATGGTTTGAAAGTGCCAAAGGAAATCCTAAATTTGATATAGCAGCTGCTAAGATGGGCGGAAAGTGGAGAATGCCAACAGAGTCTGAGATGTTTGAATTAGAAAATTATTGCAAGTGGGAATGGACAACACAAAACGGCATCGGAGGATATTTGGTTACATCTAAAAAAAACAGTAACAGCATCTTTTTGCCAGCAGCAGGCTATGCCTCAGACAAGCGAAAATATAATGTTGGAACAGAAGGATACTATTGGAGCATTAGTTATAGTAGCGATAATAGTGCTCATCGTTTGTACTTTAATGAAGATTGTGTTAATTGTGATGTTTTTAGTTGCTGTTCGACATATTTATATTTATGTGTTCGTCCAGTTAGAGAATAAAAAAATATACCTATTATGAAAAAATTTTTGTTTTTACTTTTTGTTTTGATTTCATCAAATACATTTGCACAAAAGCTTCAGGTTAAAGAAGGTTCTTTTAAACATATTCCAAATGGAATTATAGAGGATAAAGATACATACATTGATGGACATGGTCGAGAAATGGCCTTGATAAAAATTTCCACAGAAAACATCAATGAAAAAGAAAGACTAAACATTGTGTTTAATGGCAATAGCGAGACACAGATAATAAAAAAAGCGATGACCGGACAGGTATGGTTGTACATTTCTGCCGAGACAGCAGTGTCTTTAGATATTAAACATCCAGATTATGAACCTTATAAATATTATTTCCCTGAAAAATTATGTAAATATTGCGTATATGAAATGGTGCTGCAATATACCGAGAAAGAAAAAGAATGCGGCTTAATTATTATCAAAAGCGAACCTGATAATGCTTACATATATATAGATGGTGAATACTATGGTGAAACCATTAAAATTATAAATATTGAAGTTGGCACGCATGAGATTGTACTTACAAAAAAAGGTTATAATGACAAAATGATAAGTGTAGCCGTCAATAAAGATGAAAAGTTGAATATTAATGAAAAGTTGGAAAAAAAGTTTATAAGTGGACAAAATGCCGGTTACGATTATATTGATTTAGGATTGAGCGTAAAATGGGCCACATGCAACATCGGGGCAGACAAAATTGAAGAATATGGATATTATTACGCATGGGGAGAAACAAAACCAGCACAAAATAACAATTATAATTCAGAAAACTGCTCCTTAATTGGCAGTAATATTATTGAAATATGCGGCAATTCTAAATATGATGCCGCTACGGCCTGCTGGAGTGGCGAATGGCGTATGCCAACGGTTGCCGAATTCAAAGAATTGAGAAGTGGATGCACTTGGGAATTAACTACCCATAATGGCATTTATGGTGTGCTTGGAACATCTAAATATAATGGAAATAATATTTTCTTGCCACTTGCAGGTTATTATGATAATTCTCTACTTAAAGAAAATGAAAAAAAAGGTCATTATTGGATTTCGCAACCATATGAAGTTGGTAAAAATGCATACTGCATGATTATAGACGGTTCTGCCGGCAAGATAATGGAGACAATAACAAGCACAGGTGTCATCGAAGGAATAAATGCTGCTTTACAATGTTCAGATTATATGAACGGTCTAAGCGTTCGACCTGTGTTCAAACAACAAATTGACGGTCATGAATATGTTGACTTAGGATTGAGTGTCAAATGGGCCGCATGTAATATTGGAGCCGAAAAACATGAGGATTTTGGATGCTATTTTGCTTGGGGAGAGACAAAACCTAAAAATATATATAAAGAAGGTAACAGCAGCACCTTAGGAAAAAATATGAGTGATATATCTAATAATGCAAAATATGATGCAGCTACTGCTATTTGGGGTGGTAAATGGAGAACGCCGACATATAATGAGTGGCAAGAATTATTGACCCAATGTACATGGAATTATACAGAAAAGAATGGCGTTGCCGGATATATAGTAACGGGACCCAATGGCAATTGCATTTTTTTGCCGGCTGCTGGTTATTATAAAGAGTCAACACTGAAGTTGGCTGGCAGTCAAGGTTTCTATTGGAGTTCAACGCCTGACAAAAACGATAAAGATAGCTCATTACACTTGAGTTTCAACAAAAACAATCAAGGTATGCTAAGCGGCAGTCGCTACAACGGTCCATGTGTACGTCCTGTCACAGATTGAATCGATGCGTCTCTACGTTTTTCCGTTCCTAATATCGTCTCACTCATTGATTTCCCAATGGAGCGTCGTCGAAATTATGTTTCCAACGGCGGTGGCTCCAGAGCCAGTAAGGAGGATTGGATTTTATTGTATCTTCCAATAATTCAGTATAACGTTGCATGATGGCGCCGTCTGGCAATTCTGCAGGAGACTCGCAGATGACTTCCACATCGATACGATAATGTCCTAATTTCTCTTTTATCACCTTATAATATAATACAGGCAAGTCATATTTTCTAGCAAATCCTTCAGAGCCTCTGATGAAACCAGTCTTCTGATTCAGGAAATCTGCCACATAACAACGTTTCGGGTTACTTGGATTTTGGTCGGCGAGAATCATGTAAGCAGCAGGAATATGATTCGTTTCATGATAAGCCATAACCTCACGTACGTTATCATGGAAAACCACTTGCGTACCATAACGAGTCCTTGCTCTGTTTATCAATTTCTCGAACACCTTATTAGTATTATGCGCTCCCACTCCTATTCCATGATGTTTGAACTGCATATCCAGGCTCAATACCATCCATTCCCAATTGTTATAATGGCTCGACATCAAGACGACACTTTTTCCTTCTTCATAAAATTTATTAACGACATCCGGATTAGAGCAATAATAGCGACGCATTACATTTTTTCGCGACATTGAAATCATTTTCAGCATTTCAACTCCTAATTGTGTCAAATGCCAATAAAATTTGTTTCTAATTCGTTTTTTGTCGTCAAAAGACAAAGACGGAAAAGATTTAGATAAATTAATATCGATAATTTTTTTTCGATAAGATAAAATGCATGACAGAATAAAACAAAGTGGAAATGAAATTATATATAGAAAAAACAGAGGTAAAATCGATAACGGATAAAAAACAAGGTAAAAAAGTATTCTTGTGAACATTTTTTAAAAATCAAAATTTCGGTGTAAAGGTACAACTATTTTCACAATATCAAAGAATTATTTTTCAAAAAAAATTGTAAAAAATAGTATTTTTTTTAATTGAATTGTTTGTTTTACATTGAAATATAATTTATACATTTGCGATATACAAAACAAACTTATTATGATAGAACAAAACAAAATCAAGCAGGCTCTTATTTCTTACGGCATCACAGATGTTCAAGAAATAGCATATAACCCATCTTATGAAGAATTATATGAAGACGAAATGAATCCTGAATTGACAGGATATGATAAGGGCATCATGACAGAACTCGACGCAGTCAATGTCATGACAGGCATATACACTGGTCGTTCTCCAAAGGACAAGTATTTCGTCATGGATGACATCAGTCGTGATACAGTATGGTGGACATCAGAACAATACAAGAACGACAACAAAGCCATCACACCAGAGATTTGGGACAAGTTAAAGGAGATAGCACTTAAAGAGTTAAAAGGCAGAAAGAAGCTTTATGTGATGGATGCCTACGCTGGCGCCAATGAAAACACACGTTTGAAGATTCGTTTCATTATGGAAGTCGCTTGGCAAGCCCATTTTGTAAAGAACATGTTTATCAGGCCAACAGAAGAAGAACTTGCCGAATTCAGCGAACCTGATTTCATCGTCTATACTGCTTCAAAAGGAAAAGTCGAGAATTACAAAGAGTTAGGTCTTAATTCAGAGACTGCGATAGCATTCAATTTAACAGAGAAAGCTCAGATCATTTTGAACACATGGTACGGAGGTGAGATGAAAAAAGGCATTTTCTCTATCATGAATTATCTGTTGCCTTTGAAGGGCATTGCTGCAATGCACTGTTCAGCCAACACCAATGAAAAAGGAGAGACAGCCATTTTCTTCGGTCTTTCAGGAACAGGAAAAACCACTTTGTCAACAGATCCTAAGAGAGCTTTGATTGGTGACGACGAACACGGCTGGGATGACGACGGCGTCTTTAACTTTGAAGGCGGCTGCTATGCTAAAGTCATAGACCTCAAGAAAGAAAGCGAGCCTGACATTTACAATGCTATCAAGAGAAATGCTTTGTTGGAAAATGTGACCGTTGATGAAAGCGGCAAGATTGATTTCCACGACAAGAGCGTTACTGAAAACACACGCGTATCCTACCCTATCAATCATATTGAAAATATCGTAAAGCCAATATCAAAAGCTCCAGATGCAAAGAAAGTCATTTTCTTGTCGGCAGACGCTTTCGGAGTATTGCCACCTGTTTCCATATTGACTCCTGAACAGATGAAATATTATTTCTTATCTGGCTTCACAGCCAAACTGGCAGGAACAGAACTTGGCATCACAGAGCCAAAGCCTACATTCTCAGCTTGTTTTGGAGAAGCATTCCTTTCATTACATCCAACAAAATACGCTGAAGAACTAGTCAAGAAAATGGAGAAGGCTGGTGCTACAGCATATTTAGTAAATACAGGATGGAATGGAACTGGAAAACGTATCTCCATCAAAGACACGAGAGCTATCATCGATGCCATCTTGGATGGTTCTATCGACAAAGCCGAGACCAAGATTATTCCGTATTTCGACTTCAAAGTTCCTGTTGCATTACACGATGTAAATCCTAATATTTTAGACCCTCGCGACACATACGCCACTGCTGAAGAATGGAACGAAAAGGCTGAAGATCTTGCTGGACGTTTCATCAAGAACTTCGAGAAATTCACTCACAATGAAGCAGGCAAGGCATTGGTTGAAGCTGGTCCGAGAATTTGAATCTAAGAATTTCAGAAGTTTAGATGTTTAAATAAATAAAGTCGTTCAGAAAAAAAATGAGCGACTTTTTCATTTATATATAGGTATAAAAAAAGGACGTAAAACGTCCTTTCTTGTTGTCTTGTTGTCTTGTTGTCTTGTAGTCTTAATTTAACATCACTGGCATTAAAAGCATCAAGATGTCTTCGTCAGCATTTTGATTGTCAACTGGTAAAATAAGACCAGCTCTATTTGGTGCTGACATTTCCAACAATACTTCTTGTTGGCTTAAATTGCCGAGCATTTCTTGGAAGAAACGAGAGTTGAATCCTATTTCCATATCATTACCTTCATAGTTACATGAAAGTCTTTCTTTTGCTTCGTTGTAATAATCAAGGTCTTCAGCTGTCAATGTAAGTTCCTGACCAGAGATTTTAAAACGTATTTGGTGAGTTGCCTTGCTTGAGAAGATAGCCACACGGCGAATTGCGGACAACAATAATTGACGGTCGATAGTCAATTTGTTTGGATTTGACTGAGGGATGACAGCTTCATAGTTAGGGTATCTTCCATCGATGAGACGGCATACAAGTTTAAATCCAGCCATTGAGAAAGAAGCATTTGTCTTGTTAAACTCAACAGTCACCAATTCATCAGCTTTGCCTGACAAAGCGTTTTTCAACTGATTGATAGGTTTTTTAGGAACTATGAATGAAGCCAATTCATCGGCTTTGATATCCATTCTTCTATAACGGACGAGTTTGTGAGCGTCAGTTGCAACAAAATTAAGGCCGCTGTTAGTCATTTCCATGAATACACCTGTCATTACAGGACGTATTTCGTCGTTGCCTGTTGCGAAGACAGTCTTTTCGAAGCCGCAAGCTAGCACGTCGGCAGGTATTTCCCATTTTGAAGCCTCTGCCAACACAGGGACTTGAGGGAATTCATCGCTTTTATGGCCAGCCATTTTGTAACGACCTTCGCCTGTTGTTATTTCAATAGCCAATGTTGTCTCGTCTATATTGAATGAAACAGGAATATCAGGGAAGTTCTTCAAAATATCAATGAGCAAACGAGCCGGAATAGTCACCTCACCTGCACCTTCAACCAAGTCTGGCTGAATTGACACTATCATTGTTGTTTCCAAATCGGAAGCAGTGATTTTCAATTCATTTTCTGAGATATTAAACAAGAAATCGTCTAATATCGGCAATGTATTATTTGTGTTAATAACACCACTAAGCGACTGTACTGCTTTTAATAATTTTAAACTTGAAAGTATAAATTTCATAATTCTTGTATTTATCAGTTTGTAAAATTACAAAAAATCGTATATATGAAACTCAGAATTTATAGATTTTTTTCAACTATTTTTTCTTCAAAAATTTATTCTCTGTTCCGTTGAGTAACCTCTTAATATTCTGACGATGTGTTATAGGGACGAATATTGCCACTGCTATTGTGAGCAACAACAAAAGGATATTGTCTGGCATTACAAAAAAGTAAGTAACGATAGGCAAAGTCACTGTTGCAGTAATACTTGCGAGTGAGACATATCCGAAGCCAAACAAAACTATCATAAAAATGCCAAGAGCTATCAATGCTGGGATTGGAATTAAGCCGAAGCCGACGCCGAGCAAGGTAGCGACGCCTTTACCGCCTCTAAATCCTGCGAATACAGGGAAGATATGACCAATTACGACAGCTACAGCTGCCACTAACGACATATATTCCGGCATTTCCACTGATGGGAAATAAGCGAAGATAATCTTTGTCAAAAAAACAGCCAGCCAACCTTTTAATGCGTCAATGATAAAGACAGGTATTCCTGCCTTATAGCCTAAGATTCTGATTGTGTTTGTTGTTCCTGCGTTACCGGAGCCATGTTCTCTGACATCAATTCCGTAGAAGATCTTACCAATCCATACCGAACTTGGGATTGAGCCCAAGAGATATGCCGTTAAGACTACTATTAATATAGGTATCCACATATTATTTTACGAAGACAGCTGCTGTCCAATTATTTTTCGTTACATGATTAGAATATTTCAAACCAAGACGTTCCGCTTCTTTAGCTATAAGAGTCAAGTCTTCTTGATAGAAGCCACTAAAGAAAATCTTGCCGCCATCAACGAGACATTTGACGTATTCTTTCATGTCTCTGAGAAGGATATTTCTGTTGATATTAGCGAGAATTATATCGAATTGTCTATCGTTCAAGGAGTTGGCATCACCGAGTTCAACGATGATGTCATTTTCATCATTAAGACGAATATTATCGAGGGCGTTTCTGTAAGCCCATTCGTCGTTATCGATGGCAACAGTTGTTGCAGAGCCGAGTTTCTTCGCCAAGATAGCAAGCACACCTGTTCCAGAGCCCATATCGAGGAGGTTAAGTCCTGAGAAATCAGACTGTAACATAAGTTCGATAATCTGGGATGTTGTTTCATGGTGAGCTGTTCCGAACGACATTTTTGGTTCTATGATGAGGTCGTATTTGTAATTGCCCTCTACATTATGGAAAGGCGCTCTAATTCTACAGAACTCGTTGATAATGACAGGCTCGTAAGAAGCCTCCCATGTAGCGTTCCAGTCTTGGTCAGGGATGAGTTCCTTTTTCAAGAGTTTTACATTAGCGAACTGTTCCATCTGCATGATGTCGTTGAGTTCATTTTCATCGAGAGCTGGTTCTTGGCAGTAAGCCTCGAAGCCCTCGTCAGTATCCATGAAACTGTCGAATCCTATTGATCCGAGCAGTTCCATGAGCATATCTTTTAAGTTTTCGTTTTCTGGATTAGTAAACGAACAAGCGTAATAATTCATAGTCAATTATTTTGAAGCTTGAACTGCGATACTAATGAAATCTTCTGCTTTAAGGGAAGCGCCGCCTATCAAGCCGCCGTCGATGTCTTCTTGAGCGAACAAGTCGGCAGCGTTTTTAGCGTTGCAGCTGCCACCGTAGAGGATACGTAATTGAGCAGCGATTTCTTCACCATATTTCTCAGCGATGAGTGTACGAATGAATTTATGAACTTCCTGAGCCTGAGCAGGTGTAGCAGTCTTACCTGTGCCGATAGCCCATACTGGTTCGTAAGCTATTACGACATTTTCCATATCAGCTGCATCGAGGTGGAAAAGACCTTCTTCAACTTGTTGTTTGATAACGTCGAAGTGAGTGTTAGCTTCTCTTTCTTCGAGAACTTCACCAACGCAATATATTGGAACTATCTGATATTGGAGGAGTTTTGTTATCTTAGCTGCGAGAACAGCATTATCTTCGTTGAAATATTTTCTTCTTTCGCTATGACCTACTATGCAGAAATTTGTTCCGAGAGAGTCGAGCATCTTAGCTGAGATTTCGCCTGTGTATGCGCCTGACTCATTTTCGTTAACATTTTGAGCACCGACGTAGAAGCTTTGAGTATCGTCAGCCATGTCTGTAGCTAATTCCAAATAAGGGAACGGAGGGCAAATAATTATATCGCAATCAGGTTGTTTTTCTTCACAAAGGTTAGCAATGTTTTCTACAAGATCTTGAGCTTCTTGAAAATCGAGGTTCATCTTCCAGTTTCCAGCAACAATTTTTCTTCTCATATTCAATATTATTTTAGTAGTTAAACTTTTCATTTTCCATGACGCCATCGACGATGTTTCTTATACGTTTTCATCACGACATCATCGATACGACTTTACGTTTTATGTTGCAAATTTATGAAAAATTATCGGAAAATAATAAGATTATCAAACAAAAAAATTAAGGGTTTTGGTCAAATATTTACATCAATAAACCCTCACTCTTGGATCCAAAATTCCGTAAATGATATCAACGATAATGTTGATTATTATCAGCATAAATCCTATCAGAAGGACTGCACCCATAATAACAGGGAAATCGAAAGTATCGAGAGCGTTGACGATGATGACGCCGATACCTTTCCAGTCGAAGACATATTCCACAAAGACCGCTCCTGCCAGCAAAGAGGCGAACCAGCCCGAAATGGCAGTGACTACAGGAGTCATTGCGTTTCTTAATGCATGAACGGTAACTACTCTCCATTGTTTCAAACCCTTGGCACGCGCAGTCCTGATGTAATCCATTGATAATGCTTCTAATATCGAAGTACGTGTCAGTTCTACAACGAGTGCCAAAGGTCTCAGGCCTAACGTCAATGCTGGAAGAATAAGATTTTTCAAATCAAGATACGCGCCATTGCCATAATCGTCAACGGAATAAAGATTGCCTGTCATGCTCAATCCTGTGAACGATTCCCACACATATCCGAACAGCCACGCAACCAATATCGCTGCGAAAAACGACGGCAACGACATTCCTATAGTAGTTATAAACAATGTAAGCTTATTCACAAAATCGGTGTTGACGACAGCAGCCATCACTCCAATAAACACACCTACCACCAAAGCGAAAGCAATAGCTACAACAGCTAATATCAATGTGTTAGGGAATGCTTCCGACAATATCGTTCCTACCGACCTCTTGCTCTGATATGAATATCTTAAATAAGGTGTCTTTAAAACGACATCAACATCGCCCACTTTAGCAAGAATACAATATAATTTAAACTTATCGTATTTACTTTCACCAGCTTCATTTTCATAAAAAGATATTGGCGACAAGTCATTAAGATAATCGGTGTATTGCTTAAAGACGCTCTGGTTCAACCCGAGTTCTTCCCTTATCGCTTGAACATCAGCTTCGTCTGCACGTTGACCGAGCATCATTCTAACAGGATCACCAGGAACAATATTAAAAAGGAAGAACACCAGAGTCACGACACCCCAGAGCACTGCCAAACCATATAATATTTTCCTGATGATGTATGAGGTCATAATTCTTTTTTAAGTCAACAGACAACGGACAACAATTCCTAATTATCAAGACGCATCAATTGCGTATTGTTTATTTTTTTATGGTGCAATATGATACGTCTCTACAAGTTTATTTATTTCCTCTGCGTAAGGGAAATCTATCTTGCTCCATTTATTCAGAATTATCCCCTTGTTCATCAGGATAAGTCCAGGATTTGAGCGCACCATTGATTTTAGTTCAAGTTCGTCGCCGTAATAGATTTCATCGAACATATAATATTTATCCTGCAAGTCGTAAACGTATTCAGGATTAGCAGATGTAATCCATAAATAATTGAATCCCATTTCGTTTGCAAAATCATATATACGTTGACATTCATCAAAGTCTTTTTCTGTCATTTCTTCAAGATATGGAGCAACAAAAACAAAGAGTTTCTCTGTATCGAAAAGAATATCAGTGAAATCATCGCCGTCTTCGTTTAATATAGAAAAACCAAGTGACTGAGTACCACCCACTTGTCTCTGAGAGACGAACTCCCACTTCGACATCCAGACAGAGTCGTTCCATGGATAGTTAGGCGAAAGGAATTCTTCAGTCTCGCCTGTCTCCATATTCTTGAATGTCAGGAAAATCTCTGCCGGAGCTGCATCTTCAACAGGTTTCATATCCTTGCCGACCTTCCATTCCATAAAGTCGATGACTGGAAGATGACGCACGTTATAGATTTCAAAACCTATAAACGCACCCATGAAGATAAATGTAAAGAGAGTCTGTCCTAAGATTGTAACTCTTTTATTTACAAGTGTTTTATTATTAAAGATGAGAGGAATGAGTATTGAGAGTATAATAAGATTCTTAAAGAAAGTCTGCCAGTTGCTCATCTTTATCGCTGTTCCGAAGCAACCGCAGTCTGGGACGAGGTTAAGACGTGCGTCGAAGTAAGTCGTTATTGTAAAGAACAACATGAGCAAGGTAGCGCCGAGCGTAGCGAGGCGCGGCAAGAGATTCAGCAACAGACAAATACCCACGATAAACTCTGCCATTATCATCGTTATGGCGAGAGGCAGCGCCAACTCATTAAGCCATTGGATATCGTAAGCGATGAAATAGTCGAGCATCTTGTATTTAGTTCCTAGAGGATCAACGCCTTTGGTGAAGCTGCTAAAGACAAAGAGCGCTCCTATCAAGACACGGCACAACGCCAACCCAGATCTGTTATAAAGACTGTTAAACAACAATGCTGCAAGTATAGGGAATATAATTGCAGTCAACATAATCCATGAAAAACCCGGGAAAAATCCGACTGCCACGGCGCATATCAACGCCCAGATAGTAATCGCGAATGAAAAGAATCCAGATTTTGTATAGTCTTTCTTCATATTATTTCTCAGCTTGTTCAGATAATAAAATCATACAGAAGACAGCATAATTGATGATGTCGAAATAATTGGCGTCCAATCCTTCAGAAATTATCGTCTTTCCATCATGATCTTCTATCTCTTTTATTCTCAAAAGTTTCATCAAAATAAGATCTGTCATAGAACTCACACGCATGCTTCTCCATGCTTCGTCATAATCGTGGTTTTTGCATTGCATAAGATCAAAAGCTTCCTGGAGAACGCCAGAATAAAGTTCCGCTGCCTTTTGTGGTTCGAGGTCAGGTTTATCGACAACGCCGAGACGCAACTGAATGATTGCCATAGCGGAATAGTTGATGATACCGATAAATTCCGGTTCTATTCCTTCGTTGACGAGACGTTCTGCTTTTGTTTGAAGGCTTCTGATTCTGTTAGCTTTGATGAATATCTGGTCGGTGACTGATGTGGTTCTCATTATGCGCCATGCTACGCCGTAGTCCATCATCTTTTTAGTGAAAATCTCAGTACATTGTTCAACGACCTTTTTAAATTGATTTTGTGTATCTTTCATCTTATTATTTTTATATTTTTGTAAAGAATTTTGTTTTACTATTATCGATAAAACAATCAATATTTTAAGAACGTAAAATTAAACATTTTTTGCTATGAAACTGAAGATTGGAGAGCATTTTTTTTCATGGGATCGTCCGCTTGTGATGGGCATTTTGAATCTCACGCCTGATTCTTTTTATGACGGCGGTTCTCATAACAATACCGACGACGTTTTAAGACATTGTGAAAAGATGTTAACGGACGGAGCCGACATCATCGACATTGGAGCGTTCTCCTCTCGTCCAGGTTCTGAGATAATCTCTGTGGAAGAAGAAAACTCTCGTCTCATCCCCTATCTCATCGAGATACGCAAAAGATTTCCAGAAGTGATAGTGTCAATCGACACCTTCCGTAAAGACGTGGCAAAGAATGCTTTAGAAAACGGCGCCGATATCATCAACGATATTTCCGGAGGCATCTTCGACGATGAGATGCTGCCTTTCATAGGAGAAAACAGCATACCTTATATTATGATGCACTGCGGCGGCAGCATTGAATCGCTGCACACCAACTTGATTAAAGAAAATCCATGCGAGATTGTCAAGTCATTCTTTGAAAAGCAAATCGAATTCTTGTCAAAACACGGCGAACAGCAAATCATTTTAGACCCAGGAATCGGGTTTAACAAAAGCATGAAATCTAACTTCGAACTGTTAAATAATATTGACAGATACAGAGTAAATGATCTTCCTGTGCTGATTGGCATTTCACGCAAATCGATGATTTATAAAACATTGAACATCACATCAAAGGAAGCGCTCAACGGCACGACGGTGCTCAACACCATTGCATTGATGAAAGGCGCCGACATCTTGAGAGTACACGATGTTAAAGAAGCAGTGGAAGCGGTGAAACTTGTTGAGGAACTGAGGAATTGAGGAACTGAGGAATTGAGGAACTGAGGAACTGAGGAATTGAGGAACTGAGGAACTGAGGAATTGAAAAAAATCTTTTGCCTTTTGCCTTTTGCCTTTAGTCTTTTATTATCTTTGTTGCTAAATTAGATTTTCATTATGACTGAGCTTTTTGTAAATGCTTTTATACAGATTCGTGTTTGGGACATACTTGATGTCTTGTTGGTTGGCTTATTGTTTTACGGATTATATTATCTCGTAAAAGGCACCACCGCCATCAAGATTTTCTTTGGCATTGTCTCCATTATCTTAGGATTGAAGATCGTTACAGCACTTCACATGGAGTTGCTCAGTTATATATTAGGAGCGTTCGTCAACGTCGGTTTCATCGCGTTGATTATCATCTTCCAGCCTGAAGTGAGACGTTTCCTTCTCGGCATCGGCAACACCAAGATCGCCGATTCTTTCAAGAATCTCATCGCTGGATTAGGATTACGATATAAAGAAGAAGACAGCACAGATTTAAACTCAATATGCGACGCGTGCGCTTCAATGTCGCAAGACAAAGTAGGAGCATTGATTCTGCTTACGCAAGAAAACAATTTGAACGAAATCATAGAGACAGGCGTCACCATCGATGCCATCATCAGCAAGCCGTTGATAGAGAATATCTTTTTCAAGAACAGTCCATTACACGACGGCGCCATGGTCATTGCGAACAATAAGATAATGGCAGCGCGCTGCATCCTTCCTATCACACAGAACACACATCTTCCTGGCAGTTACGGACTTCGTCACAGAGCTGGCATCGGCATAACAGAAAACAGCGACTGCATCGCTCTCGTTGTCTCTGAAGAAACAGGAAGCATCAGAATCATCAAAGCAGGAAAAGTCTATGACGTCAAGGCATCAGAGATGAAAGCCAAGATCAAAGAATTGAGTAATAAGAAAAGCACGATTTAAGGCATTTGTATGCACGAATAAAAAGAGACGCACGGCCGTGCGTCTCAACGTGAGATTATCTTAATACCACAAATTAAATTATAACCCAGAATTCCTCACTTAACAGCAATCTTATCTGTATATGTATTTCCGTTGTCTAAAACGACTTTCATCATATAGATTCCGTTTGACAAGCTGTTGATATTGATAGTTTCCATATTAAAATTCTGTTCGTGATACATCTTTCCGTCCATGCCATAAATCTCAACTTTCTCTACATTGACATCTGGAGAGTAATGTATGTTGATGACATCAGTAGCTGGATTAGGATAGAAGCTGTAAGGACGCAACTCCATTGACTCATCAACATTTAATGGCATAGCACTGCGATCACATACAATCGTATATATCTGTTTATATTTATCATATGCACTTATAAGCAAATCTCCACTACTACGAACTGATGACGACATTATTTCTATATAGGAAACATCAGACTTGACTTTTTGTTCCCACAAAGGATTTAGTTCTGCATCAAAAAGCGTTACATATAAATCTCTGCCATGTTCGATTGTTGGGTTAGGCTTAATATAAATCCAATATATTTCACCGTTATTTCCTGTAACTATACTTTTGTATGACAATTCCGGTCTGTCACGTTCATAGCCTTCATGGATTTCCACATATTTGTATTCGTTAACCACATTGTTATTTTTGTCCATCAGCATCAATTTAATTCCGCTTGACAGAGGTCCTCCGCTAAAATAACTGCTTGACGTCAAATAATGTTCGTCATCGTATGCTGCAATCTCATAGTCTAAACCACTATTACATGTCATAATGCTATAAATGTCATGTGGAATTACATCTTGTTTTGTTTCTATAACATTGAAATCCGAATCTAAAACAACAAGACTTGTTTTTTTATACTCGCCATAGTTATGATATGAAAAGGCATATTGCATAGGTTCTTCGTTATAGACGAACAATGAATAATATGGAATATAGTATTCTTTGCTGTCGAGGGTGACAACTTTATTCATAACAAGATTACCCTCTATATCAAGTTTTATAAACATAAAGTCAGAACTTTCATCAAGTCTTTTCATTATAACAATGTTGTTTTGGCTATCAAGAATGCAACACTCGGTTTTTTTATAGATAGTAGCATAGTTACTTCTGTCAATATCGGAATAAGGCAAATCTACTCTAACATTATCTAAGACATTGAGATTGTTGTCGAAGACTACGGCATTATATGCTGTTGGTTCGCCATGTTCAAAATACACATAGACATTTGTGTTTTCCATGTATGGATGTCTGAAGAATGGATAATATCCGCGATTAGCGCCACCGCCAATTTCTATGTATTTAGAACCAAGAATCTCACCTTTGTCATTGATTTTCATTATTCTATTCTCACCATTGAGAAATGATATCGAAACTATAATGCTACCATCGCTGGCTTCCAAGATGGCATTTGAGGTTTTAACTTGTAGCCCATCAATCTTATTATATTCTTTTACATTGAATGATTGCGAATAAACATTTAACGATAAGAAAATCACTATTGCCAATAACAACTTATCTTTCATAAATAATACTGTCCTATTCATAATTTTACAATTTTATATTTTAACTTAATCAACTTAATTTTAACTTAATCAACTCTCTGCAAACGTTCTCACAACTCCATATTTGCAGAGAGTGCATATAATGTATTTATTCTTCCCTATTTTGAATATCGTTCTCATGTTATTGTTTTTTTATTTGCAAATATATTGTTGTCAAATGACATTTGTCAAGAAAGAAATCTATGCGTTTTTATGCAGTTTTTAAGCTAACATTTTGATAACCATCAAGTTTAACTATTGATTATTGAACTTTAAACTATTCTAAACTCTAAACTAAAAAACATTCTCTCTGTCGATATAAACACCGTTGGAATCCTTAATGATAATATGAGCAATTCCCACATTATCGTTAAAGGTGATAGTTAAAGTGTTTCCGGTAATGTCAGCCGAGATAGTTTGAGAACGTTCTGTTTGACCGTTAATCGTGTTCTCTTTTGTTCTTATTACATTTAAACCTTCTACAAGCGTGTTTTCTTTCGCTTCAATCGTGAAACATAATGGAAGCGCAAAAAATAATAAAGCAAGTGTTTTTTTCATAAGCAATTTTTGCACAAAGTTAAACGCTTATGAAAACAATGTCAAGCGGAAAATATAGGATAAAATTGGTTTAATATTTTGATACTCAATGCAAACTATAATAATTTCATAATATTTTTATACAAATCTTCTTTACTGTTTACTTCAAACATCGCAATTATTTTATTTTTCCTTTTCCTGATAGCATCATACGATAATCCAAACAAGGCTGCAATCTGTTTATCGTTAAGATTTAATATCATTAAACATAAATAATATAAATCTTCTTTCTTCAAATATGCATATTTGTTTGATATACTTTTAAAAAAAACATTAAGATGTACGTTAGCAGATTGCAATAGAATTACAAACTCTTCTTGACTTAGTGGTTTGAGTTCTGATGTCATTCTGTTAGATTTTGAGAGCTCATTAATCTCATTTACAATTTTTACACATATTTCAGACTGATAATATTCTTTAAGATTATCCTTCCTGTTTTCTAGCTTGCTTTGTAATTCATCTATCTTTAATTGCTGCGATATAATCTGCTCGTCTTTTTGCTTCAGTTCTGCATTCTTGCTCTTGATTTTACCTTCTATCAATGCATTCTTGAATTCATTTTGTTTAATATGCTTGTCTTTAGCCATAATTTCTTCTGACAATTTATTACTATGTTTTTTATGCTTATATCTTATTGTTATGAATACAGACAAAACAACAATTATAATAAGATTGCATAAATATATGCTTCTTTTTTTAGTTATGGCTTTAACTTTCTTTTGATTTCTTTCATTATAATCATTATATATAGCTTGTAGTTTGGATTTGTCAATTTCCTTATTAATGCTCCTTATTAACAATTTTGAAGAAATATTATCATAATAGGCTCTCTTTTCATTATTCCCTAATGAATCATATATGGCTGATAATGTGGTTGTAAAAGCTATATTTTTGATAATGATGCTATCATCTAAACTTTCTTCCAAATAATAAAGAGCAGAGTCATATTTTTTATCTACATAAAACATATCACCTATTGTGTAATGATAGGAATATCTCACATTTTCATTATCAATTTTATTCAAATTGCTTTTTAATAAAACATAAGCACTATCTTTTGCACCTTTGCTATAATACATAATTTGTGCTATGCATTTTTCTACATCTAACTTATTATTTGTATTTTCACTGGTTTTCAATGATTTATTATAGTAATATAACGCACTATCTACATTGTTGAGTAATTGGTAAGAATTTCCTATGTACTTATATGTTCGTGCAGTTGAAAGCGTATTATTCAAATTATTCGAATAATTTAATGCTTTTTTATTATTAGCTATAGATATATCACAATAATTAGCATCATAAAATATTTCTCCTAATCTGGTATGAATAAGATAAATAAATCTTATCTTTTCGTAATCTTCTGGATTGTCAACAGACTTCTTTCCTTTAGCCTTTAGACTTTTGTCATTAGCCATCATTTCCTCCATTATCTCCAAAGCGATGAGATAATGCTCGCAGGCACCAACAATATCGTCTTTTTCTGTGAGACCAACGGCGTGGTAGTAATGCGCTTTAGCGCATTGATAATTAGAAATTAGGAATGTGGAATTAGGAATTGCTTTTCGTCTGCCATAATTCCTAATTGCTAATTCATCATTCCTGATGGAATCAAAGAACTCCATCGCTGCTTTTACTTCGTCGAAGTTGTATTGTGGGAGATAGTTTTTATATAAGGAGTCTGCTATACGAATCTGGGATTCGTGAAAGTCAACAGTCCGTGGGAACGAGGTCGCTGAGCTTGTCGCACCGCCGCTCGTTGTGCCTTCGACAAGCTCGGTCACCGTGCACGAAGTCTGTTGTCCGTTGACTGTTGTCTGTTGACAGCCAAAAAGAATTGTTATCAGCGCAAATATAAGGTTCCTCATAATCATAAACTACTCTTCTATCTTAATCAGTTTGTCTCTTCTTGTGTGATAGATATATGATTCGTAAGGGTCGTAGCGCATATATTTTTCTTCGGAATATTCCTTGCCTCTTCTCATCATCTCTCTCCTGACATATTCGTTCATGAAATAATCGAATGAATATCCAGCATAGAGTTTTCCTAACATCACTGCGAAGTCATAAAAACCGTCTATCGTAAGTCGTTGGATATCTGCCGTAGCAATGACATTATTAAGAGAATCCATATAATATCCACAATCTTCTACATACTCCACATAACTCTGTTCTGTATAAAGCAATGCGCCTGTAGGTTTGTCATTGTTAATCAATTCAAACCATGAATCAACATTGACAGAAGTGGATGGGAAGAATTCATAGCTGTCGTATCCGCAATTTGCCAAGATATATTCTATAAACTCTATCACCTCGATATGCGACAAGTCAACAACCCAATGAAGGGAATCGGGTTTTGTGTTCTTGTTTTCCCAATATGAAAGTTTCAGATTATAATCTTTCAAGGTGTTTTCAAAAGATGAAATCATGACATTGAAAAACACCTCGTCATCAATCTTATTGACGATTTTTGTGCGTGCGTTGATAGTATCGTTTATATCTTCGGGAGCAATAGAATCAAGGAAAGATCCTTGACAATCTTTCCTTACATTTATCTTATCAAGCTGATATGGAACATAAAACGCCACTTCCGCGCCTCTTGACTTATTTATAAAATCGTATGCAAGATTTGTCTGCACCGAACATGATGCAAACAACAGACAAAACATCGACAATATCAAGCACGCTCTAATTTTCATATTTATTCGAACAATGTCAGTTGTACGCCATCGTCTTCTGAGAAGAAATTTTCATCTGATTCGTTAGAAGAATCATTAACTTCAGCATTAGCTTTTTCCATTTCTTCCGCTGTTTCTTCTACATTTTCTTCTTCAACTATTTCTTCTTCAGGTTCAAAAGGTTCGAGGAAGGTGTAAGTAGCAACATCGTGTGTTGAGAGTCGTTTGCCTTTTGCCTTATAGCTCTTCACGCCGATATATTCCGCCACATTAACTTCTTCGTCTTCATATTGTTTTCCAGAAGGGCTATCGTTGAATGAAAGCAACAGACGTGGAAGTTTGTCCATATTCATTATCAGGAACTGAGCGTCGCTATGTTCACCGATGAATGATATTCTTCTGTTGAGCGGTGTCTCTTCGTCAATATCAAAACGTTTGATATACATGAGTTTTGTCTCGCCTTCGATGTAAATAACAGAATAAATCAGACTTGGGTCATACTTCATGATTTGAGTCATGTCGTCGTCGAAGTGAGTAGAAAGGTCGTAGCCTGTCAGGCGGAACTCGCCGTTTGAGAATATTTGAAGAATCTTATCGTCGCCAGAGAACTCACCTATCAATGTGCCGCGTTTATCAGCGTTGAGACGTTTCACTGTATCGTCGTACCAAATCTCGCGAGCTGCCAAAGTAGAGACGCCTTCATCGCGTTTGACGATTTTATTGATAGGATGCAATGTAAGTCTATTACCTTGACTTGCACGACCTTTGATTGCGAGGTCGGCGAAGTTATATTCGAAAGAAGTCTTCTTCAGTTTAGGCTGCGGACGCAACATCACCTTAATCACTTCTGCCTCGCCGTTAGGGTTAGCGGAGAAGTAAACCACCTTTGAACCAGGTTCGCCTTTGGTGAGGTCGTAGTCCTTATCGTGAGTTATACCCTTGACAGAAAAACGTTTAACATAATATGGAGAACCAGCTTTACCTGAACGATATACCATATTATATACTGTTCTGTCGTCGTTTTTATGGAACACGTCAACATGTATTATCTTTTCAGGACCCACGAAGCATTTAGGCTGTAATTTTGTAACCATGAAAGTTCCGTTTTCGCGGAATACGATAATGTCATCCAAGTCGGAACAGTCTGACACGAAAGTATATGCGTCTTTATTAAGCTCTTTCTTAAGGCCGGCTGACGTACAAATGAAGCTATCTTCCTTATTGACGTAAAGCTTTTCATTATTAGCGGCCACAGCCACAGCTGAGATATTATCAAAATTACGTATCTCTGTTCTACGTTCACGACCTTTGCCGTGTTTTTTCTTAATTTCGTTATAGAAATTGATGGTATAATCAACGATATGGTCGAGGTCGTATTTTACTTTTTCTATTTGATTTTCAATATCGAGGATTTGTTCTTCAGCCTTCTTGATATCGAATTTTGAAATCTTTCTGACTGGTTTTTCGCAGAGATGCAGCACGTCGTCACGTGTTATCTCAGCTTTGAGCATCTGACGGTAAGGGTCGAACGCTCTTTCTATTTCTGTTATCTGGTCGTCCCAAGAATCGGAGTCTTTTTCCAAGATTTTATATATACGTTTCTCGAAGAAAATCTTTTCGAGAGATATATAATGCCAGCTTCTTTCGAGTTCATCGAGTTTTATCTTCAACTCCCAGCTAAGCAGGTCGAGCGTTCTGTCGGTGCTGTCTTTAAGTATAGCTGAAATTGTCGTAAACTCAGGATGTTCGTTACGGATAACGCAGGTGCACAAGCTGTTAAGCGACACCTGACATTGAGTGAAGGCATAAAGAGCGTCTATTGTCTGGTCTGGAGACACTCCGCTTGCGAGATGTATCACTATCTCTGCATTACGAGAGGTGTTGTCATCAACGCGGCGAATCTTGATCTGTCCCTTCTCTCCTGCCTTCGTTATGGAATCTATCAACGTTCCTGTCGTTGTTCCGTAAGGAATCTCGGTAATAACGAGCGTCTTCTTATCAAGTTGGGAAATCTTGGCTCTCACCTGCACCTTACATCCACGAGCGCCATCGTTATAAGAACGCACGTCAATCATGCCGCCTGTTCTGAAGTCGGGATAAAGCTCAAAAGGCTCATCGCGGAGATAAGCTATGGAAGCGTCGATGAGTTCGTTGAAGTTGTGAGGCAATATTTCCACCTTAAGACCGACAGCGATACCCATCGCACCTTGAGCGAGCAAGAGCGGGAACTTGACAGGAAGCGTAACAGGCTCTTTGTTACGGCCGTCGTATGAGAATTTCCATTCTGTGGTTTTAGGATTATAGACGACATCCAAAGCGAATTTTGAGAGACGCGCCTCGATATAACGAGGAGCAGCTGCTGGGTCGCCAGTAAGCACGTTGCCCCAGTTACCCTGAGTGTCAATAAGCAAGTCCTTCTGTCCGAGATTGACAAGAGCGTCACCGATAGAAGCGTCACCGTGAGGGTGATATTTCATCGTATTACCAACGATATTAGCGACCTTGTTATAACGTCCGTCTTCCAGTTCTTTCATAGAATGCAAGATACGACGCTGCACAGGCTTGAAACCGTCGTTGATTTCAGGCACAGCTCTGTCCAAGATAACGCTAGAGGCATAATCGATAAACCAGTTATCAATCAAGCCTTTAAGAGGTATCACTCTAAAACCGTCGCCTTGTTGAACGCGAGCACCAGACTCTTCCTCATGAACATTTTGTTCTTCAAAATCTTTTTCTTTATTGTCTTCCATAATCTTTATATCCGAATTCAATTAAAAGTTCATCTGTAAGATATTCATCACTAAAGCAATGCATATCTGCAACACCATTACTAATCAGATCGTATGTTTGAGAATCGTAAAACTTACCCAATGCATCTTCATACGACAACCCGACCTGCTCCGCAAACATCTTTACGATACGAGCATATTTCATTTGCAATATAGTAGCATTTGCCTGCATATTTATAATATTTCAGATGATTGAAAATGCAAATATTTATCAAGAACATCTTGCGAAGTTATACACACCTGATGATTCGTTTTTTTGTAACGCAATTGATCAAGAGCTTGCTCTTTCGTATATATTCCTGAGAAATATAAATCAACAGTATCAAACACTTG
Source organism: Bacteroidales bacterium (assembly GCA_017548125.1). Lineage (GTDB taxonomy): Bacteria > Bacteroidota > Bacteroidia > Bacteroidales > F082 > Limimorpha. The sequence continues at coordinate 13,035 of JAFYNK010000058.1, read as the reverse complement.
GTCATCTGCTATACCGCCTTCTATAATATCATACGATTCATGCGGCATTCCTTTACGACATGCTGCAACAAAATCCAACCATTCTCCATCGTAGGATAAAAACACCTTATGCGTGCAATCCATACGAATCTCGTCAAGATGGTATGTATTTAGGATTGCAGTCTCACCTTTTCTTACAAAACGTTCACCATACGTTTCTGCTTGAGCACGGAGCGATGTAAGATAAAATCCTTTACCGAAATCAAGTCGTGGACGAGAATACGACAATTCTGGTCGCCGTATTTCCAACGTCGATGTATGATACAAAATCATGATAGCACTCCTTTCTTCCGCATAAATGAAACCAAATCCTCTACAATATATTCTTTTGAAAAGGTATGCAATACTTCATAGCATGGCACAATGTAACCATTTATGATATCAGCATCCTGCATTAGATGATATACCTCTTTTGCATTTTTATTGAGATATGCAGCGACATTATTCACACAAAAAATTGTAAACTTTAAACTCTTATAATCCATCGTTGAAACCATTTAATTGTAGAACAATCTCAATCTCAAAAATCCATTTTCACAATTTCTTTTTCAGTTATATCATGCTAATATTGACTCTAACATCATTTGGCAAAAATAACGATTTTAATTCATTTTACCTATCTTTCTACAAGAAAATATTTCAAGAATATTATCACTTCCAGAAACGTAAAACTAAAATTTCTATCAACAATGATATTAATGCCATAACGATGAAAATCTTCCATAACGCGGCGTCCCTGACAACGACCTCCATCATGTCATCAGCGTCATTTTCATTACAGTCGATAGCCGCCAGAAGATTCAGTTCCTTATCCTTGAAAATCTTTGAAATATCGTCTTTTTCATAGAACGACATCTCCGATTCATTTCTATTGTCATTCCATGCCATCGTCGAGACATACTCTTCATTTTTATAAATGTCATAAAATCCTGACGCCGGCAGATCTTCAAAGAAATATAGATAATTCAACTTGCTGCGGTTCTCGACGAGAGGAAATGTCTCATACAATCCGTTCTCGCTTCTAACGCCGATCCTGTCGTCATGTATCAACGACACATCATTTATATTCAGATACTTGTCTCTCCCCAGAGTATATGACAGGTCGGAGACGCCTCCGCCAACGAACGCCATCTTATACATAAGAGGCACGAACAATGCGTGATTTGCAAGCTCCGACCATTCTTCGTCAAGAGGAGCCGAAACGACAAAAGCCCTGCCCTTCTCCACGCGGCTCATCATAATGAATGGGTCGCCGTTCTGCAAAGACGCGATGTTCAGCACTTTGTTGCTTCTTATGTCAAAACGTATGTGTTTGCGCACTTCCGGCAACGCCGCGTTTTCTGGAAACTTAACGAAAACATCATCGAAGAACGCATTCTGCTTCGCCACATATTCTATCTTGGAGACATTATCATCCAACGACATTGACGCTATTCCGAGCTTGTCGTAAAGCAAGGCATTTTCAGTCTCTTCATTATTGAAAACCAACAGGCTTCCGCCCTGCGCCGCGAAATCGAGCAGCGACTGCTGCAAAGTGGCGTTGACATCAGACGCCGCGTCAAGCACAATCATCTGAGCGCTGTTGATGACATTCTGGTCGATGTTATAAGGACTCATCGCCTGATAATTGACGAGAGCATCGCCTTCAAAGAGCAATTCTAAATATGAACTTTGGCTGCTGGCTGCTGGCTGTTGGCTATTGGCTATTTCGACTACATTTATTGAAGGTCGCACTTTCAACACGAGATTATATTCGTCATCGAAGGTGATAGGAGAATCTTGGATTGCTACCTTCGCTTTTCTATCGCCGTCGTTTTCGATAACGAATTGCATATTGACATCAGAATGCGAGTTTGCGACGACATCTACAGTCGTATAAGCAACGACATTGCCATCTAAAGAAAAATTAACAGGAAGTCCTTTAATATCGTTAGGAGTCTCATTGACGACACGAGCGTTTATCTCGTTGGTAAGATTCTTCTGCAACACAGGCGATTGCAACCATACAGAATCTGTATATATGTTATTTTGAAAATCAGATTTTAAAGGAAAGACGACGATTTGTATTGTAGTATCGTTCTTCAACTCATCGACTTTCATCATATTCTTTTGAAAATCGGAATATACGAAGAGACTCGCCGACTTGAAATTATTTTTCTTTTTGATGAATTGCAGACTGTTATAAACATTCTCGAATGTAGCCGGAGCAGATTCGCTTTGTATCTCGTTGAGACGAATCAGCATCTCATCCTTATTCATCGGATATTCGTTGACAGGATTTCTATCATTGGATAGAAGCACGAACTTCTGCGCCTGATTAAGATTCTCAACAAGTTTAACCGCCGAAGAACGAGCATCGTCGAAGAGCGTCTTTTCTGAAGAAAACGACTGCATGCTCATTGAGTTGTCGATATAAACCGCTATGAGATTATCGACATTATTATTTATGGCGTTATTATTCTTTTTGTAAGGATAAGCGAAAGCGACAACGAGAGCAGCGATAAACAACATTCTCATTATCAAAACAATTATATCTTTCAGTTTCTTGGTCTTCTTATTCTCCTGCTCTATCGTCTTGAGTATGGAAGTATTGCTGAAATAAACCGTCTTATGTCGTCTGAAGTTAAAAAGATGAATTATGATAGGAATTATCAGAGCGAATAAGGCATAAAGCATATTAGGGTAAAGGAAATCCATAGTTCGAAAATTTAATATGCAAAGATAAGAAAAGTCAACAAGACAACAAGACAACAAGACAACAAGTTTTTTAGTGATGGAGAAATGGAGAAATTTCCTGATCGTTTTTTTGAACTCAGAACCTTAAATTTTATACTCTACACTCTCAACTTTACACTAGTTCTGAGATTCTGAGATTTAAAAAAGTCACGGAGTGACGACAGACAATAGGCGGGTAAGGATATCGGAGAGAGATAAATAAAAAAAACCTCAGAACTTTGAGGTCCTGAGGTTTTCACGTTTTGTATTTCTAAAATTCTATAGTTCTAGAATTCTAAATTTCATCAAACGATACCTTGAGCTAACATAGCTTTAGCAACTCTCATGAAGCCAGCGATGTTTGCACCTTTAACGTAGTCGATTGTACCATCTTCTTGTTTACCGTATTCGATGCAGAGGTCATAGATGTCGTTCATGATCTTTTGTAACTTAGCGTCAACTTCTTCTGCAGTCCAGCTGATGTGAGCAGCGTTTTGGCAGATTTCGAGGCCTGATGTAGCAACGCCACCAGCGTTAACAGCTTTACCAGGAGCGAATGGAGTGCCTGATTTTTGGATTGTTGAGATAGCGCCTGGTTGGCAGCCCATGTTAGAAACTTCAGCTACATATTTTACGCCGTTAGCGAGTAATTCTTTAGCGTCGTCTTCGTTCATTTCGTTTTGGAATGCGCAAGGACATGCGATGTCACATTTTACGCTCCAAGCTTTCTTACCAGGAGTGAAGATAGCTTTGCCTGGGAATTTGTCAGCCATATCTTGAACTTTGTTGCGGTTTGAAGCACGCATTTCGAGCATATAGTTAACCATTTCCATTGTGATACCTTCTGGGATTTCGCAAACGCCGTCTGGACCTGAGATAGCAACGACTTTAGCACCGAGTTCGATAGCTTTTGTTGCAGCGCCCCATGCTACGTTACCGAAGCCTGATAAAGCGATTCTCTTGCCTTCCATTGTGTCGCCAACTTGTTTAACCATGCGGTTAACATAGTACATAGCGCCGAAACCTGTAGCTTCTGGACGGATCAAAGAACCACCCCAGCCGTATGATTTACCTGTTAATGCGCCTGTGCTGTGTTCGCGAGCTAATTTTTTATACATACCGTATAAGTAACCGATTTCACGGCCACCAACGCCAACGTCACCAGCTGGTGAATCTAAGTCAGCACCGATGTTTCTCCATAATTCATACATGAAAGCGTGGCAGAAACGCATGATTTCAGCGTCTGATTTTCCTGTTGGATCGAAGTCAGCGCCACCTTTACCACCACCGAGTGGAAGGTTTGTCAAAGCGTTTTTGAAAATTTGTTCGAAGCCTAAGAACTTCAACATTGAAACGTTAACAGCTGGGTGGAAACGAAGACCGCCTTTGTATGCACCGAGAGCTGCGTTATATTGTACACGGTAACCGATGTTTGTTTGAACTTCACCTTGATCGTCAACCCATACAACTCTGAATGTGAAAATGCGATCTGGTTCAACTAAACGTTCAACGATCTTTGCTTTTTCGAATTCTGGATGTTGGTTGTAAACATGTTCTACTGATTCTAAAACTTCGCGAACTGCTTGTAAATACTCTTTTTCACCTGGATGCTTAGCTTCCAAGTTTGTCATAATGGTTTGTACGTTCATTACTTTTATTTTTTATTGGGTTAAATAATAAAATTAATTTCTTTAAATAATTGCTCCGCAAAGGTAATGTTTTTAATTAATAATTGCCAAATATTTAACAAATATTTTTTCTTTAAAAAATTCAGTGTTTTTTATCTATTTTTCTCACAAATTCTCCTGCTTCCCAAATGAGAATTTCCATCACTTCACCTTGTTTATTATATCTCATCTCTTCACCATCTTTCTCATTATCTTTATAATATATCTTTGTCATCATGACGCCATCAGGAGAATATCCTATCTGTACCCCGTTACCTTTATTATATGTAGCCGTCGAGCCAATGCTGCCGTTTTCATAATATATAATCCATCTTCCATCAAACATACCTTCATCATACGCTCCTTCCAGGAATAAATTTCCATTATTATACCACTGAGTAAGCGCGCCATGCTTGACACCTTCCTTATAATATTCTCTCTTCACCATCTTGCCCATCACATTATATGATTCGAAAATACTATCGTATTCGTTGTTTTTATAAAAACATCTCGACTGCATAAAACCGTTTTCATACCAACGCAACGACTCGCCCTGCAATGTGTCCATCACATAGTTTATCTTCAGCTCTGGCTTGCCATTAGAAAAATACCATATACATTCGCCGTCAAGGCAGCCGTCTTTATACCTAAGCTCCGACTTTATATTGCCGTTTTCATAATACGACTTTACAACATCTTTGTCCTTGGATTCTTCACATGAGGCCAAAAGCATCAATATCATCAGACAAGAAAAGATCTTATTCATACGGCAAAATAACTTTTTCATAGTTTTTGTATTGATAAACATTCCAGAATGTATTTTCATATCCGTCATCATTTCTCTTTTTCTCGAAATAGAACTTGGTGTTCAACAACGGTATTCTATATGTCGCGATGCCTTCCGACACATTATCGCCGTAATTCATCAGTGCATTGAGGAAATACCAGCCAATGTTAAATCCATGATATGCCATATCTTTTGGTTCCGTTCCGTATTCTTCTCTAAACTTGCAGATAAACTTTCCTACCGCATAACTATCATAATTGATATAATCGTCGTCGAAGATGACAGTATTGAGCTTCATCAAATTTTCATTAAACAATCTATCAAACTTAGACCAATCAGGAAGCGCCACCAAGCTCACTGGATAGTCTTTTGAGAAAATGCTCAACTTATTGATTATTTCAGTAGCGAAGACCTTGCTGTCGCCATAAACGATGAACAGATTCTTACGGAATGACGATGCCACATTTCTAACCTCATTCAAGCTGTCGATAGAATAATTATATACCACAACCTGATTTTTCAGCTTTGTCGTATCGTCAGGAAATTCATTTATCATAAACACATCAAAAACGACATTGTCTGACTGATATTTTGTAGAGTCAAATTCCAGCTCTTCATTCTTCATGGCGTCTTGATATTTCTTGATAATCTTTTTGATTTTCTTATTAGGCACATAAGAATAATCATCAATATTTCTCAACGCGATGTTCTCAATGATATACGCGTTTTCCATATTTGCAGAATCCATTGCCAACACGAAGATATTATTATCGGTATATTTATCTTTAACAAGCTGCTCCAGCCATTGCATCTGGAAAGAATAAGAAGGCTTTACCTTCACCATATTCTTATTTCCAACAAGAAGGTCTTCCCTATTTGTCATTGGATTAACGATCATGACATCCTTGTCAGCAACGAAACGCATCACTTTTTCAAAAGGCTTCAAGTGGAAAGGACCTACAATCATATCCATATTGAGGAGAGTTGAGTCACAAAGCACGCTGGCTATTTTGCTTGTATCTTGGTCTATATCATAAACCTTAAGGTCTAATTTCATATTTTGGCTACTTACCATCGAATCGACGGCTATCATAAATCCTTCGTAGAAATGAAGATATGAGAACGGCTTAGCGAGAAGCTGTTTGTTAGACGCCTCTTCCTGAATGAATTTGTCGTCAACATGCTCGAGGTAAAGAGGCATCAGAAGAGCCACCTTATACAGACGTTCCGAATCGTATGTTTTAGGGACAAATTCCGGAACAAAAGAAACGGTATCAACTTCCATCAAGGCCTCTTCTGTTTCAGTCGGCACTTCTATGATTATTTCTTTATAAGGTATTCTGATTATAGTTCCTTGTTTTGGATTTGTTTTCAGTTCTTTATTTTCAAACAGAATATCTGTTATACTCACATTATAAATATCGGCGATATCCTTTAAAGTCTGTTTTTTCTGGACTGTATGAATATAGTATTGCTTTCCGTTATATTCAGTAATTATTTGTGATTTCACGTTTTGCTGCGCCTTTATTTCTGGAGCGAAAATCAAAGTGGCAAGACAAACGAAAACAGATGATAAAACAATTCTAAAAGCTTTCATTATCATTTAAATTATAATCAGAACATTTTTCGACAAAGATAATAAAAAAAGACTACAAGACTACAAGACTACGAGACAAAAAGTTTATAGTATGAGCCAAAGCTGATATGGATTAAATTTTGAATTATTAATGAAAAAGGAGCTACTTTCACAGCAGCTCCTCCTTAATCATTAGGCTTTTGCCATTATATATCAATCAACGAGAGGTTTGAAGCCTTTACCCATGATTTCTGTACTTGAAACGATGTTCAAGAATGCATCTGGATCAACTTCTTTCAATGCTGATTGCAACTTAACGAGTTCTGGACGTGTCAATGTAACATAAATCATCTTACGGTCAACACCTTTATATAAGCCTTTTCCGAAGAAGCATGTACCGCCGCGGTTGATGTCTTTGATGATGATGTCGCGTACTTGTTCAGCTTTATCAGTAACGATGAATGCTGTTTTGTAGCTATTGAAACCGTCAACAACGAGGTCGATGATTTTACCTTCGATGAAGATAACCAAGATTGAATAAACTGGGAGGCGTAATTGTGGTTCAGCGATTAATGTTGTGAGAGTGATGATTGAGTCAACGATCATAACCAATGTACCGAGAGAGATCTTGGTATATTTGTGGAGAATCATTGAGATGATGTCGCTACCGCCTGATGTTGCGCCTGACTTGAAGATGAGACCGATAGCCAAACCGTAGATACCGCCAGCAACCAATGTGTTGAGGAAGTAATCTGGGATGAAGTATGTGCTTTCGCTATGAGGAACGAGCAACCATTCTGGGTTTGGGTTAACTGCATTTTCAAACAATCCGTTGTGGATAATTGGAGCATAACCGATGAATGTTTCGATGAGGTAAGTGAAACCGAAAATCAAGAATGTTGAGATGATAGTCTTGATACCGAATTTAGGTCCAAGGATTAAAGTACCGATTATCAACAATGGAAAGTCCATGCAGATAGCATAGAGAGACACTTTCCAAGGCCATACGGTGTTCAACACATTTGAGAGACCGTAAGTTCCACCTGGAGCCAAGATGTAAGGGTTAACGAATAAGATGTCGCCGATAGCGAACAACAAACTACCAAAAATGAGATAGAAATAAGCGAGAGCTTCCTTCTTCCAATTCATTGTTTTCATAATTTTCTCTTTAAATGATTTTAGGTCAACAGTCTAACTGTTGATGTGGTTATTAATTATTTTTTTGTTTTTTTTGTCATGAGCTGCGAGCTTTGAGTCACAAGCTGCTTACTAAATATTCAAGACGTGTCAGCGTTTAATCACGCCGGCACGTCTCAATTATGAATTATGCATTACGAATTATGCATTGATTATTCCCATTCAATTGTCGCTGGTGGCTTAGAGCTGATGTCGTAACATACTCTGTTGACGCCTCTGACTTTATTGATAATATCGTTTGATACTTTAGCAAGGAATTCGTATGGGAGATGTACCCAGTCTGCTGACATACCGTCTGTTGATATAACAGCGCGGAGAGCTATTGTATATTCATAGCTGCGTTCGTCACCCATAACGCCGACGCTCTTGCATGGAAGGAGGATTGCTCCGGCTTGCCAGATGCTGTCGTAAAGGTTGTCTGCCATTTCATTTGGGAATGAAGCGTGTGGCAACTCGCATTTCCAGTTTCTCAATGATGAGATATATACTTCGTCAGCATCGCGGAGGATACGCAACTTATCTTCTGTTACAGCGCCTAAGAGACGTATTGCCAAGCTTGGTCCTGGGAAAGGATGACGGCCGATGAGTTCTTTCTTGATGCCTAAGGCGCGGCCAACACGGCGTACTTCGTCTTTGAAGAGAGCGCGTAATGGCTCAACGATCTTGAGGTTCATCTTTTCAGGGAGACCGCCAACGTTGTGGTGTGATTTGATTTTACATGTTGCGCCTTCGATGCCAGCACTTTCGATAACGTCTGGATATATAGTACCTTGTGCCAACCAGTTTGCGCCTTTTATCTTCTTAGCTTCAGCTTCAAACACTTCGATGAATGTAGCGCCGATAGCCTTACGTTTCAATTCAGGATCTGCAACATCTTTGAGTTTGCTCAAGAACAACTCACCAGCATTGACGCCTATAACGTTAAGGCCTAAGTCTTTATATGATTCCATGACATCTTCGAATTCGTTCTTTCTCAAGAGGCCGTTGTCAACGAAGATGCAATGTAAGTTTGAACCGATAGCTTTGTTCAACAATACAGCTGCTACTGTACTGTCAACGCCGCCAGAAAGGCCTAAGATAACCTTGTCGTCACCGAGTTGTTGTTTGAGTTCTTCAACGATATTGTCAACGAAAGAACTTGGAGTCCAGTCGCCTTTGCAGCCGCAGATGCGTTTAGCGAAGTTTTCGATCATCTTAGTGCCTTCCACTGAGTGTGATACTTCTGGGTGGAATTGTACTGCGTATGTTTCTTCGCCTTCGATTCTATATGCAGCGTTGACTACGTCTTCTGTACTTGCTATGACGCGAGCGTTTGTTGGCAATGCAGCGATGGTATCACCGTGTGACATCCATACTTGATTGACCTTGCTTACACCTTCGAACAAAGGACATGATTCATCAACGACTGTGAGAGATGCGCGTCCGTATTCTCTTGCTATTGAACCATTGACATCACCACCGAAGTGATATGCCATGAATTGTGAACCGTAGCAAATGCCTAAGAGAGGCAATTTTCCTTTAATGTTCGACAAATCAACGAATGGAGCTTTAGCATCGCGTACAGAGAATGGACTACCACTCAAGATAACACCTTTAACATCAGGTGTCAACTCTGGTATTTTATTATAAGGATGGATCTCACAATAGACATTCATCTCACGAAGACGACGTCCGATAAGCTGAGTTACCTGTGAGCCAAAATCTAAAATTAAAATTGATTCTTGCATGCTTTATGATTTTGGTTGCAAAGTTAATTAATTTATCGATTGTTTGAAGATTTTTTCTTAAACTTGCAGCAAAATAAATTAGTATGGCAACGGCAAAAAAAGGAAAGAAAACAAGCAAGCCTAAAAAAGGCGGAAAATCAAAGAAAAAAAGCTCTAAAAACAACTCATTGAACGCATTCTCAAAGATAATGCTGACATTATTGTTACTGGCAATATTCGCAGGAGCTACATTTTTGATTTTAGGCAATTTCAACGATGACAAAAACAAGGAAGTACAAAAGAAGGAAATTTCCATCAAACAAGATAACGATATAAAAAAACAAGAAACCAAGAAAGAAACAAAGCCTGAGGCAAAAAAGGAAGACAAGCCTGAGACCAAGGCAAAGCCTGAAGTAAAAAAAGAAAGCAAAAAGGAAGAAACGAAACAGCAAGTCGTTGAGCCTAAGAAAGAAGCCAAAGAGACAAGAACCTTGAACGGATGCTGGCTCAGCAGCGAACAAGGCGCTTCCCTCACTATGGACGACTACGGATACCGCATCGACTTCTTCGGCGTTGACGCTTCAAAACCTATCACTGGAGACTACAGAATAGAGAACAACCTCATCGTCTTCAGCAGCGACGGAAACGAATGCAAGGGCGTTGAAGGCTCATACAGAATAACATTCTACAAGAAAAACATAAGCCTCATCTGCAAAGACGACAAATGCAGTTCACGCAGAAACATATTAGAAGCCGACTGGGAATGGATGGAGATTTAGTTAGGAGTTCAGGAGTGTGTTGGTAGAGACGTTTCAATGTTTCCTTAAAAATAAACCACTCATTGAAGCGTCTTTAAATCAGAAATGAACGAATGGAGGGTTTAATGAAGAGAGTCTTTCTCATATTTATATTATCGACATTATTGCTTTCTTGTAGCAACAAGATTCATTCTGCCAGAGAACTTTTCGATTTAGCAAAAGAATATGAGAACAATGCCGAAAACGAACTCGCTATAGCCACATACAAACAAGCTTTGGAAGCGGCTAAAAAAGAAAACGACACAGCACTGCTCGGCCTCACTCAACAATATATGGGAATGCTTCTCTTAGAACAATATTCATTCGATGAGGCAATAGAAATGCTGAATCTGTCGGCTGAAACCACAAAAGACAATCCCACGATGCTTTCTTATACCAATGCCGGAATCGGAAGAGCCTACTTCATCATGGACAGCACCGACAAATCGATTCAATATTTCAAAGACGCCGTCTATTATGCGGAACAATCCGGCGACACCAACGTGATTTCCGTCGCTTATCAAAACATCGGAGCATTGTATCAGGAAACAGGCAATTACGAAGAAGCCCTCAAATATATCAGACTTTCTTTGAATTACAACAAGGAAGAAAAGGAAATTCCGCGTTATCATCTCAATCTCGCATATCTGTTCCATTATATGAACGAAAACGATTCTTGCTCATATTACGAAGATTTGTTAAAAAAAGAATATGACAATATTGAAGACAAGACCATAAAAATTGCCATCAATTCATTCTTATCAAAAAGGGCCTTATCAGAAGAAAATTACGAGAAAGCTTATCATCATTATAAAGAGTTTGCAGAGATGGATATGGAAATGTTACATGAGCGTATGAACCAGAATGTCTTGGAAATTCAGAAGAAATATGATTACGAGAAGATTGAAAATGAATATAATGACAGACTGTTGAAAAAGCAGCGTCTGATAAACATCATGACTTTCATTCTATTAATTATGAGCGTTATGATTATAGCATATATTTACAGACGATTGAAGAAAAAGAAAATAGAATTGGAACTAAAGAATGAATTGTTGAGATATGAAGAAGATAACCTCAGACTTAATGAGCTGCTGCAAGAATATGAGCAGAAAGTCTCGGAACAGGAATTTCATATCTCCAACAACAAAGGCGACATTGACGCATTGACTCACGAGGTCAATGAAACCAAATTGAGGATGAAAGATATCGTTGCGACCTTACAGAAAAATCTCCAGTGGAAATATATGTTGGTCTATAGCATGACCATGATGGAAAACAACAAATCCAATTCCGAAACACGCTACAAGATGATAAAAGGAAAGATTGAGGGCATGTCAGAAACATCTTTCGATGCGATATTAAACATCTTCAACGAAGAACAACCCGGCCTCGCAAAAGAGATAAAGACGAAATATCCAAACCTCACAGACACAGAATATAAAGTTTGCATCCTTGCTTTCACGCCTTTCACCGCACAGGAATCGGCAGTAGTTTTAGGACAGAGTGTCAACACCGTCAACAAGGCAAGAACCTCCATCAGAAAGAAATTAAATATCGAAGAAAAAGGAGACATTGTGGGGAAATTGGAAATTGAAAATTGAAAATTGTATTGGTTTCCAAAAACTTTTTTATTTTTGTATTGTTATAATAGAGACATGAAATCAAGAAGTGAATATATATCGACAATCAAGTCATTTTCGGATGTCATAAAATCACAATTTGGCGTCACTTCTATGAAATTGTTTGGTTCTGTTGCAAGAGAAGAACAAACTAACAGCAGCGATATTGACGTATGTGTTGTCATGAAACCCAACATGTTACTTCGTATTCGTCTGAAACATTTCTTAGAAGAACTTCTTGCTTGTAATGTTGACATTGTAAGAGAACACAAAAACATGAATGAAACTTTAAAGAGAGAGATTGAAAGGGATGGAATCGAAATACTCACGGAATGAATTAGCAGTCAACATTCTGAAACAAATTGAAAATGCAATTGAAAGATTAAAAGAACGAACCAAAGACATAAATCACGTAAACGACTTTCTTACTTCCTCATCCGGCATGGAAAAATTAGATGCCGCCTGTATGCTATTAATCGCAATTGGAGAAAGTATAAAGGGATTTGATAAAGTAACAAACAAGCAAATATTATCCCTAAACAAATCCATTCCATGGAGCGAAATAATGGGTGTTCGAGATATCATTGCACATCATTATTTCGACATTGATGCTGAAGAAATATTCAGTATTATAAAGCATGATTTAGAGCCTCTACTTCTTGCCATAAGAGAATTACAGTATAAGCTATAGAAAAAACTTGTATCTACTTTTTTAAACATGATTGATTTGCAATAGAATAAGATTTTACATCTTACAAAAACTTGTATCTCTATTGACAAATGCATTTTCATTGTCTTATTTTTGTCAAAAAATTACAAAGCTATGAAAACGCAAAACAAATTCATTTGAGAACGCCTCCGATGCAAAAATAGGAGGCAAAAGTTAGATTATGGCCATTGTTTATTTAAAAATTCACTTATTCTAAAAT
>JAFYNK010000057.1 GCA_017548125.1 Bacteroidales bacterium | reverse complement strand
CCTGCCTGGGGACTGTCGTCCCTGACTGGACTCTTGGGTATCGACTATTAACTTTTACACTAATTTTCCATTTTCAATTTAATAGTTTTTCTTGTAAACGATTCCTCGCATTTCAGAAGGTCTTCAGGCGTTCCTTCAAAAATGAGGTTTCCTCCTTTGTCGCCGCCTTCTGGTCCAAGGTCTATAATCCAGTCTGCCGTCTTGATTACGTCAGGGTCGTGTTCGATGACGATGAGAGAATGTCCATTATTAATTAAAGCTTCGAATGCTTTCAACAACTTGTTTATGTCGTGGAAGTGAAGTCCCGTCGTTGGCTCGTCAAATATAAATAAGGTAGGTTTCTCGTTGGTGCCGTTTATCAGGAACGAGGCGAGTTTGATACGTTGCGCCTCGCCGCCGCTCAATGTGGATGATGGCTGTCCAGCTTGGAGGTATCCTAACCCAACGTCTTGCAGAGGCTTCATCTTGGCGATGATTCTTTCTATTATATTCTTGAATTCACCTTCTTTATTTTCTTCGAAGAAGTTCACTACTTCGTCGATGCTCATATTCAAGATGTCGCTGATGCTCTTGTTCTTGAATTTTATTTCAAGAGCTTCTTCTTTGTAGCGGCTGCCATGGCAGACGTCGCATTTCAGATAAATATCAGCCATGAACTGCATCTCTACTTTCAACGTGCCGCTGCCCTGACAATTGTCGCAGCGTCCTCCTGAGACGTTGAAAGAGAAATATCCTGGCTTCAAGCCGCGGTTTTTAGCGAGTTTCTGCTCTGCAAAAAGTTGTCTTATCTCATCAAAAGCCTTGACGTAAGTCGCTGGATTGGAACGCGATGATCTTTCGATAGGATTCTGGTTGATGTATTCAACGGCTTGTATCGCCATGAGGCTGCCTTGTATCTTGCCGAACGCGCCGACTTTGTCTGACGTTCCTTCAAAATGTTTCTTTAATGAGGTGTATATGATGTCGTTCACCAAGGTGGATTTTCCTGAACCGCTGACGCCTGTCACCACTGTCAATACATTTAACGGTATCTTGACGTTGATGTTCTTTAAGTTATGTTCCATACATCCTATGAATTCGATGGCGTTGTTCCATTTACGTCGTCGCGCTGGAACAGGAATCTTCTTCTCTCCGGAAAGATATTTCATCGTCATAGACGCCACAGGGGTGACGTCTCTACGATTCATCATATCTTCAATATTTCCTTCAAAGACGACCTCGCCGCCGTTGACGCCAGCGTATGGTCCGATGTCGATGATATGATCTGCCGCGCGTATTATCTCTTCGTCGTGTTCAACCACGATGACGGTATTGCCGATGTCGCGTAATCTTCTTAAAACCTTGATGAGACGTTGAGTGTCGCGTGAGTGAAGCCCGATGCTTGGCTCATCTAATATATAGGTGGAACTGACGAGGCAGCTTCCTAAAGAAGTGGCGAGGTTGATTCTCTGTGACTCGCCGCCTGAAAGTGTGTTGGCGGCACGATTCAAGGTGAGATATTCCAAACCAACTTCAACGAGGAAGTTGAGACGGTTTTTTATTTCTGTGAGAAGTCGTTCTGCGATGTCGTGTTCTGTCTTGCTCAAGACCAATTCGTCGAAGAATGTTTTTAGATCTAGTAATGACATCTCGCACAGTTCTGTGATGCTTTTGCCGTTAATCTTCACATAATTGGCTTCTTTTCTGAGACGTGTTCCGTGGCATTCGGGACATACAGTCTTGCCGCGATAACGCGATAACATGACGCGATATTGAATCTTATAAGTCTGTGATTCAACTTCTTTGAAGAAATCGTTAATGCCGCTGAAATATTTGTTGCCTGTCCATAGCAGCTCTCTCTGTTGCTGAGAGAGTTCATAGTATGGCTTATGGATAGGGAAGTCGAAATGACGTGCTGTCTTGATTAGCTGGTCTCTCCACGCGCTCATTTTATCGCCGCGCCAGCATGCTATTGCGTTGTCGTAAATCGATAATGACTTGTCTGGAATCACGAGGTCTGGGTCGATGCCTATTATGCTGCCGAAGCCTTCGCATATCGGACAGGCTCCGTAAGGGTTGTTGAATGAAAAAAGATGAGTCGTCGGTGTCTCGAATGTTATTCCGTCGGCTTCAAAACGTGACGAGAAAAGGTGTTCGCCGCGTTTGTCACCGTCATCGACGAGGATGATACAGCTGTCGTTGCCTTCGTAAAAAGCGGTCTGTACGGAATCGGAAATCTGAGGGATGTTGTCAGAAGTCTTGTCGTTGACTTTCATCCTGTCGATCATTATTCTGACATTATCAATTTTGTCGAAGTTTTTTTCTTTGAGATAATCTTCGATTCTCACCATTTTGTTGTCGATGAAAAGACGGTTGAAACCTTGTTGAAGCAGGATGTTGAAATGCTCGTCTGTTTTTCTTCCTTCAGGAATTATTATAGGTGACAAGATATATACGGCGCAGCCTTTTTGCTCTATGATGAAATCGACCACATGGTTGATTTGATGGCGTTTCACTTCAATGCCGCTGATAGGAGAGAAGGTGCGTCCGATTCTTGAAAAAAGAAGCTTGAGATATTCATAAATCTCGGTGCTTGTTCCTACGGTAGAACGTGGGTTGCTGGAGTTGACACGCTGCTCTATGGCGATGGCAGGAGAAAGTCCGCTGATGAGGTCAACGTCTGGTTTTGTCATTCTTCCTAAAAACTGTCTGGCGTATGCGCTAAGACTCTCAACGTAACGACGCTGACCTTCGGCATAAATGGTGTCGAATGCCAATGACGATTTGCCGGAACCTGACAATCCTGTTATGACGACGAATTTGTTTTTTGGAATGCTTAAACTGATGTTTTTTAAGTTGTTAACCCTTGCACCTTGTATATTTATGTTGTCTAATCTTTTCATCTTTTTTTAAGAAAAATAGGCTTGAAAAATTTTTTACGAATTTACAAAAAAATGTTGGAACATAAAGAAAAGATTTTTATATTTGCAGAAATTTGTACGCAGTATAAAAATTATTATTGTATAACTAAAAAATAGGAGACGCACTATCGATTAAACTTTACTCTTTAATTATAACAAAGAGAAAAAATGATAGAAATATTAAGTGACAAACAATTGGTCGAGAGTTACAGAAACGGTAACGTCGCTAGTTTTGAATTGTTGGTAGAGCGTCATCAAAATAAGGTCTTTTCATACATCTTAATGCTTGTCAAGGACAGACAGCTTGCTGATGATATATTCCAAGATACGTTTTTAAAGATTATCCGCACTATTAAAGCTGGTGCTTATAAGGAAGAAGGTAAGTTCATACAATTCGCTATGCGTATCGCGCATAACCTCATCATCGATCATTTCCGTAAGGCGAAGCGTCTCCCGATGGCGGATTCCGTCAATAATGATTATGACATTTTAGACAATGCTAAAATAACTGACCTTTCCGTTGAAGACAAGATGGTGACGGAGCAAGTCTATAACGACATCCGTAAGATGATAGATTTCTTGCCAGAAGAACAGAAGGAAGTGCTGAATATGAGAATGTATGCCGATATGTCTTTCAAAGATATTGCAGAAGCCACTAACGTGAGCATTAACACTGCTTTAGGAAGAATGCGCTACGCTATCATCAACCTTAGAAAAATGGCTAAAGAGAACAATCTTTCGCTTACGATAAATAATTTTTAACTTTCATAAAATAAAGTGTAATTTATCGTCGTTAAGTAGGCAAATTAAAATGAAATATTTTGCCTATGGATTATAAATCTACACTTTTTTTACAAGATAACGATATTGAAAGCGAATACGAAAACGTAGTGAGACAATCACTTAAGGAAGCTTTTAAGAATGAAAGACCAAGCCGCAATGTGCTTGACGCCATAATGAGTTTCGCAGCATCATACGACTGCATAGATACTCAGATTGGTAAAGTTGAGATAATGTTTAATTAAAAAGACACCGAGTCACTAAGACACCGAGACTCCAAGCTTGGTGACTTGGTGACTCGGCGTCTTGGTGTCTTAAAAAAGATGAGCCGCGGTTTTGTTAAAGAGGGTGACCAAGAAGAGGTTCCTATGGTTTTGCCGAGAGCGTTTCTGCCTCAGGGTGTGCCTAATTATGTCACGCCGGAAGGACTTGCACTTCTTAACGATGAGATGGAAAATCTTAAGAAAGAACGTGCAGAAGCAGCATCCAATTACATACTGAAAAATTATATCGACGCCAAGATGCGACAGCTTTCCGAGCGCATCAATACAGCTGTTTTGATTGACCCGACCAAATCCAATCCAGATGTCGTGAGCTTCGGATCTTATGTGAAGTTCAACGATAAGGTGGTTCGTATTGTCGGAGTTGACGAAGCAGACGCTTCCAAAGGACTGATTTCGTTTGTCTCTCCGATCGCTAAAGCGTTGATAGGAAAAAAGAAAGGCGATAGGATAGAGGTGAGTCTTCCGAGAGGAGTTGAAACTATTGAAATACAAGGCGTTTTCGAAAGTTATGAGCTGCGTGCTATGAGCCGTGAGCAAAGAGCGGTTACTGAGCTTGTCGAAGTGACGGAAAGTTTTGAATTGCCTTCGACAGGCTCAGGCACCAATGCTATCAGCAGTCAGCAGTCTGTGTCAGAGTTGGAGTCAAAAGTCAGCGTTCAAAGTTCTGAATTGCCTTCGGTAGGCTCAGACACTAATACGGTCACAGAGCTTGTCGAAGTGACAGAAAGTTCAGCCAAAAGCCAAAAGCCAATGGCCAGCAGCCAACAGTCAAAGTTTAAACCAGAAAACAATCCTACGGATTTCCTTCCGATAGTAAATGAACGTGGAAATATTATGGGTCGTGCGCTTCATTGCGAGATTCATAACGGCAATAAGGTTTTGCATCCTGCTGTACATCTTGTGATTTTTAATTCAAAGAATGAAATCGTTGGAAAATACTGCTGGCACGTAGGATTCGGCGAGACAGCAGAGAAGACATTAAAACGTAAGGTCGTTGATATTACGTCGCAGAGCATCAAACCGAAATTAAAGAAACAATATATTCGCGAAGATAAGAACGAGAAGGAACTTGTTTCTGTCTTTACCGCCATATCTGACGGAGAGATATTGCCATCGCCAGATGACAAGGAATACGAAATGATATTTGAGAGGGATTGAGATGGAATTTTCCAATACAGCATTGTGAATCATGTTTATTGTAAAAATTTACGGTTTTGTCTGCCGTAATTTTTGTCATTCGGCATCATCTAACCCTTTAGCCTTTAGTCATTTGTCTTTAGCCTTTAATACTCTCAATATCCCCTTATTTTTCCTTCGAAAAATATTGTTTAATTAATGTAAAAGATTTGAGAAAAAAAGTTATATTTGCGCTTTATTATATTAAGAATTAAAATTAAAAATTAAGATATATGAATAAGCTGATAACATTAGAAGAAGCCGTTGCAAAGGTGAACGACGGTATGACAATTATGTTTGCCGGATTCCTCGGACTGGGAAGTGCCGTTCAAATTATTGATGCTATCGTCGAGAAAGGCGTTAAAGACCTCACAATCATCGCTAACGACACTGCATACGATAATGTTGCTCATGGCAAACTTGTTGCAAATCATCAAGTAAAGAAAGCTATTGTATCACATACAGGAACCAACAAAGAAACCGCTGCACAAAAGAATGCCGGCACTCTCGAAGTTGAATACGTACCACAAGGCACACTCGCAGAACGTATCAGAGCTTACGGCGCAGGTCTCGGCGGAGTGCTCACTCCAACAGGCATGGGAACTTTAATCCAAGAAGGAAAGCAAATCGTCAACGTTGACGGTAAGGATTATATCTTAGAGAAACCATTGAAAGCTGACATCGCTTACTTGCGTGCTAACATCGTTGACGAAGACGGCAACATGGTATTTCTCGGAACATCACAAAACTTCAATCCTCTTATGGCAATGGCAGCAGACTACGTAGTAGTTGAAGCAGAGAAACTCGTCAAGAGAGGCGAAATAGCTCCAGAACAAATCCACGCTTCTGGTATCTTCGTTGATGGCATTTATTTAGAAAAATAATAATAAAATTATAATGGGTTTAAGGTTTAATGCTTAAGGTTTAAGGTCTGATTTCGACGAACTTTAAATACTTTAAACTTTAAACCTTAAACTTTAAACAATAAAAATACAATAAAATGGAAAAAGAATATAGATCACTTATTAGATTACGTATGAGTGCAAAAGACGCTCACTACGGCGGCAATTTGGTTGACGGTGCTCACATGGTACACCTCTTCGGCGATGTTGCAACAGAATTATTAATCATGACAGACGGTGACGAAGGTCTCTTCTGCGCATACGACAATATCGAATTCTTGGCTCCAGTATATGCTGGCGACTATATCGAAGCAGAAGGCTGGGTTACAAAAATAGGCAACACATCACGTAAGATGGAATTCGTAGCACGTAAGGTCATCATCCCACGTCCAGACATCTCTGACTCAGCAGCTGACGTATTGCCAGAACCAATCGTCGTTTGTCGTGCTAGCGGCACATGCGTAGTTCCAAAACAATGTCAAAGAATTGAAAGATAAAATATTACACGATGGAAAAACTCATTATCACTGCTGCTATCTGCGGCGCAGAAGTAACTAAAGAACAAAACCCAGCTGTTCCTTATACAGTAGAGGAAATCGTTAGAGAAGCTAAGTCAGCTGTTGACGCTGGCGCTGCTATCGTTCACCTTCACGTTCGTTTCGACGACGGCACTCCAACACAGAACGCTGCTCGTTTCCAAGAATGCGAAGAAGCTATCTACAAAGCTTGTCCTAACGTAATCTTGATCCCTTCAACAGGCGGCGCTGTCGGTATGACACCAGACGAACGTCTCCAGTCAACAGATACAAACCCACTTCCAGAAATGGCAACATTGGACTGCGGCACATGTAACTTCGGCGACGAGATCTTCGACAACACAATGCCAACAATGCGTGCTTTCGGCAAACGTATGTTAGAACGCGGCATCAAGCCAGAATACGAATGCTTCGAAATGGGTCACATCGACACTATCTTAAATATGGCTCGTAAAGGTGAAGTTCCTGCTGCTCCAATGCAGTTCAACTTCGTCCTCGGCGTTCCAGGCTGTACACCAGCTACAGTAGCTAACCTCTGCTGGATGGTCAACGCTATCCCTGCTGGTTCAACATGGACAGCAACAGGTATCGGCCGTCACGCATTCCCAATCGCTGCTGCTGCTATCGCAATGGGCGGTAACGTAAGAGTCGGTTTCGAAGATAACTTATATCTCTCAAGAGGCGTCCTCGCTAAGTCAAACGGCGAACTCGTAGCTAAGGTCGTTCGTCTCGCTAAAGAACTCGGCCGTGAAGTAGCAACTTCAGACGAAGCAAGAGAGATTTTGGGACTTAAACCAAGAAATTGAAAATTGAAAATTTATAGAGAGCTGCTGTTATAATGACGGCAGTTTTTTTTATAAAGAAAACGGTCAACGGACTTTAGGTATAGTCTTTCTAGGTATAAATAAAACCTCATTGCTTTATTACATCATCACTCCATAAATCATTGTAATTGTACACTGTAAAAAAAGTTTACATGAAAATATTTCGTGATGTTTTGTAATATGATTTGAATAATTTTGTAAAATTGTGACATTATAAACCATTAAAAAGTAAAAGTGTTGAAAAGATTATGTTTATTGATGGCATTATTCTATATGATGATGGTGTCATGTGGAAATAAAAAACACAACGGTTATGAATATGTTGACTTGGGATTAAGCGTTAAGTGGGCAACTTGTAATGTTGGCGCTAATTCTCCTGAAGAATACGGTGAATATTACGCATGGGGTGAGACAAGTCCTAAAGCAGAATACAGAGAAGAAAATAGTCTCACTTATGGCAAGCAAATGGATGATATTGCTGGTAATGCCGAATATGACGTAGCACGATCCAACTGGGGTGGAGGTTGGAGGATGCCGACAGATGCAGAACGAAACGAATTGTTAGACAACTGCATGTGGACATGGACAACACGGAACGGTGTTGATGGCTATAATGTAGAAGGACCAAGTGGCAATAGTATCTTCCTTCCTGCTGCTGGTTGTCGCTACGAGTCATCGCTCAACTACGCTGGAAGCCGCGGTTACTATTGGAGTTCGACTCCTTATGACGATACCTTTGACCGCTACCGCGACGAGAAAGCAGACAACCTCTATTTAAATAGTGACGGTCCGGAAGTGTTTTGCTTAGACGACCGCTACTACGGTTTATCAGTGCGCCCAGTTTTAAGTCAATGGCGTATAAGCAGATTCTTGGAATTGTGAGTTTTTGTTTGTTTTTAGTAGCCTCCAAAGCGTTAGGGATTGGAGCGGCATCCTTTGCGTAGCGTAGCGGAGCAAAGATATAGCGGAAAGCCCGACGGCGGAGCTGTAAGCGGAGCCGTAACGCCCAAGTAAATTGACTAATGACGAAAGTCTAATGGCTAATGAATATTTTTATTTATAATATAATTGACAGTTGAAAATTATCCTTTTAGTTCTTTGCGATTTTGCAAGAAAAAAGCCTCATTTAGATCCCCTAAAACCTCAAGAAAAAAATTAAACTTTCTTTGTTTTTAATCATATTTATTTTTATCTTTGCGAGCATTTGTGAGTATTCACAAGGGAAAGGAAATATTAACTTAAAACACTAAATATCATGCAACAAAAAGGAAACAAATACGGTACACACCGCGTTATTGAACCAGTCGGCGTTCTTCCACAACCAGCTAACAAATTGAACAACAATATGGACGAGATTTGGGACAACGAAATCCTCATCGACGTTCAAACATTAAATATCGACTCAGCTTCTTTCACAGACATCTACAACTATGCAACACAACAAGCAGGCGAAGGCGCTAGCGAAGAACGCATTCTTGAAGAAGTTAAGAAAGAAATGTTACTCAACGTTGAATTACAAGGCAAACACCGCAACCGCAGAACAGGTTCAGGCGGTATGTTGCTCGGTAAAGTTGAAAAGATCGGCGATGCTTTGAAAGGCAAGATCGACTTACAAGAAGGCGACCGCATCGCAACATTGGTATCATTGTCATTGACACCACTTCGCATCGACGAAATCCTTGAAATCCGCAAAGACGTTGACCAAGTTGACATCAAAGGTAAGGCTATCCTCTTCGAAAGCGGTATCTACGCTAAGATTCCTAACGACATGCCAGAAAAATTGGCTCTTTCAGCATTAGACGTTGCTGGTGCTCCAGCTCAGACAGCTAAGTTATGCCAATATGGTCAAAATGTCGTTATCCTCGGCGCTGGCGGTAAATCAGGTATGTTATGCTGCTACGAAGCTAAGAAACGCGTTGGCGTTACAGGTAAGGTCATCGGTTTGGCAAACAGCCCTAAGAGTACAAACCGTATCAAGGAACTCGGTTTCTGCGACGTAGTAGAAAGCGTTGCTGGCATGACACCAGTTCAAGTTTACGAACTTATCTACAAACTCACAGACGGTAAGATGGCTGACGTTACAATCAACTGCGTTAACGTTCCAGATCAAGAAATGACAGCTGTTCTCTGCACAAAAGACGATGGCGTTGTTTACTTCTTCTCAATGGCAACAAGCTTCACAAAAGCAGCTCTCGGCGCTGAAGGCATCGGCTCAGACGTTAACATGATCATCGGTAACGGTTATACAAAAGGTCACGCAGAATTCACATTACAAGAACTCCGCGAATGCCCAGAACTCCGTAAGATTTTCGAAGAACTTTATGCATAATAATAATTGAAAGTTGAGGGATTTACGTCTCTCGACTTTCATTTTCTTTAACATATATAAGATGGAATCAAGAAGAAAACAATTATTTCCTAACGTCACCGACGAACAATGGAATGACTGGAAATGGCAAGTCAAGAACCGTATTGAGACTTTGGAACAGTTGAAACAATATGTTCAGCTCACTCCTGAAGAAGAAGACGGTGTACGCAGCGTTCTCTCAACATTACGTATGGCTATCACTCCTTATTATTTAAGTCTCATCGATCCTAACAACCCTAAGGATCCAGTACGTCGTCAATGTATCCCAACAGCATTAGAGACAAACATCGCAAGTGCTGACTTGTTGGACCCATTGCATGAAGACGAAGACTCACCAGTTCCAGGTTTGACACACCGTTATCCAGACAGAGTTTTGTTCCTCATCACCGACATGTGTTCAATGTACTGCCGTCACTGCACACGTCGTCGTTTTGCTGGACAAAAAGACGATGAGTCACCACAAGAAAGAATAGAAAGAGCATTAGAATATATCGAAAGAACACCAGAAGTACGCGACGTTCTCTTGTCAGGCGGCGACTCATTGATGGTTAGCGACGCTAAGTTGGAATACATCATCAGCCGTTTGCGCGCTATCCCACACGTTGAGATAGTTCGTCTCGGAACACGTACTCCTGTCGTTTGTCCACAACGTATCACTCCAGAGTTGTGCGAAATGTTGAAGAAATACCATCCAATATGGATCAACACACACTTCAACCATCCAAACGAAGTAACACCAGAAGCAATAGAAGCATGTAACAGACTCGCTAATGCCGGCGTTCCATTAGGTAACCAAAGCGTATTGTTAAGAGGTGTTAACGACTGTGTTCACGTCATGAAGAAACTCGTTCACTGCTTGGTCAAGATGCGTGTAAGACCTTATTATATTTATCAATGCGACCTTTCAATGGGATTGGAACACTTCCGTACTCCAGTTTCAAAAGGTATCGAAATCATCGAAGGTCTCCGTGGTCACACATCAGGTTATGCAGTACCAACATTCGTTGTTGACGCTCCAGGCGGCGGTGGCAAGACACCAGTTATGCCACAATACGTCATCTCACAAGCTCCAGGCAAGGTTGTCTTGCGTAACTTCGAAGGCGTTATCACAACATACACAGAGCCAAAAGAATATCACAACGACTGTGACTGTCCAGAATGTCAAAAACGCAGAGCAGCAGAATCAGGCGAAAACATCACAGACAAGAATGTTGTCGTTGACGGCGTGATCTCATTGTTGCAAGGCGAGAAGATGAACATCGAGCCAGCTTCTATCAAGAGACATGAGAGACACAATAAATAATTAGGAATTCATAATTCTTAATGCATAATTCATAATTGTAGGGACGTGATTCATCGCGTCCAGAAAAAAAGGAACGGTAGGGGATTCTATCGTTCCTTTTTGAGTTTTAAAATGAATTTTCAATAGTCGTTTTGTCAATGATTTCTTGTAATTGATATTCAGCAACGCCGATAGGAGTGTTGATGCCTCTAAAAGCCCATTCAACCATTGTTTTATCTTTTGATTTACAGATCAAAAGTCCTATGCTTGGATTATCATCTTTGGAACGCAATAACTCGTCAGCGGCTGAGACATAAAAATTCAGTTTCCCTATAAATTCAGGCAAAAAATCAACAACTTTTAGTTCAATTACGACATATGATTTTAATTTGATATGATAGAATATCAAATCTGGGAAAAATGATTTTCCATTACTCATTCGTAATTCCATCTGACGTCCTACAAAAGCAAATCCTACACCTAATTCTAATAGAAAACGTGTAATGTTATTAATCAATGCTTCTTCTAATTGCAGTTCGTTGTATCCATTTTTCATTGATAAAAACTCAAAATTATAAGGGTCTTTTAGTATTTCTTGAGCTAATTTACTTTGTGGTTCAGAAAGTTGACAGTTAAAATTTGTCAATGCTTTTCCTTGTTTTGCATATAAGTTGTCGGATATGTTATCTTCAAGTTCTTTTCTGCTCCAATTTTGTTCAATGGTTTGATAAATATAAAACATCGCTTCTTCTATGGATTTACATTTATATGCGATATGGACATGATGACGCCATGGAACTAATGAAAATTCTTTTGGTAAAGAGAAATGCGAACCAAGTTGGTGCGATTTTGCAAAGTGCTCGCAATAAAACAAATACCATTTCTTCATATATTCTAAATTGCGTACGGAAAAACCATCTTTATCAGGAAATGCAGCTCGTAAATCAAGACTAAGCTGTTTGATAACTCCGCTTCCCCATTTATGAATACTTTGCATTTCTACTATATCAAAACCAACACTCCAATAAAAATCAAGCATAGCGTCATTGATTCTTACAGCTGCTTTGATCTGACTATTTTTAAAACGTTGTTTGATATTAGATAATAAAGTTATATAATCATCATTGATGCTAAAATTTTTATCTGATACAATGAAAATAGGATATTTCTCATCTTTTACTATATTTTTTGCCATGATTTCTAAACTTTGGTTTCTCCCTGCAAAACTAAATCCTTACATATTGATTTCCAAATATTTTCAGTTAATAATCATTAACATTGTCATTATTTTTCATATTAGGGAAATTTGTTAACATTTTTCGTTAAAGTTCTTTAACGTATCATCGTGTTGTTGCTGTGAGCTATCACTTTTTTACAATAACATCTTCAAATCATCAATACTTGGTAATGCTTTTCTGAAGCGTTCTGGTAATTCTTGCGATGTACGATATGTTGAAACACCCATTGGTTTTGATGTGTCTGAAAAAGATAGTTCCCTTCTTTATGATAAAGATCTTCTTTGAGATGATACTTCGTCGTTTCGACATTCCAGAACTCTTTAGCACAACGTCGGATGTAAAACAGTCGTTCTTCTAAGCTTTTGGTTTTAGTTAAAATAATATAATGATTAGTGAATCCGACATTTAAAAAGCAAGTCAAATCTGATTCTGATATCTTTTCTGTTGAAAAGTGACAAATAGTTATTTTGTTGTTTGATGTATTGTCTATCAAGTTGTTAAAATCGTCAATTGTCAATTGACGATTTTCGAACAGAACACTCCATTCTTCATAAAAGATTCTCATCATTTTTATGCTAGCTTCAGAATAGCCTTTAAGACCAGGCAATTCTTGTTGTAGCATTTGGGATATTACGGCAATAGCGTTTGAACCCCATTGAGCACGTCTGCTGTTTTCTGATATAAATCTGCCTATACCGTAATTCAATTCAAGCACCTCTTTGTTAACTTGCCGTGCCGCACGATAACGACTGTCGATAATAGCGTTCTTGATTTCCTTTACTGCCAGGACATACTGCGGTAAGGCTGGATTTGTTTCTTTCTTATTTTCCACGATTTCTAAACTTTGGTTAATACTGCAAAACTACAACAATCGTATTCCTTTTGTCAAGCGTTTGCAAAGGAATTGTTTCGGTTTTAACAATTTTTAACATAAACCGATGAAATATTAAGAAATGATGTTAAGATTTGTTAAGAGAATGGACCATAGTGCTCCAAAAATCAATTATCCTTATTGATTAAATTCACTACTACCTTAACCATTACGTCTTTTTCTTCGGGGCGACTTTCTGCAATCATCAGAGTGATAGCGACTAAGGTCCCATTGCTTATTCGTTTGGAATTATCGGAGTTATATAAAATCCCGTTATTCTGCATAAACCAAAGAAACAAAGTTGCGGCGATACGTTTGTTGCCATCGCTAAAAGAATGGTTTTTAGTAACAAGATAAAGCAACATTGCCGCTTTTTCTTCGACAGAAGGGTAGAGGTCAACGCCATCGAAAGTCTGATAAATCTGTCTAATAGAACTTTTAAATGAATCATCTTTTTCATTTCCGAATAACCAGCATCCACCGAATTTTTCTTTAAGATTTTGAATAATTAATATGGCATTGTCGTAAGTGGCGATGAATTTGTTCTCAAAGGTTGTTTTCTCGATTTTTAGTTTTTGATAATCGTATCTGTCAAGAGTGTCTAGTGCGTAAGTATAATCTCTTACGACATTTATCAAATCTAGATTTTCCTGATTTGATAATTCTGGTTTTGAACTAATTGTGCGACCAAGAATATGAACCAATTGTGAAAGTTCTTCATACTTTCTTTGAGTTATTTTGTCGTTTATGACAAAACCTTTAATAAGATATTCTTTGAGAACTTTATTCGCCCAGATTCTGAATTGAGTGCCACGTTTGGAATTAACTCTGTAACCAACAGATATAATCATATCTAAATTGTAATAAGGAATACTACGAGTAACAGTTCTGTGTCCCTCTTCTCGAACTTGTGCAAAAAATGCACAGGTTGAATTTTCCTCAAGTTCCTCTGTCGTATAGATATTCCTAATATGTCTTAAAATAGAAGTTCTGTCAGTTTGAAACAATTCTGACAATTGAGGTTGCGACAGCCAAACCGTTTCTCCATCCAGTTTGACGTCAATGGACGTTACGCCGTCTTCGGTCTGAAAAATGACGACCTTTTCATCTGATTTTTTCATTGTAACATAAACTTTGGTTAATACTGCAAAACTACAACAATCGCATTCCTTTTGTCAAGCGTTTGCAAAGGAAATGTTTCGGTTTTAACAATTTTTAACGTGATGTTAATGAAAGTAGGGAAGAGATGTTAATTTTTGTTAAGACAACTGACAACAGACTTTGGATGTGGATTTAAAAATGTTGCGATATGTGAATAAATCGTCAATTGTCGATTGACGATTTTGAAATAAAAGTTTCTTTAATTACTGTTAATTTTTTTAATATTTATACTTATTTTGTTAATAAAAATTAACTATTTTTGAAGCTAAATAAACTTCTCATAATATAAAATTATCAGTATGACTCCAGAAGAGAAAGCACGTGTTAAAATAGACGGAATGTTTGCAGAAGCAGGTTGGAAAGTGGTTGATAGAGACCATTATGCTCCAAACATGAGTGCTGTGGCAATAAAAGAAGGTCTTCTTAAAGGAAATAAGAGAGCTGATTATTTTCTCTTTATAAACGGTAAAGCCGTTGGCGTTTTAGAAGCTAAGCGTGAAGAAATTGATGTTTTATCTCCTAATGTATGTGAGCAAGCCGCTAATTATACAAGAATAGTTCCTAGTAGATATCAAACATTTATGAATCCTCTGCCACTGATATATCAATCAAATGGCAATACTTTGATATTTAAGGATAATAGGAAGGAAGATGCTGACTATGAGAAGTTAAATCATATTCATACTCCTAAAGAAATAGCAAAGATATTGGGAATAGAAGATGAGTTTGCAGGATTACCATCATTAACAGAGCGTGAGATAAAAGCCTTGCGTAATTGTCAAAAAGATGCTGTAGTTGGATTGGAAAAGAGTTTCCGCGAGGGAAAGAGTCGTGCATTGATGGTGTTGGCGACAGGTGCTGGTAAAACATATACGGCCTGTATGGTTGCATACAGAATGTTGTCATATACAAAAATGAACCAAAGACGGATTTTATTCCTTGTTGATAGAAATAATCTTGGCAAACAAGCAGAAGGTGAATTTGGAATGTTCCGTCTTACTGAAAATGGCGATTCATTCAATACGATATATTCTGTAAATAGATTGAAATCTGCAAAGATTCCAACTGATAGCAATGTCGTTATTTGTACAATTCAACGGCTATTTTCATTGCTCAAAGGAGAAGAAATAATTGATGACGATGATGATGAAACATTTGGTGATGAACCTGATGGTGAAATTACATTGCCAACAAATGTTGCATTACCACCAGATTTCTTTGATATGATTATCGTTGATGAGTGCCATCGCTCTATATATGGCAATTGGCGCAAAGTTCTTGAATATTTTAATAGCGCGAGAATTGTTGGCCTTACTGCAACGCCTATACCCGAAACGTTATCATTCTTTGATGATAATATTGTTGTAAACTACACATTAGAGCAGTCAATTGCTGATGGGGTTAATGTTGCACATAGAATATATCGAATCAAAACTAAAGCAACAGAAGAAGGCGGTGTTATTCTTGAAGGTGAAAACGTAAAGAAAATTACACGTTATACTAGTAAAATTGAAAATATAAATACAAAGGAATCGATTACATATACAAGTGAAGAGCTTAATCGCAGTGTTGTTAATTCTGCTCAGATTAAACTTGTGCTTGAAACATATCGTGATGTGGTATATACTGAACTGTTCACGGATCCGCAGCGAGAACCTAATATGGATTATTTGCCTAAGACATTGATATATGCTCTCAACGATGATCATGCAACTAATATAGTGAAAATTGCGAAGGAGGTGTTCGGTAGAACAGATGATAAATTTGTACAGAAAATCACGTATTCAGCTGGTGATAGCAATGAATTGATTAGACAATTCCGCAATGACAAAGATTTCCGCATTGCAGTAACTGTTACTCTTGTGGCAACAGGAACCGATATAAAACCATTGGAAGTAGTGATGTTTATGCGTGATGTACAATCGGAACCTTTATACGTCCAAATGAAAGGTCGTGGGGTTCGTACCATCAGTGATGACCAACTTAGGAATGTTACACCCAATGCTTTTAGTAAAGATGTATTTTATTTGGTTGATGCAGTTGGTGTAACAGAGCATGAAAAAAGAATACCTCCTGTAGATGGTGAAGGTGGTCGTCCAACGATAACATTAAGAGAATTATTTGAACTTATAACTCACGGCAATGTTTGTGATGAATTTCTTTACTTGTTGGCATCAAAATTATCACGTATATATAACAAGAGTAATGATGATGAACGTAATGAGTTTGTTAAGTTGACAGGAGTTGATATGCACGATATTATTGTTAATATTTATAACGCATTAGAAGAAAATACTTTGCCTACTTATGTAAATATCAACGAACCAAACAATGAACGTAAGCAGTTGGTTTCTGTACTTACGAATAATCCAGAAGCAAGAGATTATTTGCTTATACTTAATGCTGGTTTTGTCACCATATTACAGCCAGGAGAGGATTCTCTTATCTCAAAAGGTTTTTCATTGGAAGAAGCTTGTGAAACGACACATGCTTTTGAGACTTACATTAATGGACATAAGGATGAGATAGAAGCATTACGTATAATATACAATAACAAAGGCGAATCTATTACGTATGCTATGCTAAAAGATTTGGAAAATAAATTGAAATTTGCAAACAACAAATTCAATTCGCATTTATTGTGGAATACATACGCTTTGATAAATCCGGATTCTGTTGTTAAATTTTCAACACAGGAAGAAAAAGAGGCAATAACCAATATTATCCAATTAGTTAGGTACGCATACAATCAAATAACTACACTTAATAGTTTATGTTCATCGGCAAAACAGTATTTCAATCTTTGGTGCGGTCAGATGCAAAGAGATATTACTGAAAAGCAGTCAGATTTGTTGAAACAGATTGTCACATATATAGCTTCAAATGGTTCATGTACAATAAATGATATTATTCGTGACCAAGATAGATCGTATGCGGCACAATTAATTAACGCTTTTGGCGGCAGAAATGAAGCTGATAATTATATTACTTCTTTATCACAATTTTTGATTTATAGAAAAACATCATAATAAATATGGCACAAGCAAATACACAATCATTAACCAAAAAGGTTTGGAATCTTGCAACAACTTTGTCAGGTCAAGGTGTTGGATTCACTGATTATATCACACAATTGACTTATCTTCTGTTTTTGAAGATGGATGATGAAAATGTAAAAACATTCGGAGAAGACTCTGCTATTCCTGAAGGTTATCGTTGGGAAGATTTGGTTAATCTGGATGGTTTTGATTTGGTTAAGCAATACGAAGATACACTGGAAGAACTTAGCAAGCAAGACAATCTTATCGGAACTATTTATACTAAAGCACAGAATAAAATAGATAAACCAGTATATCTTAAAAAAGTCATTACACTTATCAACGAAGAATCTTGGTTGATAATGGATGGCGATGTTAAAGGTGCTATTTATGAAAGTATTTTGGAGAAGAATGGTCAAGATAAGAAGAGTGGGGCAGGTCAATATTTTACACCACGTTCTTTGATTCAAGCAATGGTCGATGTTGCATCTCCTAAAATTGGAGAAACTGTTTGTGACCCTGCTTGCGGTACGGGTGGTTTCTTGCTTGCAGCATACGACTATATGAAAACTCAGTCTTCAGACAAAGCAAAACAAGATTTTCTAAGAAACCAA
This sequence comes from Bacteroidales bacterium, assembly GCA_017548125.1. Classification (GTDB taxonomy): domain Bacteria; phylum Bacteroidota; class Bacteroidia; order Bacteroidales; family F082; genus Limimorpha. Next base: position 7,895 of record JAFYNK010000057.1, on the reverse strand, counting down.
TCTCTCCACGGATGTGACAATACACCGCTCGTTGTTACGCTTGCGTCAATGAATCTTTATTTACATGGAATTGGTACAGACAGAAGTCCTATTGTTTGCCAAGATTCATTAGAAAAATCACCTTCAACTTTGGTTGATGTTATTCTTGCAAATCCTCCATTTGGAACACGTCCTGCTGGTTCCGTTGAAATTGATCGCCAAGATTTTTATGTTGAAACAAAGAATAATCAGTTGAACTTCCTTCAACATATGATGGTTATGCTTAAAAATGGTGGTAGAGCGGCTGTTGTATTGCCTGACAACGTATTGTTTGAAGGCGGGGCAGGAGAAACCATACGCAAAGAGTTGTTAAAGAATTTTAACCTTCATACTATTCTTCGTTTGCCAACTGGCATTTTCTATGCTCAAGGTGTAAAGGCAAATGTGTTGTTCTTTACAAAAGGTACAACGACAAAAGATATCTGGTTCTTTGATTATCGTACTGGTGTAAAACATACATTAGCAACAAACCCAATGCTTCGTCACCATCTTGACGAGTTCGTTGAATGTTATAAAGCAGATAACATAAATGCTCGTACAGAAACATATAATGCGGAAACCAATCCTAATGGACGTTGGCGTAAGTATAATGTAGAAGATGTGTTGAAACGAGATAAGACAAGTCTTGATATTTCTTGGATAAAACTTACAGACGATGATGATGACATGTCGTTGTCAGAACTCATGGCGAACATCCAACTAAAGAGCGACAATATCAGCAAAGCGGTTGCGGAATTACAGAAACTTTTAGCAAATATTGAGGAGTGATATGGATACAAAGAAACTTCGTCAGAAAATATTAGACCTCGCTATTAGAGGAAAACTCGTTCCGCAAGATCCGAATGACGAGCCTGCATCTGTATTGCTTGAACGTATCAAAGCAGAAAAAGAACAACTCATAAAAGAAGGCAAAATAAAGCGCAGCAAGAAGTCTGAATCTGCTGATAAGCCGCATTATGAGAACTATGAGTTGCCTTGTGGTTGGAAATATGATTTGATTACAAATATTTGCTCTAAAGTAGTAGATGGCGACCATAATCCTCCCGCAGCGCAAAAACAGGTATCTCAGTATATTATGTTATCTTCAAAAAACATAAATGGGGATACTATAACTAATCTTGACGATGTCAGATATTTGTCACAGGTAGATTTTGAAATATCAAATAACAGAACAAAAGTAACAAAAGGAGATGTTTTATTTACATCCGTAGGTAGTATTGGTCGCACTTGTATATATGATCTAGAATTTTCAGTTGCCTTTCAAAGAAGTGTAACAGTAATGACAACATATATATACAATCGCTACTTTAAACTTTTTTTAGATAGTCCTTTATATCAAAATTATGCATTTGACAATGCTAGAGGTACCGCTCAAAAAGGATTTTATATTAATCAAATAGAAAATAGTTTGATACCTATACCACCATTAAATGAACAGATAAAAATTGTTGAAAAAGCAGAACAACTATTATCAATTGTCAAGAGTATTGAAGAAGAAAGAATTAATGTATACGAATATGTTTCTCAAATAAAATCCAAGATTCTTGATCTCGCTATATCAGGTAAACTCGTGCCACAAAATCCTGCTAATGAGCCAGCAATTGAACTATTAAGGCGTATAAATCCTAACTTCAGACTTTGTGATAACTCCCATTATGAGAATATAGAGTTTGATATTCCAGAAAGTTGGTGCTGGGCAACGATTGGGGATATATTTGAACACAATACGGGTAAAGCCTTAAACGCATCAAATCCTAATGGTATGTTGTTAGATTATATAACCACATCAAACCTTTACTGGGACAGATTCGAACTTTCTGTAGTTAAACAAATGCCTTTTACAGAATCTGAGATTGAACGATGCATTGTGACAAAAGGTGATTTATTGGTTTGCGAAGGAGGCGATGTCGGTAGATCTGCGATTTGGAACTATGACTATAATATAATGATACAAAATCACATTCATAGATTGAGAGGGAAGATTGATGTATGCACGAGATATTTCTTCTACTTGTTCATGTACTACAAGATGTGTAATCTAATCGGAGGTAAGGGCGTTGCAATACAGGGTTTATCTTCCAGAGATTTACACAACCTAATCATTCCCGTGCCACCTTTGAAAGAACAGCACAATATAGCGTCTTCAATTGATTTATATTTCTCAAAATTAGATAGAATTACAGCCGAATTACAATAGTTCGGCTGTAATTCTATCTAAAATATTCCACAAAGAAGAAATAGCTTTTGTTATTCTAATTTGCTCATTTATAGGCGGCAGTAAAATCTCAGTGTTTTTTATAGTGTCACCTGAAATAGCTTTAAATGTTGAACCAGTCGCATTTTGTTCAAAATAATCTTTATATGCAGACAATATGTAAAACCAATATTTATTATCTATTTCATATTTAGGTTTCAATGAACACAAACCTCGTCCTATACATATTTTTCTTTTAGTAATATTTAAAATACCTACAGGAGCTCTCACGCATAAAAGTAATGAATTCGCTTCTGCTATTTTTGTAGGTTTACTGGTATAAACTCCTGATGGTAATAAATATTCATTTGTAAAACAAATCTTACCTTGATGAAATTCCACTCCGTTTTCACAATTTATACTATCGCCATCAGGTGATTGTCCCATAATTATTTCAAATACATCTTTCAATAAGCAAACACACCATCCATTCGGCAACTTCTCATAATGGGAGTTATCACAAAGTCTGAAGTTAGGATTTATACGCCTTAATAGTTCAATTGCTGGCTCATTAGCAGGATTTTGTGGAACTAGTTTGCCAGATATAGCGAGGTCGAGGATTTTGGACTTTATTCGTTTAATGTATATTTGAAGTTTTGTATTTTCATTCTCAATATCATCAACGATTGCAGACAATCGCTCTATTTCTGCAACAATTCTTTGTTGTTCATTGAGAGGTGGAAGTGGAAATGGCAACTCTGAAAATTTACCTTTATTAATTATTGGGAGTGTCGTAGATGAAGAATTTTCTAATATTTCATTTTGCAGAAACTCTGAAATCAATGTATAGTATATGTATCTATAGTCGGCAATTTTTGAAGGAACTATAGCATTTATTTGCTGATTACACGCTCCAGCTGTCCTAATTACACCAACCTTTCCAATAGTTGCACCAATACAAGTAACCAATACGCTGTCTGAAGGTAATTTCCTACATTGCTCGTATCCGGAAATTGTAAGCGTGTCTAATGCTGTATTTGTCATTATCCCTCCATCAAGATCCGTTGGTTTGTAGAAAGGAATATTTCCACCGTAATACTCTTGATTTTCTTTTGAGGGAGTTGTTCCTGTTATTATTTCCCCTACATTCCCCAAAGTAGTCCACACCCAACTTTCAGGTATTTCAAACGGCACGTTCTCATAATGCGGCTTATTACATTTAATTTATAACCATACTCATTTAATAACAAATGAATTATGGATATTAATAAATTTGAAAACTTCTTGGTTAAGTCAGACTTGGCTAAGAACACTGTCACATCATATTTGTGGACAGTAAATCATTTTGCCGTAAACTACGGTGAGTTTAACAAAGAAAATCTGCTAGCATACAAAGGATTCTTGGTTGAGCATTTCAAGCCTCAAACAATCAATCTGAGGTTGCAAGGTATTAACAAATATCTTGAATTTATCAAAAAGGAAAAATTAAAACTAAAGTTTGTAAAAGTTCAACAGAAGAACTTTTTAGAAAATGTAATCAGTGATGCAGATTATAAATTCTTAAAATCTAAATTAAAGAATGACGGTTATTTGGAATGGTATTTTGTGGTTTGGTTTTTAACTGCAACAGGTGCTCGTGTAAGCGAATTGTTGCAAATTAAAGTTGAACATGTGCAATTGGGGTATTTGGATATGTACACAAAAGGTGGTAAAATCCGTAGGTTATATATTCCTAAAAAATTGCGAGAAGAAGCTATAGTATGGAATGAAGAAAGAGGAATAGTAACAGGATATATTTTTCTCAATCGTTTTGGAGAACGCATTACAACAAGAGGAATTGCCATGCAATTAAAACATTTTGCTTCCAGATACGGACTTAATCCTAAAGTCGTTTACCCGCACTCATTCAGACATAGATTTGCCAAAAACTTCCTTGAGAAATATAATGATATCGCATTGCTTGCAGACTTAATGGGACACGAAAGTATTGAAACAACAAGAATTTATCTTAGACGAACTAGTATGGAACAACAAATGATTGTTGATAAAGTTGTTGTTTGGTAGTTTAAATGACAATCTTATTTCGTTATGAAGAGTCAATAATAAAGTTGGTTGGCTCTTCTTTTTTATTGTAATAATCTTCCTGCCACAGTCGTACCATCTCCGTACCAAGTTCGTATCACGTTCGAAGTGGGGAAGTCAACAGACATTTGTTTTGAAGCAGAATCTTTAGTCTTGGCGACTCTCCCTGCCGCCTCGGAGAAATCGCGTGAAGAAATTTTGTCGTTGAGCGGTTAAGACAAAAATGCTGTTTGAGCGAAGCGAGTTTATTTTTGTCCAGCGAAGACGATAAAATTTTAGCAGATTTATCCGCAGCGGCGAGCTTTTTCTGTTTCTCTTTTTTGCGGTAAAAAAGAGAAAATATACAGTATCTCTGTCGTGCCTACGGCACTTTGATATCATACCGGTCATATCTGCAGGCATTCCGCACTACGTGCTTCATACCTGCCTGGGAACTGTCGTCCTTTCAGGACTTTTTTGAGTTGAAAATTAAAATTTGAAAACTGAAAATTAATTTTCAACTTTCAACACGTTGTGTTAGGGATTGGAGCGGCATCCTTTGCGGAGCGCAGCGGAGCAAAGATATAGCGGAAAGCCCGACGGCGGAGCTGTAAGCGGAGCCGGAACGCCAAAAGAATGACAGCATGTTAACAAACTGTCAATCATATTTTTCCAGATTAAACTGGTGGATGTCTATTTTTGCATCGTAATCGTATTTCCTTGACTTTGAATGGAAGTAATCAATGAGATAACTGCCGTACTTTCTTATGAAATCTCTGCCTTTCTTTTCATTACCTTCCACATTGTTGATGTGAGCGTCTGGCAAAAGATTTTTGTCGTGCAGATTACACAAGAGTCTATATTCAACAATGCCATTGTTGAAGTAAAAATTATGTGCATTTTTACGGGCGTATTCCTTGTCGTAGTATGGATTTTCTTTGTCACATATACAGACGCTTTCGTCAAAGCAACAGCCTACACCATTGATTGGAGAACAGTAGATGGCGCAGCATTTGTCGAAAGACGTTGGCTTGAACTCGTCAAAGCCAATTTTCTTGAAGACTTTGGCAAAATCGTCTTCAGAACCGACAAAAACCATGTCTCTGCCCTTGAATGCTTTTATAAATACAGGATATATTGTTGATTGCTCATTGACAAACTCATACTTATATCTGTAATCGTCAGCCAATTCTTTCAGTCGGTTGCCGCTTGAAACAGTCATCATTCCGCATTGGAAAAATTTGTCTTTGTACGACACGGTGGAGCATAGCAAAGTCTCTTCATGTCCGAATCTGTGTTTTTTTAAGGAGTCGTCAAATGACTCTTTTTCTATATGAAATATCTCTTCGGTAACTAGGTTTTTCACTTGTAATGTTATGTCGTCGTCACCTATGACAGCATGCGGCAATGGTGATTTCCATCTTATGTTGTCCCAAATCTCGAATTCTTTTTCATCTCTGATTCTCGCAATCCATTGGGCGGCTGTAAGTGAAAGAAGATTATTCTTACTGTTGAAAATCTTCTCTATTTCAACGAAATAAAACAGCTGCATAGGATTGATGTTGTTATTCTCCTGATTATATTCGAAGGACTCGAGCAAGTCTGTTTTAGATTTGGTGCTGACGAAAGCGTGTCGGTGAAACCATTCGATTAACTTGCGAGCCTCCCAGTAAGAATCAGTAATAGTTTCGTTATGAATGAATGCGTGTAGACGTTCGTTTTCAGGTGCATATTCCCATTCATCTTCAAATAATTTGAATATCGCGTGTGAAAGTACATTTATACCAATGTTTTCGGGATTGATGAACATTTCTTTATGCAAAGATTGCATTTCGTTCCATATCAAAAAACGAATGTCTTCAATGTTAACCATGCCTTCTTCATAATATTCATTTAGCTTGTAAAAAGGAAGTGTGTAGTTGTATCGCTGTTTGAATTCTGAGGTCACGGCTTTCCATATTCCGATTTCGGAGACAAGGTCCTCAAACCACATTGTTAATCTTATTGCAACATCTTTTGTTGTTGCAGAATCTATAAAGGCATCAGAAATTATCGAAGTAGTAATAATGTTATAAACTTTATCTGCTAAATCAGCGAAGTATGAGTCTACAGCATCAGATGTCTTATATGGGTGGTGATTTAACCAATCCTTAGTATAAATGTTTCTTTTACGCATAAAGATGAAGTTTTGATTACAAAAATAGTCATTATTTTTATTATATTAGGATTTTTTTATCCTCAATAAAAATATCTCATACATCACTTTTCTAAAATGTATTTTCTTATTTTTGCAGTTAAATTAATGCAGAATTCATAATGCATAATGCACAATTAGATTGTAAATTATGAATTATGAATTATGAATTGAAAAAATGCCTTTCATAGAAGAACTCATAAAATACAAAAGCTGCTCGATAGTGGGTCTCGAGAAGAATACCGGCAAGACGGAGTGTTTCAACTATGTCATGCAGCGTCTTCCTCTTGAAACTAAACGCGTTGCTGTGAGTTCCATAGGCATCGATGGCGAGACGACAGACCAGGTGACCAAGACCGCGAAACCTGAAATATTCCTTAGAGAAGGAATGTTTTTCGGAACATCGGAGAAGCATTATCTCATGAAACGCCTCAGTTCCGAATTGCTCGAAATCAGCAGTGAAAGTACCTCATTAGGCAATATCGTGATAGGCAAGGCTCTTACTCCGGGTAAGATACTGCTGTCGGGTCCTTCGTCAAGCAGCGGACTGCGTCGTTGGATGGACGAGATGAAGAAATACGACATCGACTTGACTATCATCGACGGTGCCTTGTCGAGGATGAGTCTGGCTTCGCCTACGGTGAGCGAGTCGATGATACTGGCGACAGGCGCTGCCTATTCGGCTAACATCAACACTCTCGTGCAGAAGACCGCCTTCGTGGTGCAGATGATAAACCTCGATATCACATCGCAAGAGAATTACGATACCTTAAATAATATAAAGAACGGCGTCTGGGCGATTGATGAAGAAGGGGAGCTCCATGATTTGAAAGTCGCGTCTTCCTTGTCGATTAACATCAATACCGATGGTCTTAAGAAATGTAAGACATTATTCGTCAGCGGCGCATTGACCGACAATTTCGTCAATAATATCAGACAGAACAGGATATTCAACGAGGCTGAACTTGTTGTGAGAGACTTTACCAAAATATTCCTCACTCCGATGACTTACAACAGTTTCGTCAATGGAAAACCTAAGGTTAGCGTGTTGCAGAAGAGTAAGCTCATAGCGGTATGCGTCAACCCGACATCGCCTAATGGAATCATCTTGGATTCGGGGAAATTGTGCAATGCTTTGTCGGAGGCGATAAAGCTGCCGGTTTATGATTTGAGAACGCAGAACTCTGAACTTTGAACTTTGAACTTTGAACGTTGAGCTAAGGCTTTTGGACTTTTTTAGTCAACGGACTACAGACTTTGAATTACTGAAAGCTTGCAGTTTATTGCAAAAGAAATAGCTCCGAAGGAGCGGCAGTTCCCAGGCAGGTATGGAGCACGCAGTGCGGAATGCCTGTAAAAATAAATTCCAAATAAATCAGAGTGCCGAAGGTACGACAGAGACTGAAT
>JAFYNK010000056.1 GCA_017548125.1 Bacteroidales bacterium | reverse complement strand
TTTTATATTGTTTCTTTTGTTGGGAGTCGCCGAGACACCAAGTCACCAAGTCGCCGAGAATTTGTCGGTGACTTCTCCCCAAACGACCTCGGAGTCTCAGTATCTCGGCGACTCTGCGTCTTTCCACGAATCCCAGATTCGCAAAGCCGACTCCTTATATAAAAGCTACCTTCCACAATATAACTTCGACGAAGTAAAAGCAGCGATGGAGTTCTTTGATTCCATCAGGAATGATGAATTAGCAATTAGGAATTATGGCGGACGAAAAGCAATTCCTAATTCCACATTCCTAATTCCTAATTATCAATGCGCTAAAGCGCACTACTACCACGCTGTAGGTCTCACGGAAAAGGACGACATTGTTGGTGCTTGCGAGCATTATCTCATAGCTTTGGAGATTATGGAAGACGATGACATTATTAAAAGTCTCAGAGACACAAAGACACAAAGACGCAAAGTTTTGAAGAAACAAAGAAACGATGAAAAAACACTCTGCGACTCTGTGACTCTGCGACTTTGCGACTCCGATGAGGATTACGAAAAGATAAGGTTTGTTTATCTTATAAATACTCGATTAGGAGAATTTTTTTACGAAGCAAATTTCTGTGATATTTCCATAATTAATTACAAAAGCGCATTGGAATATTCACAAAAATTAAATGATAAAACAATGGAAACACATTCTCTTAAGTGTATTGGACAAGCATATCAATTATTGAATAAAGCAGATACCGCATTATATTATTATAGAAAATCGTTAAAACCAAGTACAGATTTATATAATAAACTAGATCTAGAAAAATGTATTTCTAGAATATTATTTAACAATGAAGAAAAAGATAGCGCATATATTTTGCTGAAAAACAACCTTAATAAGATTAATAATAAGAATGTAAAATATTCTTATCATTATACTTTAGGAGATATGTTTTATATTGATAAAGAATATGATTCTGCTCTTTATTATTTAGAGGAAAGTTTGGATGATAGTATTATAACAAAAAAACTTGCCTTCATCACAACGCTTTCAGCTATATATGATTCAATAGGCGACTATGAAAAGAAAGCATATTACGACAATTTATCGTCAAATTTGTTTAAAAACAACTATAATAAGGAAATTGACAAAACCCAACTTCAAACACTTTATAATGATTATAACAAAAGAAAAGCTGATAAGGAAATTACAATAGCTAAAAAGAAAGCCAGAAATAAAACAATAGCAATTGGCATTATCGTTTTAGTTGTAGTAACGTTTGTAATTATATATATTAGGTATAATCATAAGAAACAGAACGATAGACTATCTGAAGAAATTAAGGCAAAAGACAAACATATAAAACACAATGAATTCAAGAACGCATTGATAGAAGGCAAAATCAAAAGCAAAAATATAGAACTGCAGCAAAAAGACAAGCAGATAAAATCTCAACAATTGAAGATTGCCGAACTACAAAGCAAACTGGAAAACAGAAAGGATAATCTAAAAGAATATTATCAGTCTGAAATATGTGCAAAAATCTTGAATGAGATTAACGAATTATCAAAAGCAAACAAAATGACATCAGAACTTAAGCCATTAGGCCAAGAAGAGTTTGTGATGTTATTGCAATCTGCCAATTTGCATTTAGGAAAATTCATTAAAAACACATCTGACAAGTATCCTTCATTCAAGAAAGATGATTTGTATTATCTGTGTTTGGTGGCAATAAATCTAAACGACAAGCAAATTGCTGCACTGTTCAATGTAACATATAATGCCGTAAGAAGCCGAAGAAAGAAAATATGTTCATATTTAGATATAGACATAAATGAAAATATATATAAAAAGCTAACAATATAACGTTGTAATATATTGATTTTAAAAATTATAGCTGTTTTTATTTGTATTTTTTTAACTTGACATCATTTTCATATAGCATTACTTTTGTCGAAATTTTTAAATCATCGCTATATGAAAAAATTAGTTGTTTTACTATTTGTAATGCTTCATTTTGGATACATTATTGAAGCAAAAGAAAATTCCTCAAAAGAAGGATTTGATGTAATCGGAACCAAAGAGAATACAGTCAACGGCTATCAACCTCGTACTGAATCTATTTCTGGCGACATTACCGGTCACACTTTAACTATCACCTTTAACGAAAATGTGGGAATAGCGCATATTATCATTAAGGATTCCAATGGTGTTTATATCGACAGAGAGAATGTCTTCTCAACACCAGACTACGCTACATTCTATATTGCTGATGCTGGCTACTACAGAATGGATGTCACATTAAGCAATGGCGAACAGTATTATGGATACTTTAGAGTAGAACTTTAGAATTCTAGAATTTTAGAACTTTAGAAGATTTTTCAAGAATTAAGTCTCAAGTTAGTCCTCAGCTATCGCTCATTGCTCGAGGCTCATAGCTTAAGGCAAAAGGAAACAATTATTAACAATAAATCAAAATGCCTATGAAAAAAACATTACTATTTGCTGCATGTGTGCTGTTAGTGATGGCATCGTGCAAGAAAGATGAAAATTCGAATTCTTATGAAAACAAGGCAGAATGTGCCATGGACCCTGTTGTTGAAAGCATAATTAAATTTGATGAGCATGTCAAGGGATACCAAAACAATACTATGACCAGAAACGCCGAGACCTTTACTTTAGAGGAGGCCAAAGACAATATTGTGAATCTCTTCAATGCAACATACGGTGAACCTATGGAAAGTTATACCAGCCTGGTTACTGATGAGTTCAGCATATCTATTGCCATTGACGACGACGGCAACGTATCAAGTTCAGAAGCTGTTCGAGCATATCTTCAAATGGTGGAAAAAGCGCGTAAAGGATACAAATCCAGCAACTTGCCTAATAAAGGCTACAAATATATACTTGTAGATGAGGTGGAACAGACAAGAGGGGATAGCGTTACCATAGGTTTGAAAGGCAGATTCGGAACAAAGGGAGATCCTTCTGGATTCTATCATAGCGGACCTTTTGTTGAAGGTGACTGTTGGCATTATATTGACGGCATGGGTGGTTGTCATGATAACACAAACATTACCGGAGGAGCTGATAGAGTGTTAAATAATACTATATGCAGTCGTTATATGAGCGAATGGCCATGTGCACCAGATGAATATAGAGGAATATATGTAGAACTTATGGAGGTGAATTTTAATGGAAGTGAACCATTGTACAGAGATTATATATTCTACAGAGATGACGTGACCAACACCTGTATCTGCTGGCAGAAAATGAATGACCTTCTTTGGGGAGAATACAAGGTTATATACGAGATGATACCGGAGGCTAACAATTTTATTTTAAAAGTTGAATTAAACGATCTTGATAATAACCAAATATATGTACATAATTATTATGGGCACTTCTATAAATTAAAATATTGACAATCATTTAATTATATTGATATTTTTGTTATATTTGTAAGAAATTTGAAAAATATATGAAATATCAGAAGAGAAGCGGAATAAGTTTGTTTGAGCATGAGAACACGATGGAATCGTTGTCCAATATGGGCAATCCTCTTGTCGTTTTAAAAGACATTGTTGATTTTGACCAGTTTAGAAGCATGCTAGAAAGTCTGTTTGTCAACGACCACAAGAAAAGCAAAGCCGGACGAAAACCTAT
>JAFYNK010000055.1 GCA_017548125.1 Bacteroidales bacterium | reverse complement strand
TTTAGACTTTAGCCTTTAGCCTTTAGCCATAAAAAGCCTTTAGCCATTAGTCTTTAGTCTTTAGCCATTAAAAAAAAGACACCACTATTTTAACAGCAGCGTCCCACTTGTTGTCTTGTTGTCTTGTTGTCTTGTTGTCTTGTAGTCTTCAAAAAAAATCTCTCTTATATTGTTTTTTCGTACAAGAAAAAATATTACTTTTGTAAATTTAGACTGCACCATAACTAACTGTACAACAAACAACTCCATCAAATACATATCTATTTGAGTATTAAACTATTGCAAATTTTAAATTAAACATTTGTAAAATTATATATAATTAAAAATAAATACGTATGAAGAAAAAATTTACTTTTTTAAGTTTAATCATGCTGCTTCTTTTGGGAAGAACAATGGCACAATCCGTTGAGCTTACCTTCAACGAAGGCTTAACCACTTCTTACAAACTGAAATTTACAGTCATAGAAGGAACCAACGGCTGTTCGGTAAAAGCCTCAAGACCTGCCACACAGCTGACTCCTTTAGAAATTCCTACCAAGGTGACTATCAACAACAGCGATTATTATGTTACTGAAATCGACTCAATAGCTTTCAGGAACAACTCAAAATTCTCAAGCGTGACTCTCCCTGACAGCTTGAAGATAATCAGAGGCAGAGCCTTCTACCACTGTACTGGATTAACCGGCGACCTTATTATTCCTGATAAAGTAACATACATCGGAGAATACGCATTCTATGGCTGCTACAACATGAAAGGCACTCTTAAATTATCTGAAAAACTCATTACAATAGGCCAATACGCCTTCTCAAGAAGTTCAAGCAACAATACAAATATGGGATTTTCTGGCAGCCTCGTGATTCCTAACAACGTTAAAACAATTGGACATTATGCTTTTAACTATTGTACCAACCTCAAAGGCTCATTGAACCTGCCTGAAAGCCTGACTTCTATTGGAGATTACGCCTTCTACTATTGCTCTGGCTTTACCGGCGACCTCATCATTCCTAAAAATGTAAAAACAATAGGCAGTTACGCTTTCTACTACTGTACTGGCTTTAACAGCGAACTCGTATTCCCTAACGGATTAACTTCCATAGGCAGTTATGCCTTTACTACTAACTCCAGTTCTACTGGCATGAATTTCACTGGCGACCTTGTAATTCCTAACAGCGTGACTTCTATAGGCAGCTATGCTTTCTATAACGCTGGCTTTAGTGGAGACTTGATTTTATCAGAAAACCTTACTGCTATCAACAGTTACACATTTTATAGATGTAAATTTAAAGGTAATCTTAGAATTCCTAACAGCGTAACATCTATAGGCAGTTCCGCTTTCTACAATTGCAGTTACTTCGACGGAGACTTGTCACTTCCTGCTTCTTTGCAAACAATAAACTCAAGTGCTTTTTACGGTTGTTCTAAATTCAATATCATGTATTGTTATGCAGCAACTCCGCCAACAGCTCAGAGTAACTCTTTTACCGGTCATAACATCTCCATTCTCTATGTACCAGAAGAATCTGTTGACACTTATTGGGAAAAATCACCATGGGCTGACGAATTCTTTATCATGGGATTATTTAAAATAGAAGACTATGAAGTGGAAGTAAAAGACGATAACAACAACGTACTTTATTCTCTTATCTACGATACAACCGATGATTACTCTGGCGTAAGCGTAAGAATAGGACAAAAACCAACAGCAGAAGTAGAGCTTGTAATTCCTGAGACTTTATGGTATGTTGAAGAAAACTTCACATATAATGTAACTACAATACCAGCAGAAGCTTTCAAAGACTGTTCTTACTTCACCGGCGTTGAAATACCTAAATATGTTAATAACATTGGCGAACACGCTTTTGCAGGATGTAGCAATATTAGCATTATAAAATCTTTAAACCCTATACCACCATCAGCAGCTGACAACAGTTTTAGAAATGCTACAGCAAGAGTAGCCGCCAGCAGCTTTGACGGCATTCCAACAACAGCAAAATTGTTCGTGCTACCTAATTACATGGAATATTACGACATTGAACCTTGGAACAGATTTGAAATAAAGCCTTTACTCATAGATTATGAAGAATTCTATTATGAAGGTAACTCTTATTATACGTTGATTTACAACTTAAATGAAGACTACAACAGTTTAAGAGTTAAGATAGGACGTATTTCAGGAAGCCCTAAAACATTAAGCATACCAAATTCAGTATATGACATTGATGTTACAACAATTGAAGACAGAGCTTTTTATTACACTGGTAACAATAGCGTAAGAACTTTTGAGAATCTTGTTCTTCCAAACACCATCACTCATATTGGCAGTGAGGCTTTCTCAACATATAGTGCAAGCTACCCATTAAACCTCAAAGGCGAACTCATTATCCCTAACAGCGTAACTTCTATTGGAGAAAAAGCTTTCTATTATTGCAGATACTTTACAAGCCTTTCTTTTGAAGAAAACTCTAACTTAGAAACTATTGGTGATTACGCTTTTGCTGGCTACTATTATGATCAATACAATATAATCGGAATGGGGTTTACAGGCGAACTCAATATCCCTAATAGCGTAATTTACGTTGGTAATTATGCATTCCATCTTTGTAACAAATTTACAAGCCTTACTTTTGAAGAAAATTCCAATCTGAAAACAATAGGCGATCACGCTTTCGCTGGTAAATATGGATATTACGACAATTACAATATGAGTTTTAATAACGAACTTAAAATCCCTAACAGCGTAACTTCTATCGGACAAAGAGCTTTTGATTATTGTACTAATTTCACAGGCCTCACTTTTGAAGAAAATTCTAATTTACAGACTATTGGTGACTACGCTTTTGCTGGTTATTCTTCTTATCCTATGGGTTTCACTGGAGAACTTAAAATCCCTAACAGCGTAACTTCTATCGGACAAAAAGCTTTCGATTATTGCAATAAATTTACAAGCCTCACTTTCGAAGAAAACTCTAAATTGGGAACTATTGGTAATTATGCTTTCTATAATTGCTACAATTTCACTGGCAATCTTAATATCCCTAACAGCGTAACTTATATTGGTAATTCTGCTTTCGGTTATTGTAATGGTTTCACTGGTAATCTCAACATCCCTAACAGCGTAACTTCTATCGGAAATTATGCTTTCTATCGTAGTTACAATTTCACAGGCCTTACTTTTGAAGAAAATTCTAATTTGCAGACCATTGGTGATTACGCTTTTGCTAGCTACTATAACGGAAGCGGTTCTGACTACAGAATGAAATTCACTGGCGAACTTAAAATCCCTAACAGCGTAACTTCTATCGGACAAAGAGCTTTTGCCTATTGTACTAATTTCACAAGCCTTACTTTTGAAGAAAATTCTAATTTACAAACTATTGGTGATTACGCTTTTGCTGGTTATGATGGTAACTATAGTTCTCTTTATATGGGCTTTACTGGCAATCTCAACATCCCTAACAGCGTAACTTCTATTGGTGATTATGCTTTCTATTATTGTAACAAATTCACAGGTGAACTAATTATCCCTAACAGCGTAACTTCTATTGGAGCATGTGCTTTCAATTATTGCAGAAACTTTACAAGCCTCTCTTTTGAAGAAAACTCTAATTTACTGACTATAGGTAATTATGCTTTCTATGATTGCAATAAATTTACTGGTGAACTCATTATCCCTAACAGCGTAACTTCTATTGGTCAATATGCTTTCTATTATTGTAATTTTGACAGAGTTATCTGTTATTCAACAGTTCCAGCTTCATTTACAGGTAGCAACCATATTTTCTATTATAATAATTCATCAAATCCTAAGGTATATGTTCCAGCAGTATCTGTAAGTTTATATAAATCAACATGGAATAAAGATACAAGCAGAATATATTCAAACGGTCTTCCTACATTCTTGGGCGGTGATATAGACAATGTAAACAACTGGTACGTTTTAGAAAACGGTAGCCAAGTCAGCAGATTGCCTAATGAAAACGAAGAAATAGCTATCAACGCAGCATTAACTATCAACGATGGAGAAATGCTTAACGTCAAGTCGTTAGGATATTGCGAAAACGGAGACCTTACAATGAAAGAAGGCGGCCAGCTCAAATGCAACAAACATTATTCAGACATCAAAGTCGAGAAAAACATTGAAGCTCACAATACTGAAACAACAACATGGACAACAATTAGTTCTCCTCTTGCTTCTGTCATGAATCCAGCTGAGATAACAAACCTCACATCTGGCAATTATGACTTATATCGCTATAATGAACCTAATGCATTATGGGAAAATTACAAGAACTCTGCAAGTAACGGCTTCACAAGCTTCGATAGAGGTCGCGGCTATATTTATTCAAACTCAGCAGATACAAAATTGACATTTGAAGGAAAGTCAGACGGAGCAACATCTGTTTCTTACGAACTTACAAAAGACTCAGAAAAACTGCCTGGCTTCCATCTCATCGGTAATCCATACACACATAATATCACTATTGATAATTTAGAAGCAACTATTGATGTAGAAGTAGAAGTAGAACAATTATACCAACGTTTAACAATAGAATTACGTGACTCTTACGGTGATGGCTGGGATAGCGACATAGCTGCATTGCAAATAATCAGCAACGACGGAACTATAAACCAATCATACACTTTAACAGAAGGTTCTTACGCAACTTACGAATTAGAGATTTCATATAAGCCAATAAAAATAATATGGAAAAGAGGCAACAACGACCAAGAAGACTCATTCGTAATCAAAAATGAAAATGGAGAGACAATCTTGAGTTATGGTACAAACACATTAAATAACATTGCAGATGGCTCAGTATTGTATGAATCTACTACTATCACCACAGAAAAACAAAACATCCTTGCAGAAGGTTATTATTCATTAAGCAACGAAGGAGCTTGGGGTGTCAAATATGGTGAAGAGACAGAAATAAAACCTTGCCAAGGTATTTTGGTCAAGACAACAGAAGCTGGTAATTTATACATCAACAGCGAGGCTCCTCAGACAAGAAGCGCTAAGAGAAGCGTAAGCAACTTCTTGGCTATTTCTGTAGCTAACAGCAAATATGAAGACAAGGCTTATATCTCATTCAACGAAGGTGTAGGCTTAGACAAAATTGCTCACGAAAACGAAAACATCCCAATGGTCTATATCCCTGGCAATGACGCAGATTACGCTATAGCTATCAAAGATAAAAACTTCAACGAAATACCAATATACTTTGAAGCTGGCGGAATGGGTGAATATACAATCAGCGTATCACAATCAGAATGTGGCTTCGACAGATTATATCTCTATGATAAAGCTGAAGGTAAAACCGTCAACATCTTGAAGAGAGATTATACATTCTTTGCCACATCATCAGATTTCCCAGACCGTTTCGTTCTCAAGACAGTCAACGACGAAGTATTAGAAGACTTCACATACATCAACAATGGTAACTTAGTCATCGAAAACATCGTTGGCAAGGCTAACATAGAAATCTTTGACGTATTAGGCCGCAAGGTATTACAAAACAACTGCAGCGATGATGAATACGAAATTGCAACTGAAAGATTCTCAGCAGGCGTTTATATCATCAGAAAAACTGACGATAACGGAACAAAGACTCAAAAAGTTGTAATTGACTAATACTATTGTTTAATAAAGTAAAAAGAAAAATATGAAAAAGTATATATTGACAATATTAGTTCTCATTGGATTTTTATCAAACATCAATGCACAGGAACAAAACTATGATAGTAATACTGACGGTTTTTTCTATGATTTCAAGTTCAAATTCAGAAGCGAACATCAAAGCGAAATACTGCCAATGTTGCCAGACAGTTACAACTATCTGCTTGATATTGACGCAACAGATCCAAACCAACCCGTACCATTAGGTTCAGGATTACTTATCTTAACAGGCTTGGCACTCACATATTCTAGAAGAAAAAAAGAATAGCCAGCAACAAAAAAGACCGTCTAACAAGTTTTAGGCGGTCTTTTTTTTGAACTAAGAGCTAAGCCAATAGCCATCAAGTCTTATTCAAAAGTTTCTTTATCTCATTCAGTTTCATCAGAGCCTCAACGGGAGTGAGAATATCTATATTCGTATTTAAAATATCTTCTTTGATTTGAAGCAAGAGAGGGTCGTCGAGCTGGATAAAACTCAGCTGCATATCATTGCACGATTTTGTCTCATTGACGGCATTATTCAACGACTCATGCGAATGCGACTTTTCCAGCATAGATAGCAAGGCATCGGCTCTGTCGATAACCTTACGCGGCATCCCTGCCATCGCTGCCACATGAATACCGAAGCTGTGCGCGCTTCCGCCTTTCTTCAACTTCCTCAAAAAGATAACCTTGTCGTTCATCTCCTTCACGCTCACATGATAGTTCTTGATTCTCTTGAAAGAACTTTCCATTTCTATAAGCTCATGATAATGCGTCGCGAACAAGACCTTAGCACGGCATTGAGGATGATCGTGAAGATATTCCGTTATCGCCCACGCGATGCTTATTCCGTCGTATGTGCTTGTTCCTCTGCCAATCTCATCAAGAAGCACGAGGCTTCGGTTAGAGATATTATTCAAGATGCTCGCCGTTTCGTTCATCTCCACCATGAAAGTGGATTCGCCGGAAGAGATATTGTCGCTCGCCCCTACCCTCGTGAAAATCTTATCCACAAGACCGATGCGCGCCGACTCGGCAGGAACGAAGCATCCAATCTGAGCGAGAAGAACAATCAAGGCAGTCTGTCGCAACAAAGCCGACTTACCCGACATATTAGGTCCGGTTATTATGATAATCTGCTGTTTTTCCCTGTCAAGATAAACATCATTGGAAATATATTGTTCGCCAACAGGCATCATCTGTTCAATGACAGGATGGCGTCCTTCCTTAATATCAATGACATACGAATCATCTATCTCAGGTTTGACGTAATTGTTTTTCAATGCTACAGCGGCGAAGCTAATCAGACAATCCATCTTGGCAATGAGAGATGCGTCGAGCTGAATAGGAGCGACGAACTCACCACATGCGTTTATCAATTCAAAATAAATACGTTCTTCGATAGCCTGTATCTTCTCATCGGCGCCGAGAATCTTCTGTTCGTATTCTTTAAGTTCCTCAGTGATATAACGTTCAGCATTAGCCAGAGTCTGCTTGCGAATCCATTCTGAAGGCACCTTGTCCTTATGAAGGTTGGTCACTTCCAGATAATATCCGAACACATTATTATAACCTATCTTCAAAGACGAGATTCCCGTTGCTGCCGACTCACGTTTCTGAATATCCATGAGATAATCTTTTCCAGAACGCGACAATCTGCGAAGCGAATCGAGTTCTTCGTCGATGCCATCATTAATAATGTGTCCTTTAGAGATGAGCGCTGGAGCATCAACATTTATCACATTCTTTATTCTTTGTCTTATAGTATCGCAGACATTAAACTGTTCGGCATATAATTTCAAGGCCTGGCTCTCACTTTTGTCGCAAAGGCTTTTAATCAGTTCAATATTATCGAGAGCTCTTGCCACTTGCAGCATTTCACGCGGATTGACGCGCAGCAAAGAGACCTTGGAGATGAGACGTTCCAAATCGCCTATCTGACGTATCGAGTCCTGGAACGTACTTATCAGCTCATTATTTTCCGTAAAATAATCCACCACTTCATAACGCGCCATTATCTGTTCCTTGTTTTTCAGAGGGAGGGAGAGCCAACGACGCATGAGGCGGCTTCCCATAGGCGAAGACGTCTTGTCGATGACGTCTATCAATGTCTTGGCGTTGGCGTTGGCGGAATGAAGAAGCTCGAGGTTTCTGATCGTGAACTTGTCGAGCCACACAAACTGACCTTGGTCGATGCGCGACAAGGAGCCGATGTATGATATTTTATCGTGTTGAGTTTCGTGGAGATAATGTATAGCGGCGCCTGCTGCTATTATTCCTTTAGGGAAATCGCTGACGCCAAAGCCTTTAAGAGAATTTGTATTGAAATGACGGGTGAGGATGTCATTAGCATAATCATCGGTGAAGACCCAATCGTCGAACACCGTCATATAATATTTCTCGCTGAAATTCTCTATGAATAGTTTGCGTTTGTTTCTTTGGCAAAGCACTTCAGAAGGGTTAAAACTTTGAAGTAGCTTGTCGATATATTCGTTGTTTCCCTGAGTAAGATAGAACTCGCCTGTCGATACATCGAGGAAAGCGATTCCCGACTCTTTGTCGTCTATATGTATTGAGGCGAGGAAATTGTTTTCCTTTTGCACGAGCACATTATCGTCGTAAGTTACACCAGGGGTGACGAGTTCAGTAATGCCGCGTTTAACGATTTTCTTGGTAAGTTTTGGATCTTCAAGCTGTTCGCACACCGCCACTTTCTGTCCGGCCTTGACGAGTTTAGGCAGATAAGTGTCGAGCGCATGATGAGGGAAACCAGCCAGTTCGGTAGCAGTAGCCGCCGACTTGCCTCTTTTTGTCAGAACGATACCAAGTATTTCGGAAGTCTTGATGGCATCTTCGCCGAAAGTTTCATAAAAGTCGCCCACTCTGAACAGCAGCAAAGCCTCTGGATACTTCGACTTGAATGAATAATATTGTTTCATCAATGGGGTTTCAAGTTCTTGATTTTCTTTATCTGTCTTCGCCATAAAGTCTTCCGTTATTTTTAATTTTCTTTAAATTACAAAGATAAATATTTTTATTTTCGTTTCGTTTTTGATAAAACATTATTTTTGCCATAAAATAGAATTACGATGCGAAAACTTACGATGCCCGAGTTGAACAGATTAAGTTTATCTGAATATCAACAAGTTGAAAAATTAGATGTAGTTATTGTTTTAGACAATGTTCGTTCATTGAGCAATATCGGCTCATTTTTCCGCACTGCCGACGCCTTCAGAATAGGAGAGATTTTCTTGTGCGGAATAACCGCTTGTCCGCCGCATCGTGAGATACACAAGACTGCTTTAGGCGCAGAAGAAAGCGTCAAATGGCGTTATTTCGAAACTACTGAAGAAGCTTGCGTTTATCTGAAAGAAAACGGCTATATCATCAATGCCGTAGAACAGATCGAAGGCAGCGTAATGCTTAACGATTTCATTCACAAAGAGAAAAGCGCTTACATCTTTGGCAACGAAGTTGACGGCGTTGATGATGAAATATTGCAATATTGTAACAACGCAATAGAAATACCACAAGAAGGAACAAAACACTCGTTGAATGTGTCAATCAGCGGCGGAATATTGATGTACGAAATATTCAATTCTCTCTGGAAAAAATAAGATAATCCATTGAACCAAGATCTTTCATCTTTGTTTTTTTCAAACATAAAAACAACAAAAAGATGAAAAAGATCAATTCATTATTCAAGACAATCATAGTCGTCATCATGATTATGACACCTATGATTTTTCAAGCTAAGACTCATGATGTCAAAAGCATGGCAAAGCATTTCAACAAAGTTTATATAAATGCTTCGCCAAATATTTTGGAAAACAAAGGCAACCTTGTCACAGTGACCATCGAGGCTGAATTTCCTCCAAAATACTTCAACAAGAAAACCGTCATGAACATCACTCCTGTTTTAGTTTATGAGAACGGCGAGACAGAATTGCCTTCCATGAATTTCATCGGAGAGAAAGTCGATGGCGAAGGAATCGTTGTGAGCAAGAGAGATGGTGGAGGTTTTTCCTACACTGTAACAATACCTTACAACGATGACATGTACAATTCTTTATTGATTGCAGAACCTATTATTTACAAATTTAAGGAAACTGTTCATCACAATCAGAAATCAATAAAAGATCATGAGGATTTTGTCTTATGCAATGCCATTTTAATTGGAGAAGGCGTTATCAACACAGCACAAAACATTGACAAGACAGCGCTTAAGACAGCGTACGCTGCACCTTACAAGAAACAGAACATCACCACCGATGACGGCGACATTTTCTTTATGGTAAATTCTGACGCCATCAATTGGGCTGTGCCTTTGAACAAAAACATCCAAAACAAAAACGCTATCCACGACTTGACATCACACATCATGAAAGGATGGGACATCGATAATATCGAGATTATCGGATGGGCTTCTCCTGAAGGACCTTTGAGCTACAACAAGAATCTGTCAAACAAGAGAGCCAAGATGACTGAAGAATTTTTGAAGAAAAGACTGGAGTCATTGTCAGCACAAAAAAACTCACACGTAACATATAAAAACGTCAGCGATATTGAGTTCATGACACAAGGCAAAGGCGCCGACTGGGACGGTTTGATGGCAGCAATTGAAAGTTCAAATATAAAAGATAAAGAAGCAATTATCAATACTTTAAAAAAGCAATCACCTGAAGAGAGAGTCGCTCAATTAAACAAATACATGAAACAATATCCTGAGTTTGAAAAGAACATCTTCCCATCATTACGACGTACTATTGTTAAAGTGAATACCATAGAACCAACAATGAGCGACGAGGCAATCACTAAAGCTTGCACCAATAATCCACAATCGTTAAGCTGCGACCAGATGATGTATGCAGCAACCTTGGTAAAAGAATTGAAAAACAAGGAAATGATTTATATCACAGCAATAGAGACATATCCTAATAACGCCGAACCATATTGCAATGCCGGAGCTGTTGCCATTGAAAAAGGCAATACCAAACATGCAAAACATCTCTTGAACCAAGCAATAGAAATCGACGATTTGTTAGGTGAAGCATATAATAACTTAGGTATTATAGCCATTTTTGAAAACGACTACGAGACAGCAGCTGCATTGTTCAATCAGGCACAAAAGTTAGGCGTCAATACAAGTTACAACGAAGGCGTCGTCAATATTAATAAAGGTAATTACGATAAAGCCATTAAACTGATGACCAAAGACAATCCAAACTGCGATTATAATGTTGCATTGGCACAAACTCTTGATAAAAAGTATATTGTAGCAGAAGAAACCATTAAATGTTTGGAAGAAAATGGCAAGACATTATACTTACAAGCTATCATTGCAGCAAGGACAAAAGACATGGAAAAAAGCTTAAAACACCTTGCTAAAGCAATCAAAAAAGACTCTAAAATTAAGAATATTGCAAAATATGATATGGAATTCGCTTACTTGCAAGATGAACCTGAATTCATCGCATTAGTTGAATAACGCTAAACACCTAATAATCAAGCCGCTAAACGCGGCTTTTTTTTTCTAAAAAAATTACAGAAAAACATTTGGCATTATGATAATTTTATTATTTTTGCATGCTATATATTATATCTTTGCATAAAATTTATCAAAAAATAATAAAATAAAAGAATATCGTGATGTTGAATTTTACAAAAAAAATTATCCTTGCATTGTTGATGTTATGTCCATTGGCATTCTACGGGCAGATAGAAGGTAGTTTTTCATCAAGTAACAAGAATTATAAACCTATAAATTACACAAAGGTAAAGAAAAACAACAATAACAAATACACACAAAACAAACCAATCCAGAAACTCATTAAATACAACGAGCAAAAGGATTTCTTCTATTTCACAGGAAACTTAGGAGCTTCTATCCTCCAAGGTGACAATAACGGTTACGTACCAGGCCTCGAAATCAATGCCAGAGTTGGATACCAAATCTCAGAATTTATAGGCGTTGAAGCAAAGGTAGGATATACAACGTTTAACGGCAATTATGGCGGTTGGCTGGATGTCATACATATAGATGGATATAAAGCTAATCTTAATTTAACATTGAACTTAACTAATTTAATTTCAGGATATTCACCAAGCAGAAGATTCCATATAGTTCCTATCGCAGGTTTAGGTCAAATCTATCATAGAGGACATATCAGATATACTGATTATTGGATGAGCGCACATCCAACTTATAACTCTGGTTATCAAGAAAGGAAAATAGGATATAACGACGAAGGAAGAAGAACTGTCATGATGTTTACAGGCGGCGTCAACTTCAATTACGCAATATCAAGTTATACAAAATTAAACTTAAACATTGAAGCTAATTGGTACGATACTGATTGGTTAGACTGTGAAAAAAGAGGCGCTAACGACTACTCTAGCTCAGTCACTTTCGGAGTCAGCTACATGTTAGGCAAGAAAACAGGAAATAGCAATAAGAAAATATATTCACCTTGTGAATGATTAAACAATAATAGTTAAAGAAACAAAAAAATAATATGCGTATGATTACTTTTAAAAAATTAATGCTTACAGTTGCTTTAGCAATGAGCTCTATGTTTATTGTAGCTCAAGAAAGCACTAATGAAACACCAAGCCAAAAGAACAGCATCTACGTCTCAGGAGACTTGGGATTAGGTATCTTAAATGGCGACTTTAACAAGCTCAAACTTGACATGAACGGACATTTAGGAGTTGGTTACAAGTTTGATAACTACATCGGTTTGAAAGCAAACGTCGGTTACGGTTCATTTAACGGTGGTTATGAAAATCACATCTTGGAAGAATCAAACTACTTTGAAGCAAACCTCAATTTGACATTAGACTTAACTAACATTATTTTAGGTTATAACCCTGATAGAAAATTCAGTGCTATTCCTCACATCGGATTAGGTCAACTTCAATACAGAATCAACTTGACTAATACAGATGGCAGCACATACTTCAGAGAAGGTTATGGCAAAGACAGCAATGTTAGCGAAGGCGGTATCAATGGTAGAAAATCTATCGCTACAATTCCAATGGGTTTAGAACTCAACTATAAAATCAACCCTCAATGGAATGTTTACTTAGACTTCACAACAAACTATTCAGACTCAGATTTGATTGATGGTTTAAAACCTGGCGATCACCATAACGATTGGTTCTACTCAATCAACTTAGGTGCTAACTACGTATTTAACAACAAAATTCACAACTTCTTCAAATCAACAGATGAATTCTGCAATTACTGGTACTTGACATTAGATGGCGGTGCAACATTATTATTTGCAGACAACAACTTCTACTTAAGCACAATGCGTCACAATTTCAGCATTGGAGCTGGTTACGACTTCCGTAACTATTACAGAATCTACGCCAAATTAGGTAAAGGTGTATATAACGGCAATGGTAGAGTTCCTGAATTCTTCTTCGAAATGGGAAATGCTAACTACTTAAACGCAACACTCAACCTTTCAGCTGACGTAATAGGCTTAATCTTCGGTGAAAACGAAGACCGCAGAGTTACATTATATCCACACATCGGTATTGGCCAAACACAATTCAGAGCAACAAACAACTACCTTATCGAAGGCGGTGGAGAAGTTGTTCACGTTGGATATAACAATAACGATGCTAACAACAACAGAGGTGATGGTATCGATGGTAGAAAAACAGCTTTCACATACCCATTAGGTCTCGAACTCGTTTATAACTATAATGAGACAACAGAATTCTATGCTGATGTTACAACAAACTACACTAACAGCGATTTGATGGATTGTTTAACTGACGGTTACAACTACGACGCATATTCAACAATTAACGTCGGTTTAAGATACAAATTCAACAGATTGTGCGGATTAGATTCTAATGACGAAAGCGTATCAGCTGAAGAAATTAAACAAGCTGTAAGAGAAGCTGTAGCACAACAACAAGCAGAAGAAGCTACTGAAAACGCTAAATCATACATAACACCAGAAGAACTTAAACAAGCTGTTAAAGATGCTATCCAAGAATACGAAGCATCAAGACCAAAACAAGAAAGCGTTTTAAGTCCAGCAACAGTTATCAACAACAACTATAGCGACATCTCATTCCCTAAGAATGGTGCTCAAAAAGTTAAGACACAAACAAACATCGACGCTCTCAACAGAGCTTCTAACCAAGTAACAGACGGTTCAGCAGTTAACAGAATCATCGTTGAAGGTTATGCTTCACCAGAAGGCAGCAACGCATATAACGAACGCCTCGCTCAAAAACGCGCTGAAGAAGCTGTAGAAATAATCAAGAAAGAACTCGGCGAAATCGAAACAGAACGCATCGAAATTTCTAACAAAGGCGCTGACTGGGAAGGTCTCATGAACGCAATAGCTGCTTCAGAAATCGAAAACAGTGAAGAAATAATTGACGAAATCAAGAACTCTTCAAACCGCGAAGAAACATTGAAAGGTTTAATGGAACAATATCCACAAATCAAACAATTATTACCACAATTACGTCGCGCTAGCGTTGTTATCACAACAGTCAAATAAATAAGACTAAAATAACAATAACATAAAAAGGTTGCTCAATCGAGCAACCTTTTGTTTTTTATCTCATTTAACAATCCTTACGCCTAGCTCATCTTCACATCGTTCGAGCAACACCTTATTGCTTACTTTAAAGACAGGATGGATGAAGTCAGGAGCAATCTCGCACAAAGGCATCAAGACAAACCTGCGCAAATGCAAACGCGGATGCGGCAGTATCAAATCTTCATCTTCATTGATAATATCATCATAATAGATAATATCCAAATCTATTGGACGCGACTCATAACCTACATGGTTCTCTTTCCTCTTCCTACCCAACTCCGCCTCTATAGCGAGTAATTCCTTCAGCAAATCATAAGGAGCCAATGCAGATTCTATAGCTATAGCTTGATTAAAAAACAGATTCTCCGTCTCAAAGCCCCACGGCTCAGATTCATATAACGACGACTTTAAAACCACCTTGCCGCAACGCAGTTCAATCAGATCTATAGCCTCGCCCAAAAGCTCTTCACGATTACCCATATTGGAACCAAGAAGAATAAAAGAAAGTCCTTTCATAATTTATCATTTATTAAACGCAAATTTAAGAATTATTTGTATCTTTGAAGCAAAATAAACAAACTCAAGTGTAATTAATAATCATAGAATTATGAAGTCATTCTTTAAAACATTCTTTGCTTCTTTCCTCGGATCTGCATTGTTATTATTAGTTGTTATAATATTTATTTTCGGCAGCTTAATAGCTTCAATAGCAAAGTCATCAGAGACTAACGTCACTATAAAACCAAAGACTGTCCTTTACATGAATCTCAATTACGACATTCCAGAAAGAACGAACAACAACAGTTTGGAAATGTATTTCAATATAAACAAAATAGATATGGCTGGCATGAACGATATTTTGAATAACATCGACGCTGCCGCTACCGACCCTAACATCGAAGGTATTTTCTTGGATTTATCTACAATAGGCACATCATCAGCCAATATCGAAGAAATAAGAAACCGTCTCATAAGTTTTAAAGAATCAGGCAAATTTATAATCAGTTACTCAGAAGCATATACACAAAGCGCATATTATTTGGCGAGCGTATCAGATAAAATTTATATGTTCCCTGACGGAATTTTAGACATTCATGGCATGGCATCACAGTCGATGTTCTACAAACATCTTTTTGAAAAGTTAGATATTGAAATGCAGATCATCAGACCAGCCAACAATAAATTCAAAAGCGCAGTAGAACCATATTTCCTCGATAAAATGAGCGAAGCCAATAAAGAACAAACCAGCGTCTTATTAAATTCTGTATGGAATAAAATAAGCAACGACATCAGCGCTTCTAGAAACATTGACGTCAACACTATCAATAAGTTAGCCGATGACATGACATTGATGTTCGACACACAAGCTGCCATCGACTACGGCTTTATCGATGAATTGATTTACAAAGATCAACTTCTTGCTAAACTTCATAAATTGACCAACACAGCAGATAACAAAAAATTGAATATCATAAAGAACACGCAATATGCAAAGGTAAGACCAGAATTGATGAAAGGCGAAGACATAATAGCTATCGTTTATGCTTCGGGACAAATCATAGACGGCAAAGGCGATGAAAGCACTATAGGCTCCACTACCCTTTCAGAAGCAATCCGCAAAGCAAGAACTGACAAGAAAGTCAAGGCTATCGTTATGAGAGTCAACTCACCTGGCGGCAGCGCTGTAGCATCAGAAGTGATTCGTCGCGAAGTGGAACTCGCCGCCAAAGAAAAACCATTCGTCGTTTCAATGGGCAATTACGCAGCTTCTGGAGGCTATTGGATCTCATCAACAGCCGATTATATCTTCGCCGACCCTAACACTCTGACAGGCTCCATAGGCGTTTTTGGAACATTCCCTAACCTCGAAGGATTCTTCAATGATAAAGTAGGCCTAACATTCGATGAAGTAAAGACAAACAAAAACGCCGACTTCGGTTCAATAACAAAGCCATTGACACCTTATCAAATGACAATGTTACAAAAAAATGTCACCAACACTTACGACGAGTTCATCACATTGGTAGCTGAGACAAGAGGATTGCGCAAGACATTTGTCGATAGCATCGGACAAGGAAGAGTATGGAGCGGCACCGACGCAATAGAAATAGGACTCGTTGATGAACTCGGCGGCATCGACAAGGCCATTGCCTACGCAGCTGAAAAATCAGGCTTGACTTCTTACTCAATAAAAGAATATCCAAAACAAATCGATGCTTTTGAAAGTCTTTTCAAGACAGAGACACAGGACTATTACACAAAAGCGATAATGAAGAAAAAGCTGGGCAGCTATTATCAATATTTTGAAGCTATTGAAACTTTAAACAATCTTGACGGCGTACAAGCTTTAATGCCATTTGTCATATATAATTAATATCACAATTCGAGATGCTTAAATTTATCATTATAGGAATATTACAGAGTTTATTTCTAACGTCGGGACAGGTTTTCCTAAAACATTCAATGAACAAGGTAGGAAATCTGGAATTGTCATTATCCTTTTTAAGAAGTCTTATCAACATACCAATATTAGCTTCTATTGCAAGTTTTATAGTTGCAGCAGGATTATGGATATACATGCTAAAATATTACAACTTCTCCATGGCATATCCCATGACAAGCATAAGCTACATATTCGGCATGTTCGCTTCCGCGTTGATATTACACGAGAGCATACCGATGACACGATGGATTGGTGTTGTTATTATAGTGATAGGTGTTTTCTTTATTATAAAGAATTAAGGGCTATCTCTCAAGTTCCATCTGTTTCTCTTCCCATTGATTCATAAGGTCTTGAAGCTTCTCTTTCTTCTCGCCGTATGATGAATACCAATTATTGTCAATGTTGATGTCAGGATAGTCTGTCGGTGACGACATTACCGCGTCCATCTCTGCTATCTCCATCTCCATAGATTCTATCTGTTCTTCTATCTTCTTTATCTCTCTCTCGATGCGTTTTATTTCCCTGTCGTTTTGTTTTTTAGTCTCGTAATCGAGTTTACTTTGCGACACCTTATTCTCTACAGGCTGCGACTTCATCTTCTTATTGAGGTCGTTGAGTTCCTTCATCTTCTTCTCTTCTAGGAAATCGTAAATGTCGCCGATATATTCTTTGATGTTAGGTTTTCTGAATTCATAAACCTTGTTTGTCAGACCTTGGAGGAAGTCACGGTCGTGAGAGACTATTATCAAGGTACCGTCGAACTGCAGCAATGCCGATTTGAGGATGTCTTTCGACAGCATATCGAGGTGGTTGGTAGGTTCGTCGAGTATGAGCAGATTCGTTGGGAAGAGCAGCATCTTAGCCAGAGAGAGACGTGCTTTCTCGCCGCCTGACAGCACCTTCACCTTTTTATCTATCGCCTCACCGCTGAAGAGGAAAGCGCCGAGCAGCGACTTCACTTTGACGCGCATATCGCCTGTAGCGACGTCGTCGAGAGTCTCGAAGACGGTCTTCTCAGGGTCCAGCATATCCTGCTGGTTCTGGGCGTAATAACCAATCTTCACCTCATGACCGAGTTTCACCTCGCCTTCATAATCCAAGACGCCAGCGATGATCTTAGACAAGGTAGATTTACCTTCGCCGTTACGTCCCACGAAAGCGATCTTCTCCCCTCTTGGGATGAGGAGGTTTATACTGTTAAGGATGTTTTTCTCGCCATATGACTTCGTCACGTTTTCGAGTTCGAGAGTCACCTTGCCTGAATGCGGCGCTGGCGGGAACTTGAAATGCATGACCGACTTATCCTGGTCGTCGATCTGCACTACGTCCATCTTCTCGAGCTGTTTCACTCGCGACTGCACCTGTTTGGCTTTTGTCGCCTTATATCTGAAACGTTCTATGAACGCCTCTATCTCTTTTATCTCACGCTGCTGATTGTCAAACGCTGCCTTCTGGATATCAATACGTTCTTCTCTTCTCTCAATAAATTCAGAATAAGAACACTTATAATCGTAAATCTTGCCGCATGAAATCTCTATCGTTCTTATGGTGATATGGTCGAGGAAAGCCCTGTCGTGCGACACCATGAAGATGGCGCCGTAATAGTTTTTCAAGAATCCTTCCAGCCATTGTATTGACTCGATGTCGAGGTGATTGGTAGGCTCGTCGAGCAGCAGCAGCTGAGGTTTACGAAGGAGTATCTTAGCGAGTTCCACGCGCATCTGCCATCCGTTGCTGAACTCTCTCATCGGACGCTGCATGTCGTCGTGTTCGAAGCCGAGACCAATGAGAATCTGCTCTGCCTCGCCTTCTATGGAATGACCGCCCATGAGCGCCAGACGCTCGTTGAGATGACTCATCTTCTCACAGAGACGCTGATATGAAGCGCTTTCATAGTCTTCTCTGTTAGACAGTTCGTCTTGTAATTTAGCGAGTTGACGTTCTATCTCGTAATATTCTTCAAAGGCAGTCATCGCCTCGTCGAGGACCGTCTTCTCACTCTTGACGTTCTTCTCCTGAGGAAGATAGCCGACAGTGACGTCGTCCGACATTATCACGTCGCCTTTATAAGGTTGTTCGAGTCCGCAGAGAAGACGAATGAGAGTAGTCTTGCCAGCGCCGTTTTTACCGACGAGACCTATTCTGTCTTTCTCACGAATCATAAAATTGATGTCGGTGAAGAGGTCTTCACCTGTAAACTGCATGCTAAGATTTTGTACTGATATCATAGTTGCAAAGATAAGAAAAAAGACAACAAGTCAACAAGACTACAAGACCTTAAACTTCTACATAACAAATTTAACGACACAAATATTTTTACACCGCCACTTTTTTTATTTTACACCGCCAAATTGCAGTTTTACACCGCCATTTTTTAATTCATAGAGAATACGTATCAAACCATAAAAGTAAATTGTTAATTAGGAATTAGGAATGTGGAATTAGGAATGATTTTTTGAGCTCAACGGCTCAATGATTCAACTTTCAATTTAAAAAAAAAAGCGCCGAAGGCGCAACAGAAATCTCTGTCGTACCTTCGGCACTAAGATTGAACTTTAGGACTCTAGAATTTTAGAGCTTTAAAAACTTCTAGAGTTCTAGAGTTCTTATTTCACAACAGTGATGCGTTCAACAGCGACGCCATTGTCTGTGACGATGCGTACCATATAAACACCTGCTTCAAACTGTGTCATATCGATGAGAGCGCTGTCAGAATCAGCAGCGATTTCATATACGACTTGACCTAATGTGTTTATGATAGCGATGCTGTTCATGTCGTCAGCAGTGATATTTAAGCTGCCGTTTGTTGGGTTAGGATAAACCATCATGCCGTTAACGCCATTTTCATCTATTGAAACAACTTCAACAACGACATAATTGTCTTCTGGATTGTCGTATGAGTTGGCTGGAGCTGACTCGCATTCTTCACCGTCGATAGTAAATACTGATGTCACTTGATAGTAGTAAGTACCTGATTCAACGACGTCGAAGTAGTTGCCTAATTTTGTTTCAGCAACGACTTCATAGTTATCGTTTGAAGTGCTGCGATATACGTTATAATGTTCGAATACTTCTTCTCTGCTATCGAGTTCCATAGTTCCTTTAAGCTCGCTTGTTACGAAAGCGCGAATCATCCAAGTGTAGTTCAACGCTTGTGTTGCGA
This sequence comes from Bacteroidales bacterium, assembly GCA_017548125.1. Lineage (GTDB taxonomy): Bacteria > Bacteroidota > Bacteroidia > Bacteroidales > F082 > Limimorpha. The sequence goes on along the minus strand of JAFYNK010000055.1, from coordinate 44,944 downwards.
CGTCAACCCAATAGCTGCCGTCAAATGAGATCCAGCGTCCGTTAGGGTCGCCTGTTGAGACGCAACCTGCTGCTGGATAGCTACCGTTATTGTTGTTGAATGTAACCCATAAATTCATAGTAGGATCTATTGGAAGTGGAGCTGTGAGGTCGAATTCAACGAAATCATTTATGCCTGTACATACGTAAGGTTGGCTGTGGACCAAAATCTCAGGAGCGTTATCGCCACCGTAATAGATGTTGATGTTACCGTCGTGGCCTTCTTTGTCGTACATTGCAACTTTTGTGAGATAAGTGCCGCCGTAGAACTCAAGAGCTTCTACAGGGAACATGATACCCCAATAGAATGAATCGCCGCCGAGACCGAGACCTGTTGGTGTTGAACTGTCATCATAATACAACCATTCTGAACCGTGCATTGTGTAAGGCCAAATCAAAGACACGCCTGACTCGCCGTTTTCGTTAATGCCTTCTTCACCGTGGAGGTTCTTAGGAGCGTCACAAACTCTAACGACTGTAACTTCGTCTGTCAATGGACATGACATTGCGTAGTATGATTCTCTCTCACCGCCATAGACAACTCTTACTGAATATTCGAAGTCGCCATAACCTGGAGTAACGTCGGTGTATGACTCAGCGTCGATAGGAGCGCTTGTGATGAGTTCGCCGTCGCGGTAAATCATAGCGCCGAGGACTTCATATTCTGAGTAGTTAGGTTCTGTTGATTCTTCAACGTAAGCACGGATTTGCCATGAGAAGTCATAACCTGTTGCATTGTTGACGTCGAGCCATTCTGAGCCGTCCATTGAGATCCAGCGGCTGTTAGGATCGCCAGTGCCTGAGCAGCATGAAGCAACAAATTGACCTGTTTCATTTTTGAATACAATCCAGATATTTTGTGTTCCTGTGATTTGGATTGGAGATGTCAACTCAAATTCTCTGTAGTCGTTTGAACCTACACATTCATAGTCTTGAGTATGTAACAATGTGCTTGGAGCAGTGTCGCCACCTGCATAGATGAAGAACTTGCCAGTATGAGCATTTTTGTCGTACATAGAAACCTTAGTGAGGCTATTGTCAGCGTAATCTGCCATTGTTGCTGCTGGGAACATGATACCCCAGTAGAATGAACCGCCGTTTTGCAAGCCGATAGCATCGTAGTTAGACTCGTTATCATAATGTAACCATTCGCCGTCTCCTCTTGTAGCAGATGTTGTCAATGTCAAGTTATCTATATTGATGAAGAACTGACCGAAGCATCCGAAGTGACGGATAGCGATATAAACATCCTGACCAGCGTAAGCGCTTAAGTCGATGACTTTTTCATAATATGTACCTTGAGCGCGGTCGTTGCGTCCTACCTTAGCGCCAGCTTTAGCTGTCAATGTCTCTTCCCAGATTGTTGTGAAGTCAGCTTCATCATAGTTGCTGTTTGTTGAGATAGCAACGCCATAATGTTCAGCAGCGTACATTTGGTTTTCAGCACATACTCTGAAGATAAGTTTAGAGCTACCTGTGATGCTATATTTCTTAGCTGTTACCAAATAGTCGTTTGGTTCGATGTCATAGAAGTTATAATATGAACATGAGATAGCACTGTATTGACTTTCATAACCGCAGTCGGCACTTGAATATTGTTTAGAGTTCATCCATGTTGCGCCGTCTTCGTTAGCGTCGATAGTCACGAATCCGTCCAATGTACCGTTTTCAAAGTCGAACATAAATTCTTTTGAATAAGCACCGATTGGGAGAACCCATGAGAGTTCAACATTCTTGCCGTTAACAACAGCTTCGAAGTCTTTAGCGTCAGCATAGTTGTCACATGCGTTGTATGTCCATGTGTATTCCATTGTTGTTGCGCCAACAACTTTAGCTGTATAATCTTGACCTTGAACGAGGCTTGTAACGTCAAATTGATAATAAGGTGTTGTAACCTCCGCTACTGTTTGTCCGTCTAACATCACTGTATAAGAAGCGCCGTTGTTGTCCCACATTGCCCATCCTGTTGGAGAGACGTAGAAGTCACCAAGTTGGAATTGTTCTTCGAGAGTACATTCAATGACTGTTGGTTCATTGATTCTGATAATTTCGTTTGTTGCGCATGACTCGAAGCCTTCCATAGCGATAGTATATTCATAAGTACCAACGCGGAAGTCGTTCCATGTGTAAGAACCGCTTGCGTCTAATGTTACGTTATATACGTATGACGTTTCGCTTAGGTTTGAGAAAGTGACTTGAGCACCTGCTACTGAAGCGCCGTTAGAAGCGTCAACATTGACAGTAACAGTAGTGTTCATGTTCTTGTCTAAGTTGTTTGACCATACGACAGGTGTTTCATTGCTGTCGGTATAGACAACAGAGACGCCGTATCTGTAAACGCCTTGAGTTACGCTAGCCCATGTTGCGTCAACGTATGTTGTATCTGTAATGTTTTCAGCGAGGAGGTCTTCAGCTATTTCTTCGCCTGGGGTGATCTCCTCTCTATAAACTTTAAAGCATGATATTTCTGGAATTTCTTTATCCTCTGCGTTTTTGATTTCTTTACCTGAAGCGAGAGCTATTTGTTTGCTTAAGAAATACCAGCTCCATGTTACGTTTGCATTGTTGCCAACTTCTTGAGCTACTACTTCAGCCACTGTGTTGTAGCCGCCATTGCTTGTGTTGATAGAGACTGAGAATTGTTCTGTTGCAGATGCTACGAGATAATAAATACCTGCAGGCACTGTGAGGTTTTGGATTTTGTTGCCTCTTGTGCCGCGACCTGGAGTAAGTTGAACGTTATCGATGCAGATAGCATATTCATTTGTACAATCGAAGTGGCGTAAAGCGATGTACATGTTACGTCCAGCGTATGCGCTGAGGTCAACGGTTTTGTATTGCCATTCAGCTACTTCATTATATTGCACTGTGTGTTCCCAGATTGTTGTGAAGTTGACACCGTCGGCAGATACAGCAACGCCGTAATGTTCATCGCTGTAATATGTATCCAATGGGATAGCGTGGAATGACAATGCTGAGTTTTCTGTGATGGTATAGCATCCTTGAGTAACGATGTAGTTGTCTGGATAAAGAGCTGAGTTTGCTGTTGTTGAATAAGACTCAGAGCAGATGCATTCTGTATCGTTATAGCCCCATACGCCCACGTCGATAGAGCTTCTCCAGTTGTAATAGTCACCGTCAGCGTCGATAGTTCTCCAGCCGTTCAAAGTGCCGTCATCGAAGTCGAAGAAGAAAGAGTCGCCCAATGGTTCTTGATATTCGCCGTTGTTATTGTCATCATCGTCGTCTTCTGGTTCAGCGCCGTAATAGTTGTTTGCGCCAGGTCCGCCTTGACCGTTGAAGTGTGTTGCATACAAAGCTATTTTGCCGTTAGCGCCAGATACTGATGCTGAGAATGTTGTCTCTTCTTGGAATGAGAGGCGATAAACGATATCTGAACCGTCTTGTTCATCACCAGGGAGGTTATAGTTGTTATATAATGAGCTGTATTCTGGTGAGTCAACGAAAGGATAAGAGTCTATTACTCTTGGCATTTCCCATACGTCAGAGATTGATGGAGTATAAGCGTTAGCTGTTACTGTAACAACATCAGAACCGAAGCTATGGTTGATGACAATTTCGCCGTTTTGTTGGCCGTCGTTGCCTGAGAAGTGAGAGACCTTCAATGTGAGAGGGTTTTCTGGAGTCAATTCGTAAGGCATTTCAACCTGGTTGAGTGTAAAGAATGAATTTGATGAAGAAATAGAAGAAATTGTTAAAGGTTCTTCTGTTGTCAAGCTAACTTCCATTGGAGCCATCCAAGCACCGATAGGACGGTAGCCGAGGTCTAATGATGATGGATTTACTGACAAAGGTGATTCAAGTTCACCATAAGTAATGTCTAATTTGATATTAGCTCTGTATGACAATCTTCCGTTAGCCTGATGACCGTTAGGGAATTCGTCAGCGATTGATTCAGAGCTGTCGTTACGACGGAACATGACTGTATTTTCTGTCTCTGCAGACTTTGTGTAATACCATTTCAACTGTCCGTTGTATCCGTCCAATTTCTTAGCGACAACGACAACGAGGTTACCGTTTCCGCTGTAGTAGAATGGAACATCCAAAGTGAATGTTTCCCATGCTGTGTCGCCGATAACGACATTTTCACCTGAATAGACGAGGGTGAGGTCAGCAGCAGGTGTCCAGTCTAACAATGTTGACATAACATCTCTTTGTGTTACGCCCATGTAGATATCGACTTCTCTTAATGTAAGAGTGCCGGCTGCATTACCGTGGAAAGAGACAGCGTTGATTGTACAAGCATCGCCTATTTCACTTCCTGGATAAATTGTCTCATTCCATGAATAAGAATAGCTTGTGTTAAATGGCACAGCTGCATCTTCTTCTGTACCGGTGCCAATGATAACTTCATCAGCATGCATTGCGAATGGCGCTAAAAACACCAAAAGCAACAAAGTAGTTAAAAACTTTCTCATACTTGCTTAAATTTATTAATAAATAATTCGATTATTCTTCAATCCATTCGGCGAAAGAGCCTTCTGTCTCTTTCAAAAAGATCTTGACGAGTTGAACGTTTTCTGGAAGTCTGCTCTTGATTTTCTTAGAGAAATCGATAAGCATCAATTCAGTAGTTGGTTGGTAAGGAAGCACTATGATTCTCTCGTAGTTGCGTTTCACTTCATCAATAAAGTCATGTTGCATATTATGGTTTATGATGAAGGCATGGTCGTAATGGTCTATAATCTCTTCGTTTACAATTCTCTTCAGGTCGCCGAAGTCCATCACCATTCCGTTCTTAGGGCTGGTGTCGTCCATGATAGGCATGCCTTTTATAGTCACACGCATCTCGTAGGAATGACCATGAATATTACGACATCTGCCATCATATCCCATGAGGGCGTGAGCCGCTTCAAAACGAAAAATTTTTGTAAGGTGAATCATTATTCTGCCACTAAAAATTAGTGCACAAAGATACAAAAAAGGCAAAAGACTAAGGGCAAAAGTCTAATGTTTTTTTTATTAAAAATTTATTTAGCCACTATTAAAATTTCATTGGAAACTTTTGAACTCAAGACATATTTAATCTCATTTGACTGATAAATTTTAACATCTTTTCCCATGTTAATTAATAGCGTTGTAAGATCATTTATAGTCGGTATTCCATTAGAACGATATGATATAACCAATATGGAATCTGAGAATTTTTCAAATAATTTTTCAAATGCTTGATAAATATTATTCTGATCATTCCAAACATTGGGTTTTCTTATTAACCTTAAATGCTTGCTTTTATAATCTATATGTTCATTCCAATTATCATAATCGGCAAGACCATTCAGAAAATGATAGAAATCAGCATAATCAACACCTACTCCATTTTCATTAATATAAGGCGTATCAATATATACCAAATCATACTTAGCATCAATATCAAATATGTCATTATTTATTGATATACATTTATTTTTTCCTTCAAATACTGCGTCATTAGCTTCTTTAGCGAATTTACGGAAATGTACTTCAAAAGGAGTATCCCAAGTTTTTTTATTGCCAAAACTTCTTTTTACATCTTGTAATCTAACATATAAATTCTTTCTATGAAAAAGATTATATGGTCGCTTGATTATACATGACTGAAACAAAGCAAAATAAGCTAATGCTTGCTTATATTCATCATTCATCAATCTTATATTTGTCGATACAATATCTAACCAATGATTTTCTTCTTCAGTAAAATATATATCTTGAAAAGTTCTTTCTATAAAATTCGGATACAAGACATTACAATGAGGTTTCAATATATACTCTATATCATCATCACTTAAAAATGTATCATCATTTTCAACTAAAGCTTTTCCAATGATAGAATTAAAAGGTAAAATATCATTATATGTTACCTTTTTATCTTCTTCTTTCATTTTATAGGAGACACATCCAGTACCACCAAAAGCATCTAATACTGTATAAAATGGAATATCTTTAATACACTGCCATATCCAATCTACAAATTTCTGCTTACTACCCTGATATCTAGTAGAAGGGAATTTAGCTGTTATTGGAATTGTTTCTGTAAATAAAGTCAACTGAGAATCCATTTAATCAATATGTTTGAATTGTTTATATTCAATCAGATTTTTATAATATGGATTAGGCAATTCTGCCATTTTGGCCATATCAGTAGTTAAATAATACATCCAATAATCATCAAACACATCCTCTCCTAATTCGGAAAACAAGCCATTACCATTTATTAAATCTTCTATACTATTGACAGAACCTATATTTTTTGTATTACCACTTCCAGGTCTATCAATAGCTATTTTCCATTTTTCCTGAACAAAAAACTCAAAATTTTTAACTACAGAAGTTATATCCGATAATTGTTCTAACGAATATGATTTTCTTTCGTCTATATCTGATACTGTATCATATATAATTCCAAGCACAATATGTGCTTTATAATCATCGTATGGATGTGTTATATTCTTTAAGCTTTTTCTATCCCTAAAGTAACCTGTAAAAGCACCTAAAGTCATACCATTGACATGAGTGCTATTTTTTCTATAACTACTCTTCAAATCAACGGCAAACAAGTTTCCTTCATTATCTTTAAATGTTATGTCAGGGTAAAAATTTTGTTCTTTGGTCAATTCTATTTCTAAATCATTAGACTTAGCGAACTCCAATATTTTAGGAAAAAGATAAAGTTCAATTATTTTTGAAATAACTTTTGTATCCGTTGAGATTGTATATATATTTTTATGTATATCTATAAAACCTTTCACAACCCAACTACCATCTTCCATACTGATGGCATTACCGAAATCATTAACTGTATTTCGTAACAATTCAATAAATCTTTGTTTTGTCATAAATTTTATTTTTGGTTATTCTTTTCTCACAGTAATCCAAATATTCCTATTGCAGCAATGGTTCCAGCCATGATTACGTTAAGAAGGCTATTAACGGTGAGTTTCATTTTGGAGAATGGTATCAGAATGAAAGCGACAGCCCATACAAAAGCCGCTGCCATAATGATATAAGGTGTCATTTTTTGGAATAATGGTAAAAAGTCGAACATGAGTCCAGCGATGAAAGCATTGACGCCGAGAGCTACAGACAAGAGTATCAGATGCAGATTCTTCTCTATCACAAACAGATTGGCTCCTTTCTTTATCTTCAAGGTATCGAGGAGCATCCTGTATGAAATCGAGAAACATAACGCAAACACAACCCATTTTGAGAACGAGGCCATCGTATGCATGAAGGTGTTGCCAAGCAATGTTCCGAGGCTATACATCACGCCTTGACCAAGAGCAATGACAATAGCATAAAACAACTTGCGTCCTAACTGCAAATCTTGCATCGCAGATTGCACATTGTTATTAATGCTAAAGGCTGTAGATGCTACCGCCACAGGAAAGGTCAGTGCTATTATGAATAGTATGCTTGTCATTTTGGTTTAAGGATTAAGATTTAAGGTTTAAAGTATTAAGGATATCTCACCTTAAACTTTAAACCTTAAACTTTAAACTAAATTATATCAATCTTCAATTCTTTCTAAGTGAACTGTGAAGTGACGCATGAGTTCTGTTTCCCATGTGATGCGTACACCGTGTTTGATTTCGTCACGACGGTCGTAAACGTTCTTCAAAGCTGCTGCGATAACATCCATGTGGTTGTTTGTATAAACGCGGCGAGCGATGCAGAGACGGAGAAGGTCTAAGCCACCGAAACGGTTTTCGCGTGTGACAGGGTCACGGTCAGCGAGGATGTAACCGATTTCGCAACCACGAACGCCAGCTTCAAGGTAAAGCTCAATAGCGAGTGTTTGTGCTGGGAACTCTTCTTTAGGAACGTTTGTGAGAACGCGGTCAGCGTCAACGAAGAGAGCGTGACCACCAACAGGACGTTGGTAAGGGATACCGTATTCGTCTAATTTTGCTGCGAGGTATTGAACTTGTTTGATACGTGTTTCGATGTTGTCGAGTTCTGTATTTTCGTCGAGACCTACTGCGAGAGCGTCCATGTCACGGCCGTTCATACCACCGTATGTGAGGTAACCTTCGAATGGGATGCAGAAACGTTTTGCACCTTCGAACCAGTCTTCGTGACGTGTTGCGATGAAACCACCCATGTTAACGAGACCGTCTTTCTTAGATGACATTGTCATACCGTCAGCATATTGGTACATTTCCTTAACGATTTCTTTGATAGTTTTGTCAGCATAACCTTCTTCACGTGTCTTGATGAAGTAAGCATTTTCAACGAAACGTGCTGAGTCGAAGAGAACGCGTTTGCCATATTTTTCAGCAACAGCTTTAACTTCGCGGAGGTTTTGCATTGATACAGGTTGACCACCTGCTGTGTTATTTGTAATTGTAACGATTACGAAAGGAACTTTTTCTGCGTTTTCAGCGAGAACTTTTTCAAGTTTCTTAACATCAACATTACCTTTGAAAGGAACTTCTAATTGTGTGTCTTTTGCTTCGTCAACTGTGCAGTCAACTGCGAAAGCTTTACGGCTTTCGATGTGGCCTTTTGTTGTGTCGAAGTGTGAGTTACCAGGAACGATGTCGCCATTCTTTACGAGGTGGCTGAAGAGAACGTTTTCAGCAGCACGGCCTTGGTGTGTTGGGATAACATATTCGAAGCCTGTGAGGCGTGTGATAACTTCTTTAAGACGGAAGAATGAAGATGAACCAGCGTAGCTTTCGTCGCCCATCATCATAGCAGCCCATTGACGGTCGCTCATAGCGCCGGTACCTGAGTCTGTTAAACAGTCGATATAAACTTGGTCAGCTTTTAAGTTGAACAAATTGTAATGAGCTTCTTTCATCCATTGTTCGCGTTCTTCGCGTGTGCTCTTCTTGATTGGTTCGACCATCTTGATCTTCCATGATTCTGCAAATGGTAATTCCATGATATTTATTTTTATGTGTTAATATTTTATTTAGTCGGTTTAAGGTTTAAAGCTTAAGGCTTAAGGCTTAAAATCACTTACTTTAAACTTAAAACATTAAACTTTAAACAATTTTTTTCAGACTTCAAAAATACGAAAGTTTTTTCTAATAACAAAAAAGTTTTTTCTAAAATTCAACAAACGCTAACCATCAAAATCCAAATGCCTTAGTTCAACTGCCAAAAGCAAAAAAGGACACCATAAGGCGTCCCTTTTTTTTAAACTCTAGAATTTTAGAACTCTAAAATTCCCGAAATCCAAAACCCTGAATTCCTGAGTTCCAGATTTCCTGAAATCCTAAAAAAATATTATTTTTTCAAAGGTTCAGCAATCTTAGCTGCCAAGAATTGTCTGTTCATTCTAGCGATGTTAGTTACAGAGATGCCTTTTGGACATTCTGCCATACATGCGTAAGTGTTTGAACAGTTACCGAATCCGAGTTCGTCCATTCTTGCAACCATCTTTTGAACTCTTTCGTATGTTTCAACTTGACCTTGTGGTAACAAAGCGAGTTGAGAGAACTTAGCTGATACGAAGAGCATAGCGCTACCGTTTTTACATGTTGCAACGCAAGCGCCGCAGCCGATACATGAAGCAGCGTCCATTGAGAGGTCAGCGTCATGTTTGTTGACAGCTATTGAGTTAGCGTCTGGCACACCACCTGTGCGTACTGAAACGTAACCACCTGATTGGATGAGTCTGTCTAAAGCTGAACGGTCAACCATCAAGTCCTTGATGATTGGGAAAGCTTCAGAGCGCCATGGTTCGATAGTGATTGTTTCACCGTTTTTGAACTTACGCATGTGAAGTTGGCAAGTTGTGGTGTTTTTATATTTTCCGTGAGGGTGACCATTGATATACAAGCCACAAGCACCGCAAATACCTTCGCGGCAGTCGTGATCGAATGTAACTGGGTCTTCACCTTGCAAGACGAGTCTTTCGTTCAAGATGTCGAGCATCTCGAGGAATGAAGCTTCTTCAGGAATATTGTCAACGTTATATTCTACGAAGCGACCTTTGTCTATATTATTTTTCTGTCTCCAGATTTTTAACTTTAAATTCAACATAGTGCAAAATTATTTATAGTTTCTTTGTTTAACCTCGACATTTTCGAACTTAAGTTCTTCTTTATATAATACAGGTTCTGCGTCAGGACCTTGGTATTCGTAAGCTGCTACGAAGCTATATTCTGCGTCGTTACGCATTGCTTCGCCGTCAGGAGTTTGGAATTCTTCACGGAAGTGACCGCCGCATGATTCGTTACGCATGAGAGCGTCGCGTGCCATGAGCTCACCCATTTCCAAGAAGTCAGCTACTCTAAGAGCTTTTTCAAGTTCGTTGTTCATACCGCCTGATGTAGCAGGAACTTTAACGTCTTGCCAGAACTCTTTACGTAAAGCTTTGATTTCTTCGATAGCTTGTTTCAAACCTTGTTCGTTACGAGCCATACCGACTTTGTTCCACATGATGAGACCTAAGCGACGGTGGATTGAGTCAACAGTTTGTTTACCGTTGATAGCCATGAGTCTGTTGATCTTTTCACGGATTTGTTTTTCAGCTTCCATAAATTCTGGAGCGTCTGGATTGAAGCGTGGAACGCCGATTTGGTCTGAGAGGTAGTTTTGCATTGTGTAAGGCAAGATGAAATAACCATCTGAAAGACCTTGCATCAAAGCTGAAGCGCCGAGACGGTTAGCACCGTGGTCGGAGAAGTTAGCTTCACCTGCTGCGAACAAACCAGGGATTGTTGTTTGTAATTCATAGTCAACCCAGAGACCACCCATTGTGTAGTGAACAGCTGGATAGATCATCATTGGAGTTTCGTATGGGTTATCGTCAACGATACGTTCGTACATTTCGAAGAGGTTACCATATTTTTCTTCAACGACTTTTTGACCTAAACGACCGATAGCTTCTTTGAAGTCGAGATATACAGCGAGACCAGTGTTGTTAACACCGAAGCCAGCGTCACATCTTTCTTTTGCTGCGCGTGAAGCAACGTCACGAGGAACGAGGTTACCGAAAGCAGGGTATCTTCTTTCGAGGTAGTAATCTCTTTCTTCTTCAGCAACGTCTTTAGCTTTGATTTCGCCTTTACGTAATCTTTCTGCTACTTTTTCATTCTTAGGAACCCAGATACGACCGTCGTTACGGAGACTTTCACTCATAAGAGTAAGTTTTGATTGGTAGTCGCCGTGAACTGGAATACATGTTGGGTGGATTTGTGTGAAGCAAGGGTTAGCCATCATAGCACCTTTCTTATAAGCTTGCCATTCAGCTGAGCCGTTTGATGACATAGCGTTTGTTGAAAGGAAGAATACACGGCCATAACCACCTGAAGCGATAACTACAGCGTGAGCTGCATAACGTTCGAGTTCGCCTGTTACGAGGTTACGCATGATGACACCGCGAGCGCGACCGTCAACGAGAACAACGTCCATCATTTCGCGACGAGCATACATCTTAACAGTACCTCTTTCTATTTCTTTTGATAAAGCGCCGTAAGCACCGAGGAGCAATTGTTGTCCGGTTTGACCGCGTGCATAGAATGTTCGGGATACTTGAGCACCACCGAATGAACGGTTAGCTAATAATCCGCCGTATTCGCGTGCGAAAGGAACGCCTTGAGCGACACATTGGTCGATGATATTATTACTTAATTCTGCCAAACGATAGACGTTAGCTTCACGTGCACGGTAGTCACCACCTTTGATTGTATCGTAGAAAAGACGATATACGCTGTCACCATCGTTAGGATAGTTCTTAGCAGCGTTGATACCGCCTTGAGCAGCGATACTGTGAGCACGACGTGGACTGTCTTGGATACAGAACACTTTTACGTTGAAACCCATCTCACCGAATGAAGCTGCTGCTGAAGCACCAGCCAAACCTGTACCGATGACGATGATGTCTAATTTTCTCTTGTTAGCAGGATTCACCAAGTTTTGGTGAGCTTTATAATTTGTCCATTTTTCTGACAAAGGACCTGCAGGTATCTTTGAATTTAATTCTTTCATAATCTTATCCAATTAACCAATAATAAATAACTACTGAAGCGAATAATACAACGATAAGAGCTGCGATGATCTTACCGATAACTTCGATTCTATTTTGCCATACATGGTTGTTCCAACCGATTGACTGCATAACGCTTGCTACGCCGTGTGCGAGGTGGAACCATAAGAATGCCAACCATACTAAGTAAATGATAGAATAAGCTGTGCATGAGAATGTGTTGACGATGTAGTGTGAACCATCAGCAACAAGTGCCATTACATCTTCTTCTACGTGAATACCTAATTTGTGCAATACTTCTGGCAATTGCATGTTAGCCCAGAAGTTGAATAAGTGTAAACCTAAGCCGAGAAGAACGATAGCACCGATAACGAGCATATTCTTTGAAGCCCATGATACGCCTTCTTGTTTTTCTACTACTGCATAGCGTTGTTTACCACGTGCTCTGTAGTTTTGGAATGACAAAACGAAAGCATAAATAAGGTGGAACACCATAAGAGCTGCCAAACCTGCTGTAGCTATTAAAGCATACCAGTTAGCACCGAGGAATTCGCAAATCTTGTTATAGCCTTCTGGCTTGATGATTGCGACAATGTTCATTGAGGCATGGAACAAGAGGAAAAATACTAAAGCGCCTCCAGTTACTGCCATGATCAATTTTTTTGTAATTGATGAAAGACCGTTGTTTGCCATAATTATTTAATGTTAATGTTTTTTTAATTTTTTTAAAGCATTATTCCCATTTTACCGACGAAGATAAGCAATGAGAATGCTAAGACGAGACCAATAACACCAACAATGATACCTACAGTACGCATGTCTTTAACATCGACCATGCCTGAACTGAAAGCGATAGCATTAGGAGGAGTACTTACTGGTAAAATCATAGCGAGAGATGCTGATAATGTAACACCTAAGATAAGTGTCACGATGCCGCCGTAAGGTTCGAGGACGCTGCCCATACCTGTACCAACAGCAACCATAACAGGAATCATAAGAGCTGCTGTAGCTGTGTTGGAGATGATGTTTGAGAAGAACCAGCAAACCAAACCTGCACCGATGATAACGATCAATGGTGACCATTGTCCGAATGGAATAGCTTCAACGAGGTGTTTAGCGAGACCTGATTTGTCTAATGCTGTACCGAGTGCGAAACCGCCAGCAACCAACCAGATAACGTCCCAATCGATTTCTTTGAGTTCCTTCTTGCCGAAGAGACCTGTAACGCAGAAGATAGCGATAGGAATCATAGCTACTGTGTTAGCGTTGATACCTGTGAAGTTGTCTGTTAACCATAACAAGATTGTCAAAGCTATTGTTATGTAAGAAATGATAAGAGGAGCACCTTGTGCAGTATTACCTTCGATGTTGAGGTGAATGTGTTTTTCTGTGAATGGGAATAACTTGAGAAGTAAGAACCAAGATAATAAAAGCAAAATGATTACGAAAGGCATCATTACTATTGCCCAGTCGAAGAAGCCGATGTTGAATCCGAGGCTTTCGTTCAAATATTTCAATGCGATGGCATTTGGAGGAGTACCTACAGGAGTACCAATACCGCCGATGTTGGCGCCGATAGGAATAGCTAAGATAAGAGCAATTCTACCTTTGTTGTTTGAAGGCAACTGACGCAATACAGGAGCCATAAATGTAAGCATCATAGCTGCTGTTGCTGTGTTACTGATAAACATTGAGAATGCGCCTGTTACGAGGATGAAACCTAAAAGTACCATTTCAGATCTAGTTCCGAATGGTGCTAACAATACTCTAGCGAGTTGTGCATCGATACCCATTTTTGATGCCATGATTGCGATAACGAAACCGCCTAAGAAGAGCATGATTGTAGGATCAGCGAAAGATCCCATGATTGATTTGTGTGAAAGAGCTATGCCTTTGAAAGCTTCTTTACCACCTTCTTGTAAAAGGATGATTGCTTGGTCTGAACAAGTCAGAAGGAGAACAACAACGATTAAAATTGATGTCTTCCATGATGGGATAGCTTCTGTGAACCATAATATCAAAGCTAATACGAAGATAGCGATGACACGATGTTCAACGACTGAAATGTTTGGTAATCCTAATGTTGCAGCTGGTAATAACCACAACACGAGGGCTACTATAGTTGCAATAGTAACTTTTATTACTGGACCTTTTTGGAACAATTGATTCATTTTGTTTTTTGCTGTTTTTAAAATTGTTTTTCCTTATTACGCTTTGAGCTGTGAGCTATGAGTTGTGAACAAAAATTGCCCATTGATCATAGCTCGCTGCTCATAGCCAAAATATTATCCACCGAAGTCGTCGAATGAAATCATTTCTTTTGGCACGCCAAGGCTGTCGAGCATCTTCAAGACAGCAGCTGTCATCATTGGAGGACCGCAGAGATAGTATTCGATTTCTTCTGGTTCGCTATGATTCTTAAGATAGTTTTCTAACAATACTTCGTGGATATTTCCGACATAACCTGTCCAGTTATCTTCTGGAAGAGGTGCAGAAAGAGCGATATTGAACTTGAAGTTTGGATTTTCTTCTTCGATCTTTCTGAAGTCTTCGATATAGAAGAGTTCACGTAATGAACGACCTCCGTACCAGTATGATACTTTTCTGTCGGTGTGTTTTGTAAGGAATAAATCCAAGATATGTGAACGCATTGGAGCCATACCAGCACCACCACCGATGAAGATGATTTCGCGTTTTGTATCTTTGATGTGGAACTCACCGTAAGGACCGCTGATAGTGACTTTGTCACCTGGTTTCAATGAGTAGATGTATGATGAACAAACACCTGGATTTACCTTCATGAAGCCGCCATTAACTCTGTCGAATGGAGGTGTTGCGATACGAACGTTGAGCATGATGATGTTATCTTCAGCTGGGTAACTAGCCATTGAATAAGCTCTGAACTGTGGTTCAGGGTTATGCATGACGAGGTCGAACATACCGAATTTTTCCCAGTCAGCTCTGTATTCTTCATCAACGTCGATGTCTTTGTAATTAACGTCGATAGCAGGAACGTCGATTTGGATATAACCGCCTGATAAGAACTTGAGGTGTTCGCCTTCTGGAAGTTTAACGACGAATTCCTTGATGAATGTAGCAACGTTTCTGTTGCTTACAACTTCACATTCCCACTTCTTGATACCGAAGATTTGTGGGTTGATGCGAATCTTCATGTCTTCGCGAACTTTAACTTGACAACCGAGTCTCCAGTTATCTTGTTGTTCTTTTCTGCTGAAGAAACCAGTTTCTGTAGGAAGGATTGTACCGCCGCCTTCGAGAACTTGGCAACGACACATACCGCAGCTACCGCCACCGCCACATGCTGATGGAAGGAATATTTGTTCGTTAGCTAATGTACCAAGCAATGAGTTACCTGGTTCTACTTCGATTTCTTTTTCATCGTTGATGTTGATCTTAACTTTGCCTTGTGGAGCAAGTTTCTTTCTAACCATAACTAATACTGTTACAGGAATCAAGACAACGACCAAGAATACTAAAATACTTAATATAATGATTGATGTATTACTCATTTCTTTTTCTTTTTTTAAACTGTAACAATAATTATTTGAAAGTGATACCGAGGAATGACATGAAGGCGATGCCCATCAAACCTGTAACGATGAATGCTATACCTGTACCTTTTAATGATTTAGGAACATGAGAATATCTGATCTTTTCTCTGATAGCTGCGATGCCTACGATAGCGAGCAACCAACCAAGACCTGAGCCTAAGCCGTAAGAAAGTGATTGGCCTACTGAGCTGAAGTCTCTTTCTTGCATGAAGAGACAGCCACCCATGATAGCGCAGTTAACAGCGATAAGAGGCAAGAAGATACCTAATGAAGAATACAATGCAGGTGAGAATTTCTCTATCACCATTTCAAGGATTTGAACTACAGATGCGATGATAGCAATGAAAAGGATGAATGTCAAGAAGTCTAAGTTGACATCAGCGAACTTAGGGCTGATCCATGACAATGCGCCTGCTGACAAAACGAATTTATCCAACAAATAGTTGATTGGCACTGTGATAGCGAGAACAAAAACGACTGCTACACCAAGGCCGAATGATGTCTTAACGTTTTTAGACACTGCGAGATATGAGCACATTCCCAAGAAATATGCAAATATCATATTGTCGATAAATATCGAACGGATGAAAATACTTAATGATTCCATTATTTCTTATCCTCCTCTGGTTTTTGAAGCCAAATGATAACACCAACAATGATCAATGCCATTGGAGGGAGAATCATAAGACCGTTGTTCATATATCCGAAATTGTAAAGCCCTTCAGGGATGATTTGGAAACCGAGCAATGTTCCTGAACCGAAAAGTTCGCGGAAGAAAGCCACAATAACTAAAATGATACCGTAACCGAGACCGTTGCCTATACCGTCCAACAATGATTCCCATGGACCGTTACCCATAGCGAAAGCTTCGAGACGACCCATAACGATACAGTTGGTGATGATAAGACCTACGAATACTGAAAGCTGTTTGCTTACATCATAAACGAAAGCCTTAAGGAATTGGTCAACCAAGATAACTAAAGTTGCAATAACTATAAGTTGTACGATGATACGTATCTTTGAAGGAATACCTTTTCTTAATAAAGAGATAACAAGGTTTGACAATGCGATAACCACTGTTACTGAAAGAGCCATTACCAATGCCGGTTTGAGCTTAGCTGTTACGGCGAGAGCAGAGCATATACCTAATATTAATACTGTGACAGGATTTGCCTTGCGTAATGGAGCTGTTAAAAGTTCTAAATTCTTACTCATTGTTTTTCAATATAAGGTAAATAAGATCCTAACACATTTTCTATCATATTATTAACTCCTTGTGAAGTTATAGTACCACCGCTGATGGCATCAACAGAGTGTTTTTGAAGGTCTGCTGCCAAGTTAGCAACGCCGCCTTTTACAACATCGATTGAAACAAATTTACCATCGCTGAATATTGTCTTGCCTTGGAATTGGCTTCTGAATTTCTCTGTTGTGATTTCAGCACCTAAACCAGGAGTTTCTGACTTGTGGTCGAAAACAACGCCGACAACATTTTGGAAGTCTGATGTCATACCAATATAACCCCAGATAGGACCCCAAAGACCAGCGCCTTGAAGTGGAAGAACGTTAACGTTTTCCTTACCATTATTAATAACGATAATTGGCAATACGAAATCTTGTCCGTTATCTCTCTTATAGAGTTCATCTTTCAAGTTCATTTTGAAAGCTGCAGATGATGTGTAGTTTTCTGTTGTTTCTTCAACCACTTCACCTTTTGAGTTAACGAGCATCATTTTAACGCAGTCTTTATTGAAAAGCTCTTGAACGTTAGCGCCTTCTACGTTTACGTCGGCTGCTTGTAAGATGTTCATCATCTTTTCATTGTTAACATTTGCTTCTTGATATGGTTGTAACACCAATGCTGCTGCTGATAACAATAATGCCACTACAGCTGTCAAGACTGTGATATAGAAGAAAATATATCTATCTTTCATTTTGCACTCCTTTCTGCTTTTGCCCAGCGTTTTTTACGTTTACTGATATTCATTGCTACTACACAGTAGTCGATCAATGGAGCGAATACGTTGAGTAACAAGATAGCGAGCATCATACCTTCTGGGTAACCAGGGTTAGCAACGCGAATCAAGACTGCCATAGCACCGATGAGGAAGCCATAGATGATCTTACCTGTGTTTGTCTGTGCTGCTGTAACAGGGTCTGTTGCCATGAAGATAGCACCGAACATGAAGCCGCCCATCAAGAAATGATAGTAGAATGGAACTTCTGAAACGCCTATTGCTGTGAACAACAAGCCTAATGCTGCTGCGCCGACGAATGTTGAGAGAATGATTCTGAGGCTTGCTACGCCTGTAACGATGAGGAATAATGCGCCTAATAAGATAGCGATTTTTGATGTTTCACCAACGCTGCCTGGAATTGTTCCGATGAACATATCCATAACGCTTGGAAGTTGTTCTACTCCACCGCCGTTCAATAATGTACCGAGTGGTGTTGCGCCACTGATAGCATCGCCTTTTTCAGCGATCCAGATGCCGTCGCCTGACATCTTTGAAGGATATGAGAAGAACATGAAAGCACGTGCCAAAAGTGCAGGGTTAACGATGTTCATACCGCTACCGCCGAACACTTCTTTACCGATGACAACTGCGAAAGCTACAGCGATAGCGAGCATCCACAATGGCACATCAGCAGGCATGATTAAAGGAATGAGGAAGCCTGTTACGAAGAAACCTTCGTTGACTTCTTCTTTTCTGATCTGAGCAAAGATGATTTCAATGCCAAGACCAACAACGTAGCTCACGATGTAAAGAGGTAAAATCTTCATCAAGCCGTAACCGAAGTTTTGCATCAATGTTGCGACTTCACCATGAGAGCTAAAATGTTGGAAACCAATGTTCCATGTTCCGAAGAGGAAGCAAGGAATAAGAGCGATGAGGACATAAATCATATTACGTTTCATATCGACAGCGTCTCTTACGTGAGAACCGTTGATAGTAACCTTGTTAGGAACGTAGAAGAATGTCTCCATTGCATCGAAGAATGAGTGGAAGCAATAAAGTTTGCCGCCTTCTTCAAAGTTAGGTTTTATTTTATCTATAAATTTACGTAATCCCATAATATTGATATTCGATTAGTTCATTTCTTTGCGAAGCAATTCTAAGCCTTCACGTATGATTTGTTGAATTGGTGTCTTCGATGGGTCGATGACTTCACACAAAGCGAAATCTTCAGCATCGATTTCATAGATTCCAAGTTCTTCCATTTGGTCGATATCTTTGATGATACAAGCCTTGATGAGTTGCATTGGATAGATGTCGAATGGGAAGACTTTTTCGAAGTTACCTGTCATGATGAGTGGACGGATACCGCCGTTGAGGTTAGTATCGAGCACTTTGCTGCTCTTCTTGCATAATGAAGCGCCCATTGTGTTTGTTGAGGTGAACTTCTTGAAGTTAGGAGCCAACCAGCCAAAGAGCTGATAATGGTCGCCTTCTGGAATCACAGAGACTTGAGTGTCGTAGAATCCCAAAACGTTGTTGCCATTGATCTTTGTACCTGTCAATACGTTGCCGCTGATTATACGAACATTTTCTGATGAAATGTTGTTATATAAACCTGACAAGTCAGCGCCGATGCGTGTTGAATAGTAAACTGGTTCTTTTACTTCTGAGCCTGTGAAAGCGAAGATTCTCTTGCTGTCGTAGTTACCTGTAAGGAAGAGGTTACCTATGCTGATGATATTTTGAGCGTAGCAGTACCATACGACTTCACCTTTATTTATTGGTGATAAGACGTTGAGTTGAGTGCTTACGTTACCAGCAGGGTGTGGTCCTTGGAATACGTTAACGACGATGTTCTTTGCAGAGAACTTCAATGCTTCGAGAGCTTTTTTGGTCTCTTCTGAGTTTACGTTGAGATAAACCTGACCGTCTGTCAATTTAGCGAGGGCTTCTGCGCCAGCCTTAACAGCTTCCATTTGGTTGGCGATGATAAAGTTGTTATCTGGAGCCATTGGAGCTGTATCGAACATTGACACTACGATGCATTTAGGTTTGTCCTGAGCCTTAGCTATTGTAGCGTAAGGACGTTGACGGAGCATTGTCCATGTTCCGCTTTGAATAAGTTTTTCTATCACCTCATTGCGTGATAATTTAGCAGGATCAGCCTTGCCGAAGTCGATGGCTTCATATTTTCCATCTGACTCAACGACGACTTTCAAGATGACACGTTTTTCACCACGGACAACCTCTTTCACTTTACCTGATACAGGAGATGTGAAGAAAACATCTTCGTTTTTTTTGTCGTGGAACAAAACGGTACCGACTTTTACTTCATCACCTTCAGCCACGTGTAATTTTGGTATTACACCAATAAAATCGAGAGGCTTGATAGCATAGAGAGCAGGTTCATAAACCTTCATCTCTTTCTTTGCTTCGCCAACAAGGTGAATATCAATACCTTTTTTAATTTTAATCATAATAAGTTGTTTATTTTTAAAAAAGTAAATATATACTTTAGATAAGGATTTACAACTATACTTTTAAAAACGACAAAAGGATGGCATCAAAAGATACCATCCGTTTTGTAATTTATCTTAAATTAGAGCATAATTCTCTTTGTTGACATAGCGTCTGCGATTTGTTCTTCTGTTAACAAACCTTGTTCTCTTACGAGATCCATAACGCCTCTACCTGTTTCGATAGCTTCTTTAGCAAGTTTTGTACATGGTTTGTAACCGATGACAGGAACTAAAGCTGTGATAACGCCAACGCTGTTTTCAACTAATTCTTTGCAACGTTTTTCGTTTGCTACGATACCGTCGATACAGAGTGTACGTAATACGTCGAAGCCGTTTTGCATCAATTCGATTGATTCTAACAATGCGTAAACCATAACTGGTTCCATAACGTTGAGTTCTAATTGAGCGTTGTTAGCGCCGAGCATGATGCAGTGGTCGTTACCCATAACGCGGTAGCAGATTTGGTTAACTACTTCTGGGATAACTGGGTTAACTTTACCTGGCATGATTGATGAACCTGGTTGTAATGCTGGGAGGCTGATTTCGCCTAAGCCGCAACGTGGACCTGAGCTCATTAAACGTAAGTCGTTACATACTTTGCATAAGCTTGTGCAGAGTGTTCTCAATGCGCTTGAGTAAACTAACATTGGAGTAGCGTCTGATGTAGCTTGTACGAAGTCTTTTGCTAATTGGATGTCCCAGCCTGTGATTTCGCGTAAAGCGCGGAGACATACTTCTCTATATTCTAATGTTGAACAGATACCTGTACCGATAGCTGTTGCACCCATGTTGCTATATAATAATTCTTTAGCTGCTTGAAGAAGGTGTTCTTTTTCATTCTTCATTGATTGAGCGAAAGCATTGAATGTAAGACCTAATGTCATAGGAACAGCGTCTTGGAGCTGTGTACGACCCATCTTAATGATGTTTTTGTATTCTTCAGCTTTCTTTTCTAAAGATTCGATGAGCATATCCAAATGTTTAACCATTTCGAGGTGGTCGGCGTACATTGCTAAATGTACTGCGCATGGATAAGCGTCGTTTGTTGATTGTGAACCGTTAACATGGTCGTTAGGTGAACAGAATTCATATTGACCTGGTTGGTGGCCCATATATTCCAAAGCGATGTTAGCGATAACTTCGTTAGCATTCATGTTTGTTGAAGTACCAGCACCACCTTGAATAACGTCAACTGGGAATTGATCGTTGTATTTGCCTGCCATAACATCGTCACAAGCTTTTACGATACCTTCGTAAATTTCTTTGCTGATTTTACCTGTTTCGTAGTTAGCTACAGCTGCTGCTTTTTTAATAACGCCTAAATACTTAACGATATTAGGATAACGATTGATGCCAATACCTGTGATTGGGAAGTTATCAATAGCTCTAAGTGTTTGAACGCCATACTTGCATTCCATTGGAATCTCGCGTGCTCCGATGAGGTCGGATTCTGTACGTGTTTGTTGTGTTGCCATTTTGTTTGATTTTTATTTCTGTTCTGTGATTATGTTTATTTCCGTAATCGCCGAAATGGCGATTTAGCATTTTCTCGTTTATTATATACCTTATTTAAACTTGTGCAAATATACTATATTTTTCTATATTAGATATTTTAATATCGATTTTTTTTGTACAATTTAATATTTTTAAATCGATATATAAAATTATTGATTTTCAATGATTTTATTTTCCTTATCATAAAGTTTCTGCGTCAGCAACGCCAATGAAACAGCAAGATTTTCGTGTTTTATTATAATACCATCGGGAACCTCAAGATGTACGGGCGCAAAATTCCATATAACTTTGATTCCTGCTTTAATCATAATATCACACACCTCCTGAGCTGAATCTTTTGGCACTGTTATGATACCTATCTTTATATTGAGTCGTTCGACTATTGTAGTGAGTTTGTCGATATGTAGTATAGGCTTGTTGTTAACCTGCATCCCGACAAGTTCGAATGATGTGTCAAATCCGGCTACAATATTTAATTTGTAATCAATGAAACCCTGGTAGCTCAGCAAGGTGCGGCCCAAACGTCCCGCACCCACCAGAACTACTTCATCTAAATTATTGAATCCCAAAACCTCCTCTATATCGTTTATCAGCATTTCTATCTCGAACCCCATTCTTGGCTTACCAGATTGGCTGCTTACGCATGCAAGGTCTTTTCTTACCTGAATATTATTGAGTTTCAAACTCTTTGCTATAACTGTAGAGGAAATATACTGATAATTCTCTTTCCTTTTTTCAAGCAAAAAGTTATAATACAAAGGCAATCGGCTCAAGACTGTCTTGATAATCTTAATAGGTTCAGTTTGTGGGTCTGTCATTCTTTTGTCATTTCATAAAGTTTAACAGAATTGTATATAGTCTTTTCTTTTGCTTCGTTACCGTATTTGTCAACGTCAACGATGTTACGAGGGCTATGAGTGATACAGAGTGGTCCGTTGAGGCAGCCGCCTTCGCAGGCCATACCTTCGAAGAAGTTTTCTGTCGCCTTACCGAACTTCAACTTCATCAAGTTAGCTCTACATTCATCTATGCCGCTCATCACTATTGGTTTAAGACCTTCAACGTTAAGATCTTTAGCAACGTCGAGGAGACCTTGAACGATACCGCCTGACTTAGCGAAGATTCTTCCATAGAATGAACCGTTGTCTAATACTGTATCTTCACAATCTACTGTATCGATGCCACGAGCATCCAAGAATGCTTGTAACTCTTCAAATGACATCACGCAGTCGATAGCGCCGCCTGTCTTTTCCAATTTAAATTCAGCTTTCTTTGAAGCACATGGTCCGATGAAAACGACCTTAGCTGTTGGGTCTGAGTGTTTTATCAACTGTGCTGTCATAATCATTGGAGAGACTGAGTGTGAGATATGTTTTACCAATTCTGGGAAGTTCTTTTCGATGAATGCAACGTATGATGGACAGCATGATGTTGTCATCAAACCTTTTTCTTTCCATTCCAAAGCCTCGTTATAGAGAGTGATGTCAGCACCGAGAGCTGCTTCTACAACTTGATGGAAACCAAGTTTTTGGATTGCAGTAACAACCTGTGTTGGTCTGCCGAAGCGGCATTGACTTACGATAGCAGGAGCGATAACTGCATATACATTATATTTGGTATTGTTTTCTGACTTCTTCAACATATCGATGATGTCGAGGACGTATGACTTGTCTGTAATAGCTCCGAAAGGACATTTATAGACACAAGCACCGCAAGAGATACATTTGTCATTATCAATTTTAGCCTTTTTGTTTTCATCGATAGTGATAGCTTTCACTTTACAGCTTACCATACATGGACGATGTTGCATAATGATAGCTGTGTAAGGACAAGCCTTTGCACATTTACCGCATTCGATACATTTTTCCTTATCTACAACAGCGTGTTGGTTTACTATTGAGATAGCGCCTTTAGGACATACATCTTGACAAGCGTGAACGATACATCCACGGCAAGCAGGTGTAACCATTACGCCTTCAGCTGGACATTCGTCACAAGCTATATCGATAACTTCCACTGGGTTAGGATTGTTTTTATCGCCACCCATTGCCAATTTGATTCTATCTTGGATGATGGTTCTTTCTTTGTAAACGCAGCAACGAATTTGAGGTTTAGGACCTGGGCATATTACCTTAGGGATTTCATAATAAGCATCTTCCAAACCGCCTTCGTAAGCACGGCGGATAACTTCTTTCAAAACGTTATACTTTACGATCTGAACGTTTGTGTCAAAAACTCTTTTGTTTGTACTCATATTTTAAAATTAATCATAATTTAATATTACATTTTTTCCCATTTCACGAATATTAGACGCCAGTTTCTCTACAAGTTTCATTTTCATGGTGATGTCGATAGGCAGCCCTTGATGAGCCACGTTGACGCTTTGTCCCACGAAAAATTTAACATGTGTAGCTTCCTCAAACAGCATATTAGCCAAGAGTGAAGCTCCATCTTGTCTTGCAAACGTCTTTGGTGTCAAGTCATTGATAGAAATATACTTCTCTGACAATTCGAGCAGGCGTCTCAACGTAAGAACGCCTTCTGTTGCCAGGTCGATGCCTTCTATGAAGCCGATAGGCGGCACGTCTTTGTCGGGGAAGTCGAAGCTAGTGCGAAGTGGTTTGTTAAGATAACGAGCCACTATCTGAGAACTTGTTCCGCCGCATACGATAGTCTTGTCTGCACCTTCCATAAAACGTTCCACATAGAAGTTATCTTTCTCCTTATCGACAGGAGGTCCGACCATGATATTGACATTGACGCGGCGACGCAGTTTGACGGCTGCCACCGTTGTATCATCGCCAGGCTTGTCAAGATAAAGGTCATTGCAGGCGGATGTCAGAAGACAAGCTACCGCTCTTGCCGACATATTAGGTTTTATATTTCTATCAAGATGTTCCATGATTTGCCGACGTTCCCAGCCGAAGTTCAATATCTGACCTATTCCAGCGTGTATTGTCCCGTCCGACATCACCATGACGACATCGTTTTCTTTTAAATTAAGTTCCGATTTATAAACAGGCTTATCACAGATAGTCAGTTTTTCTCTTTCAAGATCAATACATTTTCCATCATGATAACAAATAGCCTGAGGATTATCAAATTCGTATAAGAAGCCTTTGCCTTCATTATTGACGTGTATCAACGAGAAAGTGGAATATGCCACGCCTCTCACATGACAGATAGGCAGAGTCTGCACTATAGTCTCAACGCACTCGTCAATATCTATGCCGTTGGCTGCCATAGTACATAGAATCTTGGAAGTGAGAGTAGAAAGGATGTTAGCCTTCACTCCGCTACCCAAGCCATCGGCAAGCACAAGTGTAGTATAGTCGCCATCGACCACGCTAACGACATTGTCGCCGCACAGTTCTTCGCCGAATTTATTCACCGAAGCGCAACCATATTCCAAGCATAATTCCATCACTTCTTATCTTTTATCATTTTCTTCTGATAGTGTCTTTTTCAATTTCAAGAGCGCTATTTTTGTTTCTGCTGTCGTTTCGCCAAGAAGCGACGCTATTTCCTGAGCCACGCGCATCTGTTTCTTGATAACCTCGTCGGTAGTCTTCAATGTTTCCATCTTCACCTTATTGATTTCCAAGTCATAATTAACTTCATCAGAGACGTCTTTCATAATAGCGAAAAGAACATTCTGGTCTTGAAGATAAGTTATTGACAAGTCGATATATTTACCTGTTGAAGGGATAAACATCTTTTCCACCGTAACATTACGTTTCTCGTTATAAGCGATCATAAAGTCAACGAGATTCAAGAAATCCTTAGCATGACGACCTTTGACATTAGCAGCTGTTATACCCAGCAGCTCGCGGAGTTTTCTGTTAGTGTCAATAACATAGAAATCCGAATCCAGGAGCATGATGCCATTAGGGCTATTCTGGATAATCTCGTACGAGAGCGACTCGGCGCGTTCACGCATATAAGGAAGACAAATCTCCACGTCGGAATAGCCGTTATATACAGCCCAGGCCTTATCGCGGCATGTATTGTAGCCGCAAGCAGAGCAATTAAGTTCATCTTCTGAAGAATGCTTGCCAATTTTAGCCAAGATATTTCTTATCTCGCGTTCCGGCGGAGGCATACTATTATTTCTAATGCGTGGATACGTCTTATTAAGGTCGATGTCATGTCTCTGACACTGACGAGGAGGCATGTTCTTAACCTCGTCAGCAACATATTTAATGACATCCGACGTTGCCTTAATGCTGCCGCCTTTAGCAGGGATACTGCACGGTCCATTAACGCAACCGTCTTTACATATATTCATTTCCAGGAAGACATTTTCCAGGCTATCTATATTCTGAAGAGCATCAACGCAGCGATCCGGACCATCGACAGCCATATAATCATAACCTTTAGGGAGATAAGGAAATGACTTTATAATGCCATGACTTATAGGATAAGCCTTTGAAAGGCAAGCCGTCGCATCTTTATCTTCAAGAGCAATATTGGTTATATCTTCGAGGACTATATTTTTTTCTTGTAATAATTTCTGAACATCTTCGAAAGTAAGGACGCCGTCGATGATGCCGCTTTCATAAGCCTCACGTTTCTTTGCTATGCAAGGGCCTATGAAAATAATCTTGGCATCAGGAAACTGTCTCTTCATCATCTTGGCATGCGCCATCATCGGCGAATCGACGGGAGCCAAGTATTGCAGCGCCTTTGGATAATAGGCCTGAATGAGACGGCATACCGCAGGACAAGCCGAGGTGATGAAGTTCTTATAATTTCCAGACTCTAGCAATGCTTTGTATTGTTCCGTAACGAGTTCTGCTCCGTAGGCAGTCTCTCCTGCATCGAAGAAACCCAGCTTGGCCAAAGCAATCTTAAACACGTTAAAATCCTTCAGGCCAAAACTTGAGATAAAAGACGGAGCGACACTCGCAATGACTTTCGCTCCACTATTGAGTATCATCTTCACCTCATGCAAAGAACTATGAACTATCTTAGCATTTTGCGGACAAATCAAAGTACAATGACCGCACAAAATGCATCGACTTTCAATAATTCTCGCCTGATGACCTTTAATCTCAATAGCCTTAACGGGACATTCTCTCAGGCACTTATAACAATCCTTACATTTAGCGTCTTTAAATTCTAAATAATCCGCCATGATTTATGATTTTGACGAAATATGTTACGAATTATAAATTCAACAATGGATAAATTTCTTTTGCAAAAAGCTCTTCTGCATTATCTTTATTGACATTATGAATAAAGAGAATATCATCACCGAGCTTTTGAACCTTTGGTCCTTCAAAACTATCTGCATTTACAACTACACCCTTATCGCAGAATCCTAGGCAGAAACTTGCTTGAAGATCAACTGCATCTTCTACATCGTATTTTTTCAATATCTCTTTAAAGGCTTCTATAACATCGTATGAACCTTTTAAATGGCATGAACTGCCGACGCATACTTTAATGGTAGTCATATCAAAAAATTTTAACTTATTGATAATTGATTAAGAATCAATATTAATTTAAATAATTTCAATAATAATTCTTCAATCTGCACTAATATCTTTCGAGCAACAAATGTAATATTTATTTTTTTCTAAACCAATGTTTTTTTAAATAAAAAATCACCAAGCTTTAAAAAATTGTAAATCACCTTTAAATATTCAACGTCTTTTCCATGCAAACCTTCTGCACAGTCATCCCCATGCTCTCGTAAAACGCTCTCGCATCCGGATTCTTATCCCACACATTCAAAGTAACATTAAAACATCCTTCCTCCTTAGCATATTGAAGCACAAAATAATATAGCTTTCGTCCTACTCCATGACGACGGTATTTTTCATCAACGCAGATATCGTCGATATACAGACTTTTATCCGGATGAAGATTATTGCATTTACTCAAATCCTGAAGAACACAGAAAGCATAACCTTTTATATCATCATCTTCTTCACATACAAAGACCGGAGTGAGTTCGTCATTGAGAATACCTATCAACTCAATCTCTGTATATTTCCTTTGACCTTTTATGAAAAAATCAGGACGTCCTTCAGCATGAACGTCATTCACTTGTGATAGCAAGTCCAAAATCCGAGGAATATCGTTTTCTTTCGCTTTACGAATCATAAGATAAATTTTATTTGCAAAGATACTTTTTTAAGTCATAAAGACAAAGACACTCAAAGTAAAAAAACTATTTTGCATCTTAAAAAATCGTACATTTGTGACATAAAATTTTTCCCATGAAAAGAATCATATTCATCATCATATCACTTCTTCTGATACCATCTTGTTCGTCTCGCAAAACGGAAATATATTCTCCTGACAAGAATATCCGTCTAAGATTCAACATTGACAATGAAGGCTTTATATCGTATAACGTCAAAGTCGGCGGCAACATTTTCATCGACGATTCTCGATTAGGTTTTGAAGCAAAGGATGGTTTAAACCTCAGCAATTCCTTCGAAATAATAAAGACAGAATTCACTTCTAAAGATGAGACTTGGGAACAGATTTGGGGAGAAAACAAAGTCATCCGTAACCATTACAACGAAATGTCTGTTTATCTCGCCAACGAAGACAGCGTTTTCCTTACTATGCGTTTCCGTCTCTTCGACGACGGCCTAGGATTCCGTTATGAATATCGTATCAAAGATACCGACAAGATAATATTAACCAACGAGTTAACATCTTTCAACATAAAAGAAAACGGCACCTCATGGTCAATACCTGCAAGTTTCGAGACTTACGAACTTTTATATCGTACTCTTCCTTTAAACGAAGTTGACAATGCCAATACTCCTTTTACTTTTAAGGCCACAAGGCCACAAGACTACAAGACTACAAGTAAGTCTGAGGCAATTTACGCGAGCATTCACGAAGCGGCGTTGACGGATTTTCCTGAGATGACCTTGAGACTTCGTCTGACAAAAGACGAAAGGCAAAAGGTAAAAGGATTCGAAGAAAAGTTCAGAGTTCAAAGTTCAGAGTTCAAGGTTCAACTTGCTCCTTATCCTGACAAGACGAAGGCGATTTTTGAAAAAGACAATTTCATAAGTCCTTGGCGTACAATACAGATTTCCGATAAAGCCGTTGGTCTTATCAACTCCAATCTCATTTTAAATCTCAACGAGCCTTGCGTCTTGGAGGGCGATCTTTCATGGATTCGTCCGATGAAATATGTCGGTGTCTGGTGGGGCATGCACCTCGGCGTTGAGAGCTGGGTCATGGACGAGCGACATGGCGCCACCACAGAAAACGCGAAGCGTTACATCGATTTCGCCGCTGCCAACAACATCGACGCTGTCCTTTTCGAAGGATGGAACGAAGGCTGGGAAAGCTGGATTGGCACTTCCGAGACACAAGGCGGCGTGTCTTTACATGGTTTTGACTACACCAAGCCATACGCCGACTTCGACATCGATGAGATTATGCGTTACGCCAAAGAGAAAGGCATAGAGGTCATAGGTCATCACGAGACTGGCGGCGACGTCATCAGCTATGAGAACCAATTAGATGAGACATTCCGCTGGACCAAGGAGAAAGGCATCAACTGCGTGAAAACCGGTTATGCAGGAAGTCTCCCTGACAACCACAACCATCACGGACAATATAACGTACGTCATTATAGGAATGTCGTTAAGGCCGCAGCGAGACATAAGATTACGCTCGACGTCCATGAGCCTATCAAGGCGACAGGGATACGACGTACCTACCCTAACATGATGACACGCGAGGGCGCTCGCGGCATGGAGTGGAACGCCTGGAGCGAGGGCAACCCACCAGAACATCATGTCATGCTTCCTTTCACACGACTGCTCGCAGGACCGCTGGACTACACTCCTGGGACATTCGACATATTATTCGAGAACAGCCGTCACTCGCCGTTGCGCAAGAAATGGAACGGCAACGACAAAGGCAACAGCAGAGTCAACACTACACTTGCTAAACAGTTGGCAAACTGGGTGATATTATATTCGCCATTACAGATGGCATCTGACATGATAGAGCATTACGAGGGGCATCCTGCGTTTCAGTTTTTCCGCGACTTCAATCCCGACTGTGACTGGTCAGAGGCGCTGCAGGGCGAGCCTGGAGAATATGTA
Organism: Bacteroidales bacterium; assembly: GCA_017548125.1. Taxonomy (GTDB): domain Bacteria; phylum Bacteroidota; class Bacteroidia; order Bacteroidales; family F082; genus Limimorpha. Next base: position 15,308 of record JAFYNK010000055.1, on the reverse strand, counting down.
GCGATTGTGCGCCGAGCCGGAGAGGATTTCTTTTTAGGAGCGGCCACTGACGGCGAGGCGCGTGAGATCGCCATTCCGCTAACATTCTTAGAAAAAGACTATCAATACGAAACAACCATCTATGCCGACGGTGATGACGCCCATTGGGAAACGAATCCTACTTCATATAAGATAGAAAAGAAAACCGTATCATCCAGCGATACTCTATTCATTAAGATGGCTGCCGGAGGAGGATGTGCAGTAAATTTTAAAACTTTATAATTCTAGAATTTTAGAATTTGGATATAAGTCATTGGAATTGAAGAAATTCAAAATCTCAAAACACCACCACTTCATCACTCCATTACTTCATCACTCCATTACTTCATCACTCCATTACTAAAAAGCATGTAGTCTTATAGCTTTACCACAAGGTGCCACATTTTATGTCCCAGAAAATCCTTGACGTTCATTCTCTCGAATCCTACTGATTTATAGAGGCGTTCGGCGTCAGGGTTTTCAAAATCGACCAAGAGTCCAAGGTCTTTGCCATATATGTCATGAGCCATTTCTTTCAAAGAAAGCAAAAGTCGTCTTCCTATTCCGAGACCTCTATATTCAGGAAGCACCGCGATGCTATCCAGATAAACTTCTGAAGCATCTGCCTCATCTTCGATATTATGTGTTTTTCCTGTACGACTAAAAATATGTTTCAAAGTCACATCGCGAAATTGGTATAAACAAGCACCGTCGTATGCGACGGCAGCGCCTGCAGGCATGCCATTAACTTCCGCAACTATAGTATTCTTATAACTATATTGTGAATTTTCAAATCGTGCAATCTCTTCTAGAACCAAGTGATAATTATCGCCGCAATAATGTTTAGCTCCTTCCTCGCCTATCGCCATGGCAACCACTCTTGCAATAAGAGGCGCATCGTTTATAGTAGCTTTCCTTATTTTCAATTCATAATTCATAATGCACAATTCATAATTGATTGTCAATCTACCACTTCAACATAAAAACTCACTGGACGGAAACCATCGTTGCACGAGAGCATGGCGGAGTGAGGATTCTTCATCCATCCATCAAAAAAATTACCACCGCCTTCCGACAATTCCTTCACAAAAGGCAAAAGCGTCTCCCAAGCGCTATCACACAAGTCTTCAGGTTTTTGAACATTTTCTACATAAAACACCTGCCCTAGATGCAAGTCGCAAGCATGCTCGATAGGGTTTTCATATAATGCCATGAGGTCGTCGTAACGAGCCATCCGCATCACCGTGATTTTTATTTTTTTCATGACTACAAAACTACAAAAAACGAAATATAAAATTCAGATTAATTTTTCTAAAATTTCATCAATGACCATTAAAAACTATTGCTACCTTTGTACAGTCAAAGACTGTTGATTGTTGTCCATAGCATATTGACGTTAAAAAACACAATGATAAAGAACATTTTAATAGTAGGAACAGGAGGCGCATTAGGAAGTATCGCCAGATATTTAATCACCTGTATTTTCACGCATTTGGACATTTGCAGTGAGTTGGCGACATTATCGATAAACATCTTAGGCTCTTTCATTATCGGCTTACTGATACCTGCATCATCAAATACATTATATCTTCTTGCAGCAGTAGGATTTTGCGGAGGCTTCACCACATTTTCCACATTCTCTGCTCAAGCTTTACAAATGCTACAAAACGGCCAACGCATATCTTCAATCATTTATATTCTAGCGTCTGTGCTTATTTCGATAGCATTCGTTTTCATGGGGTTTTATCTGTCGGAAAAATATTTCAAATAACAGATTTATATTCTATTTGCCAACAAAATTTAATATGAAAAAACACATTCTTATTTTTTTGACGATATTCCTATCTACGTTTAACATTTACGCTCAGCAAAAGACAAAAGTAGCATGCATAGGCAACAGCGTGACTTTCGGTTACGGACATGAAAATCCAGCTGTCACCTCGTATCCTTCTCAGCTTGCAGTAATGTTGGGCGACGATTATGAAGTTGGCAACTTCGGAAAATCAGGCGCCACCTTATTACGCAAAGGACATCGTCCTTATAACGAACAAGAAGAATTCAAGAAAGCTCTAGAGTTTGCTCCCGACATCGCGATAATACATTTAGGGCTCAACGACACCGACCCTCGTAACTGGAAATATTACAAACGTGAATTCATCTCCGACTACATCTCTCTTATTGAGGCCATCGAAAACGTCAACCCTGATGTAGAAATTTTCATCTGCAGAATGACGCCCATCTTCCACTGGCATCATCGTTTTCAAAAAGGGACACGCGACTGGTATTGGGAGATACAAGCCACCATTGAAAATATTGCTGAGAATATTGCCGAAGTGAAAATCATCGACTTACAAGAATTGTTATATCATCGTCCCGACCTTATGCCCGACGCGCTTCATCCTAACGAAGTGGGCGCAGAACTCATTGCTAAACGTGTATATTCCGCAATAACCGGCGACTTCGGCGGCTTGTCTGTTCCTAAAATATATAGCAACAATATGGTAATACAACATGGCGTACCTTTTATTGTAAAAGGCACAGCCAACGCAAATGATGACATCAACGTGCGTTTTAACAAAAAGACCATCAGGACACAAGCCGACGACAAGGGCAAATGGACGGTCTGCTTCGACACTATCAAAGTCGATGGCAAAAGACACAAACTAACGATAACAAGCAAGAACAAATCTTTAACATTCAAAAACATCCTTGTCGGAGAAGTAATCTTATGTTCAGGTAATTACAAATCAACTGACAACTATCAACAGTCAACCGACTTTGGGACATATTATAATGATAACATCCGTCTCTATTATATGGAAGCGCCTAATGCTTCAAAAATTGTTGATGATATAGAAAACATGTGTCTTGCTGAAAAAAAAATAATGAACGATTGTTATTTTTATTTGCCCACAGCATGGCAAATAATAGATGAAGACAATTTCGATTATTACGCTTCATCATACCTTTTAGCATCTAAAATTTCCGATTCTCTACAAATGCCTGTCGGATTGATATACAACGTAATAGAAGATGTTCCTATCGAATCATTCATCGACAGAAAGACACTGGAATGGCATCCTTCATTACTAAACATATTATACGAATGGCGCAGCAAAGATAACACATTGGATTATTGTCACCCATACGAGCCTTCTTATTTCTATTACAGAGGCATCACTCAATTATCGTCATTTTCAATAGGATCAGTGATATGGTATATGAAACATTCTGAAGTATCTGAACTTGAAACCATTAAGATGTCGGCACTTATTGAAAGCTGGCAAAGAACATGGAACAGCAAAAATTTACCTTTTATTATACGATAGCATATTAAAAAACGACATAACAACAGCAAAACAACAAACATAAATAATATGTTATTTCAAGGTTGAACATGTCAAATAAGTACCTATTTTTGTATTTTTAAAATACCTCTATTATGAATTGGTTTGAGTCTTTATGTTCGGATTATTTAAGCACAGCTAACACTGTATTATTATACGCCCTTATTATTTCAATAGGCGTATTACTTGGGAAAGTCAAAGTCCGAGGCATCTCATTGGGAATCACATGGGTATTATTCGTAGGTCTATTTGCTGGACATCTTGGATTGCAAGTAGAGCCCAATACTCTACATTTTATTCGTGAATTTGGATTGATTTTATTTGTTTTCTGCATAGGTCTTCAAGTTGGACCTTCATTTTTCTCATCTTTCAAGCAAGGAGGGTTGACTCTCAACATACTAGCAGTTGGTTTAGTAACATTGAATATCGCTGTTGCTCTTACCTTATATTTCGTAGGCGATTCCATAGATTTACCTATGATAGTTGGTGTTTTATACGGTGCTGTCAGCAACACGCCTGGACTTGGCGCCGCCAGCGAAGCATTAAACCAACTCAACTATACAGGAGACCCAATCTCACTAGGTTATGCATGTGCCTATCCTTTGGGTATAGCAGGAGCCATTCTTTCAATCATAGCCATCAAATACATATACCATATAAACACCTCAAAAGAAGATGAAGAGTTAAAGAGCCAAGATAAAAACAAAGAGTCTTTATCATTATTAAAGCTCGAAGTTTGCAACAACGCAATTATTGGCAAAGCTTTAAAAGACATCACCAAACTCACCACACATCATTTCATTTGCTCACGAATTTGTCATAATGGAGTTACATGCAAACCTGAAGCTAACACCATATTTCATTCCGGCGACCATGTCATGGTTGTTTGTAAAGATGATGAAATAGAAGCAATAACCGAATTCATCGGTAAAGAAAGCTATCACGAGTGGAACAACGAAGACTCTCCTATGATTTCTCGCCGCATACTTATAACTAAATCAAAGATAAACGGCAAACGCCTCAAGAATTTACATCTATCTAATTTATATAACATAACCATCACACGTGTCAATCGTTCTGGCGTTGAACTTTTTGCTGACCCGAACTTAGAATTACAAATCGGTGACCGAGTAACAACCGTTGGAAAGAAAGATGACGTTGAACATGTTGCAAATATCTTAGGCAATGAGTTAAAGAGATTAGACTCTCCAAACATCATAACTATTTTTATTGGTATCTTCCTCGGCATACTTGTAGGCACACTTCCTTTGAAGTTTCCTGGCATGCCAACTCCAATCAGATTAGGATTAGCAGGCGGTCCCCTTATCGTTGCCATTCTCATCGGACGTTTCGGACATAAGCTTAAACTTGTAACATACACTACAGTAAGCGCCAACCTCATGCTACGCGAAATCGGCATTGCATTATTTTTAGCGAGCGTTGGTATCGATGCTGGCGACAGTTTCTTAAGTACCATCGTTGATGGAGACGGTTTGCTTTATGTCGCTTATGGCGCATTAATAACAATAATACCGATTCTAATTATAGGCTTCATAGGAAGATCTATATTCAAGCTCAACTATTTCACCTTGATGGGACTAATATCAGGAAGCACCACAAATCCAGCAGCATTAGCTTATTCTAATCAATCAGCTAACAACGACTACCCAGCTATCGCATACTCTACAGTATATCCTCTGACAATGTTCTTACGTATTATTAGCGGACAACTCATTTTACTTCTTTTAATGTAAACACAATTAATACGTCACTCCTTATGACAGATGAAATATACAATGCATTAGCAACTCGTTCTGACGAAGAAAAGAAAATCATTTTGCCTCGTTTCTTCAAAACAGGTAAAGGCCAATACGGAGAAGGCGACTTATTTCTTGGAGTGACAGTCCCAAACATCAGAGAAGTAGCAAAAGAGTTCAACGATGCTGATATTGACGTCATTGAAAAGCTGATACATAGTCCTTGGCACGAGATGCGTATGTGCGCTCTATTAATTCTTATCAACCAATCGAAAAAAGAAGTCAGCAAAGACATTTTCGATTTCTATATGTCACAAACAAAGTTCATAAACAACTGGGACTTGGTGGATTTAAGCGCTCCTCAAATAGTCGGGAAATATCTTCTTCACAAAGACCGCGACATTCTTTATGAGTTAACGGAAAGCGATTTACTTTGGGACAATAGAATTGCCATAGTTTCCACATTGACATTCATAAGAAACAAAGACTTAGACGACACTTACAAATTATCGCTAAAGATGATGCATCACAAACACGATCTGATGCACAAAGCTATAGGCTGGATGTTGCGAGAAGCTGGCAAACGTGATGACAAACGATTATATAACTTTGTCAAAGAAAATAAAAACATCATGCCAAGAACAATGCTACGTTATTCCATAGAGAAATTTGATAAAGAAATACGCAAAGAATTAATGAGTTGATTTTTTTCAATAAACTTATTTTCCTAACTTTGCTCATCAGTCATTTAACATAAATTTTACATATAATGAACAACCCTCTTTTAACAAAATCGACATCACCATACGGTGCTCCTCAATTTGATAAAATTGAAAACCAACACTATATACCAGCTTTCAAGCAAGCCATAGAAGAAGCTAAAGCCGAAGTAGATGCTATCATAAACAATGTTGATATTCCTACTTTTAAAAACACCATTGAAGCTCTCGAATATGCAGGCTCAACGTTAAACAAAGTCAGCCATATCTTTTATAATTTATTAGAGGCAAACACCAGCGATGAGATGCAAAACATCGCAGAAGAGATCACACCTCTCACCACAGAATTCTCGATGTACGTTAGTCTAAACGAGAGTCTGTTTCAACGCATAAAATATGTTTACAATCAAAAGAACAAATTGAACCTAAATGCTGAAGAAACAAGACTACTCGAGAAGACATACGATGGTTTCGCTCGTAATGGCGCAAACCTACCACAAGAAAAGAAAGAAATCTATAGCAAATATATTGAAGAGCTATCTCTATTATCTTTACAGTTTAGCAAAAACGTACTTGCTGCAACAAACGCTTTCTCATTGAACATCACAGATGAGGCAGACCTAATAGGATTACCAGATTATGTTAGAGAACAAGCTGCAGACGCTGCCAAAAATAAAGAGTTAAAAGGCTGGCTCTTCAACTTAACAGCTCCAAGTTATATTCCTTTTATGAAATATAGCGACAGATGCGACCTTCGTGAAAAAATGTATCGTGCATATAACACTCGTGCATTTGATGGAGAACTAGACAATAGCCAAATAATAAAACGCATTGCTGAATTACGAATCCTTACAGCTGAACTTTTAGGATATACCAACTTCGCTGAATATCAAACCGAGAGACGAATGGTAAAAAATCCAAATGCCGTTAACGAGTTCTTAAACAGATTGTTAATCCCAGCTTTACCAAAAGCAAAACAAGAAGTCGCAGAATTAAATGCCTTTGCAAAACTTAACGGTTTCTCCAAGGAGAATCTTATGCCATGGGACTTCAGCTTTTATGCAGAAAAACTTCGCGTAGAGAGATACAACTTAAGCGACGAACAACTGAAACCCTACTTCCAACTCGATCACTGTATCAGCGCAATATTTGATTTAGCAAACAAACTATATGGGCTAACGTTCAACGAATTAAGCAATATTCCTGTTTATCATCAAGATGTAAAGGTCTATGATGTCAAAGATATAGACGGTTCTCATCTTGCTTTGTTCTATGTAGATTTCTTCCCTCGTGAAAGCAAACGTGGTGGAGCATGGATGACTGAGTTCAGAGGCCAACGAATATACAACGACATTGACGAACGTCCGCTCATCAGCATTGTCACCAACTTCACCAAACCAACTGCCGACACTCCATCTCTCATCACCCACGATGAGTTCACCACATTACTACATGAATTTGGACATGCCTTACACGGCATCATGACAAAAGGAAAATATGAATCCATGACAGGAACCAACGTTGACCATGACTTCGTTGAGCTTCCATCTCAAATAATGGAAAACTGGTGCTACGAACCTGAATTTCTTAACACTTTCGCCAAACATTATCAGACCGGAGTAACAATACCAAACGAGCTGATTGAAAAAATCGTTGAATCAAAAAATTACCTGTCGGCTTATTATCATATCCGTCAGTTACAATTCGGCATTTTAGATATGGCATGGCATAGCCTTACGGAAATTTTTGAGGAAGACGCATTGACATTTGAGAAGAATGCTTTATCCGCCACAAACGTATTGCCTTCTATTCCAGAATGCATCATATCAACAGCTTTCTCTCATATTTTTGCAGGAGGCTATTGTGCTGGATATTATTCATACAAATGGGCAGAGGTACTAGCCGCAGATGGATTCTCACTTTTCAAAGAAAAAGGCATCTTTAATCAAGAAGTTGCCAACTCATTCCGCGAGTTACTCGCCAAAGGCGACAGCATCGACCCAGCAGTTCTTTACCGTAACTTCAGAGGACACGATCCTGAACCTGAAGCATTATTGAAACAATTAAAAATCGAGAATTGAAAATTCACTGAAAGCAACTAAGCTTTTACAGTTATAATATCCTTGATATTTGTTGTATATTGTTTTGAGATATACTCATTCTTTATATGCCAGTTGTTGCTATAACCTTGTACAGCAATACGTACTGTATCAAGTCCGTTGCGCATATTTATTTCATCTACTATCTTTGAAAGTGCAGCTTGTTTATCCCTATTAACGGTATCAAACAAGTTGCATTGTATTGCATTATCTTCACTGATATTACAAGCAATAACACCAGCTTTCTTATAATAACAACCCGATTTCCACGATTTTCTCAAGGCATTTACCGACTTTGAAACAATTTCTTGTACGTCATTAGTCGGGACATCAAGACTCACAATCTCGTTGATATAAGACTGTGACACATCATCTCTGAAACGATTCGTATAAGCAAAGACCACAATAGTATTGCAAACCGTATGCTGTTCACGAAGCTTTTTAGAACATCTTGAAGCGAAGTTAGCCACAGCTTCTTCAACATCCTCAATCTTATTCAAGCCTTGATTTGGGAAACTACGACTTGTACATATTGACTTCTTATATGTTTCATCTTCTATTTCTATACAACTCTCGCCACATAATTCTTTCCATGTCCTTAATCCTGTTATAGACATTTCTCTTTTCACCCAGCCTTCTGATTTTTGAATAAAATCCCAAGCTGTTTTAATGCCATAATATTCTAGTTTTTTAGAATGTTTTCTACCAATACCCCAGACATCTCCAACAGGAAAAAGTTTCAATGCTTTTTCACGTTTTTCATCTGTATCGATAACACATACGCCTTTATATCCTATATGTTTTTTAGCATAAACAGACGCCATTTTTGCCAAAGTCTTAGTGGGTGCAATACCTAAAGAAACAGGAATACCAACACCTTTATTTATGGATTTCACAGCCTTTCGAGACAATTCTGCAATATATTCAATATCATCAAATTCCGACAAATCTATAAATGCCTCATCGATAGAATATACATATATCTGTGGAAAGAAAGATGAAAGCATCGACATCACTCTTCGACTCATATCGCCATAAAGATTGTAATTTGAAGAGAATACAGCAACTCCGTTTTTTTCAAGCAAATTCCTCACTTGATAAAAAGGCACGCCCATTTTAATACCAAGCCGTTTCGATTCCTCGCTACGAGCAACCACACATCCATCATTATTACTCAACACCACAACTGGTTTACCTCGCAAATCAGGATGGAAAACTCTTTCACAAGAGCAATAGAAATTATTGCAATCAGCTAAACCAAATAGTTTCATTATTTACGCAACTGCTTTATGGTATATGTAAGAACTCCCCAAACAAGAAAATCATTTTCTTGCGTAACCTTAATAGGTTCATAATTTTTATTATGCGGTATTAACCACGCACAATTCTCCACCTCATCAAATCTAAACTCTTTCAATGTAAATTCGCCATCAATAAAAGCCACGACAAAATCTCCATTTTTAGCTTCAAGCGATTTATCAATTATTACTATATCGCCGTCACAAATACCAGCTTCTTGCAACGAATTACCCGAAACTCTCGCTAAAAAAGTCGTCTCTTTATGACGAATCAATTCTCTATTCAAGTCGATCGTCCCTGACAAATAATCCTGCGCTGGACTTGGAAATCCCGCTTTAATAACAGCATCAATATATGAGACATTATTATTTTCAGAAGACAAATCAGATGAATATAAATCCAATTTAAAATCGTCGTTCATACAGTCGAAAACATTTAAAAAATCAAACCAAAATTATGAAACTATAACCAATACAAAATATCAAATATTTTTTCTAAAAGACATTTTCGATGCAAATTCGAACAACTCTAAAGGCAAATGACAATAACCATTAGGATTCTTATCCAAATAATCCTGATGATAATCTTCTGCAGCATAGAAATTCTCCAAAGGCATAACCTCAACCACTATTTCGTCATCATAATTTTTCTGTTGCTTCAGAATCACTTCATCTATAATAGACTTGTCATCTTCATCGGTAAAATAAATCCCTGTCCGGTATTGCAATCCCACATCATGACCTTGTTTATTTACACTTGTAGGGTCAATAGACACAAAGTACATATTCAACAAAATCTCAAGATCTATGACAGAAGTATCATATTTAACATGAACAGCCTCTGCTGCCATCGTCTTTCCCGAACACACTTCCTCATACGACGGATTATCAATTACACTATTAGCATAACCAACTTCTGTAAATATCACACCATCAATCATTTTGAAATAATGTTCCGTTCCCCAAAAACAACCACCAGCCAAATATATCTCTTTTATATTATTATCCATAACGTTTATTTTTACAAACGCAAAAATATGATTTTTGTTTATAAGAAACAATGTATGTTTGTATCTATTATTTCTACTTATTCAATATATCAAAGAACCTTAAATATCAATCAAATCTATCTGTATTCACATCGTCTAAGAATCTGTATTTTTATATTTTTTAATCACACCATATATCAATACCATTTCTACCAACAAGAGCACTCCAGCTGTAATTGGCACATCGTCAGCAGGATAATTATAACTCACACCATGTTGTGGCAACAATACAAATTCGCACCATTCATCATTACTTTCTCTACTATATTCATCACGATAGTTGAAAAAACCATCCGACTGTGCCTTTAAACTCACGATTGACATTATCATCAATAACATTATGATTATATGTTTCTTCATTTTTCAAGTTTTTATCATCAGGTTTTAGCAATGAGCCATGATAATTCATGGACTCATTACAATCAACCCGAACCATCATTTATGAACCGTTATTTTTTGAACTTGAGTTTGCTTATTATCAAGCTTACGAACAATATATATTCCCGTTTTAAAGATGTCTGTTGATACACACATTTTTTCATTTACACAATTATCTAATCTCAAGACTTCTCGTCCCATCATATCAAAAATCTGAACTATTGCTTTTTTTGAAACTTCGTTTATTATCAATTCATTATTATGAACATAGACAAAATCATCATTATTATTTATCTCATCTATAGAATTATAATTGTATAACTTTAACTCAAAACGCTCTACATTATCATTAGATGTTGCAATAAAAGTATAATCATCCAACAGCATATTTGTAATGTCTCCAGTGAGTTTATCTACAAGATATATATTATCAAATTGTTGCAATTTAGAAGATACGCTTATTGTATATTCACCCATTGTTTTTGTCACAAAAGAAATAGGTATATCTTTCACTGTTGCATCCAACATTGCTATCGCATAATTTTTATCATCAACAGGAATATAAATCATTGGGATATTATCATTCTGATGATTTATCTTTTCTAGTCCTACCCTTCCATTAAATGATATGTATGCCACATCTTCATGATTATTATTCGAAACGTTAACAGCTATTATTTCAGCATCGACAGATTTTCTTGAAGAGACAGAATTTGTTTTCTTTATTTTAAGTTCACCTGCTTTTGTTGTTTTAACAAGAACACTCTGACATGGCGCTATTGGTGTCTTTTCTGAAATTTTAGCGCCCCATGCACCGCTATTAGACAAGGTATAATATCCATCTGCTAAATCAGCGTCATCTATTGCTGCACCAGCACCTATATAAATGTTATGTGGAAAAGGATTTCCAATGAGATTAAAACCAGACAAAGAAATATCATCCGTTTTATTTAGATAACAGCTAACATCTTCACTATTTAACTGACCTGCAAAAGACAATATACAATCATTTTCATTAGCATAAAGATAGCCTCGTCCTGAATCTAATGTAGTAAATTCATTATTGGCATCTTTCACATTTTGCCAAATACTTGAAGGCTCATCATAACGATATAAGTCATAATTATTTGTTGTTGGCATCAATCCTTCAATAGCAGATACGTTAACATTACCCACGATAGGAGAACTTATGGTGTACCAAGCACCATCTGTTGCTTCATAACCTTCTATCACTTTTTCTAATGTTGCCAATACTCCTTTACTATTATGAACAAGCTGCGATCCGTCTTTGACAATCAGATTGTCAGCATTAGTGCAAGCCAATATTCCATTTACAGTAAGCGTCGCATTATTATCAACAATTACTTTATTCATAATACTAACATTATTCCATGTTGTATTGGTTGTAATTATTTGAGCAGAAGGAATACCAATATTAGTACAATAAGAGTTCACGCCTTCATATTTAAAGAAATGATACGTTTGATTTTTAATATTTGCAGGGAATGCTCCACTTGCAGTAAGCTTATACGCTCTCCAATCGACGGCATTTCCTTCATCATAATAAACTCCTACGAATCTCTCCGTTGATTTATTATAGAGATAATTTGGATACAACTCACCATTTATTTCAACAGTCTTTAATTCAAATATATTATTATCGGCATTTGTTCCTATTCTTACTGAATTATTATTACTTCCTGAATTACAATACAGCCAATTTTCCGCATTTTCATTTGGATATATTATCATATCACCATTGTTATATGCAATATTCCATTTTATATCATCAGATACTGCACCTATAATTTTACCATCGACAACAGATATTTCGTTTGCTGTTGGCTGTCCATTACTTCCTTTTATTTGTGACATCGCATAATATTTCCCCTCTTTTGAAATGGATAACACAACGACATCATTAGGATTGAATGACGACACTTCTGCCTCTATACAATTATTACCACAAACAGAAAATACAGCGTAAAAATTCTTATCTTCATTTATAATGAAAGACTCTGTTATAATAGAAGGATATTGAGCAACAGCATCTTCTATTTCATTTTCTGTCCATCCAATAAAAGAGAACCCATCTGGCGAAGTTGCAACAGGCATCTCACCGATTTCATTTCCTTTAGTAACTATTTTTGTCTCAAGCAAGCTTCCGTTTTCATAAAACGAAACAACGGCAGTTTCAATAATATTATACGTTGCAGTTGCCACATCACTATCTATCATATTATCCTTCACGGCAATAGCTTTAACGACTATTGATGATGACACTTCAATTGGAGCTACATAGATATTACTTTCATTGGTTGGAGTAGAACCGTCGGATGTATAATAAATTGTTGCGCCTTGTGTGTCACATGATATTGTAACATTTTGTGCAGATGTATAATCTCCACCTTCTGGGCTAAACTTAGGTAAAGAAACGACAGGCTGCACTTCTGAAGATTTCACAAAAATATCAATATAGAAAAAGTATGTCGTGCCACCCATGTTTGCCGACGAATTGGAATACGGAGCAAATTTTTCATACACTTCTCCACTGTTATATTTTCTAAATGCAAAGCTTCTGTTAGATGCTCCTACATTAGTGACGAGAAAAGCATTATGATTTGGCACAGAAGTACCAGTTCCAGAAACGGCAGCAACGATAGACCATGTTGAGTTAGCGCCATTTTTGACGAAATCAGTTCCGCTACTGCCATAACCAATCATATCACCATTTGGATTGACAAAAGTATAATTACCATTTACAATGCCAACCGTCCAGCAGTAATTAAATTCATCATCAACAATTTCCGTTGAAATAACCTCATCATTTCCCATAATAGAGGAGTTAAACTCTGTACCTTGCGGCTTCCCTGATGCCACATTAGACATCAGATAATAAGACGTTGTTGACAATGAGTCGTGACGCGCAGCAAAGATGATACTGCTGCCATTTTGAATCTGCGACAAATCTGTTACACGAAGATAATTGTCTTGTGCGTTGATGTTTAACCCTAATATTAAACATACAACAAAAAAAAGCATTCTTTTTGTTTCCATAAAAATTTGGTTTTTGTTTAAGTTTCGTTTGCAAAAGTATAACAGAAAAAAGCGTTTGTCAAGGATTTTAACTCTTTTTAACTTTTATGCGGCTAAGTGGCAAGTTAACGGGAAAATATGATGACAAAAGGCTAAAGACTAATGTCTAATGTTATTTTCTATTAACATTTACAACATATAATCAATGATAAAATGTACGTATTTTTTACTATTTTTGCCCATAATTTATCATATTTTGCCATGAACAAAACAGAAAAATATCAGCTTCTTTACGAACAAGTCAAAGCATTATTAAATAAGGAGAATGATGAAATCGCCAATATGGCGAACGTTGCGGCACTCATTCACGAGACCTTCAAATTCTGGTGGACAGGATTCTATCGTGTGATAGACAACGAGTTGGTATTAGGACCATTTCAAGGTCCTGTGGCATGTACTAGAATAGCATATAGCAAAGGAGTATGCGGCACGTCATGGAAAGAAGCGCAGACTATCGTCGTGAAAAACGTCCATGATTTTCCTGGACATATAGCTTGCAGCAGCGCATCACAAAGCGAGATTGTCGTACCGATATTTAAAGAAAATCAAGTAGTCGCCGTCCTAGATATCGACAGCGAGAGACTTGCCACTTTTGACGAAACCGACAAAGAATGGCTGGAGAAGATTGTGGAACTTTTTTAAGAATTCAGAATAAATGATTTAGAAGCCAATTCCCCAATGCACTCCAATACAATCTGTTGCCAAGGTTGGTCCGAAGAACATATGAATATTTTTATAAAATCTGACACGGAATCCAGGTTGCCATATTCCTTCAAACAACATATCACCGACCTTTGCTCTAACTCTATCAATATTTTCAGATGGTCCGCTAATCTTATATACCCAACCCATACCAAAACTCAAATCATTGTAAAATGCAAAAATCTTTCGTGATCCAAGATGCCAGTATCTGCGAAAAGAGACACCTGTTCTTATTGAATGTACATGAGCTGGAACATGATCTAGCCATTGATTTCCTTGTCCGAGATACAAGGCAAAAGAACGCTTTTCATCTACCCTTACACCACCTGTAACCATCATTCTACCTATGAAAAAACTACCAGATTCCCTTAATGTGAACTCTGGCTTCCATTCTTTCATTCCTTCTTTAGAGAATGCGTATTTCCAACCATTTGCCCATCCTGATTGAGTTTCCTGAGCATTGACTATGCCTGATGCAAAGAACAAGCAGATAAATAGAGAGATAATTAAACGTTTCATAATTAAATTTTTATTATTGTGAATGCAATACAAAGGTATATAATTTTCTCAAACAAACAAACAAACAATAAACATACTATTAATAAACATTCTCAAAATATTTTGAGAAAATGGGGTGGTAAAGGGGTTTCAAGTTTCCACAAGCGCATAACTTCAACAGCAACTTCTCTACTCTTCTTCCCTACACCTAATACTCATTCAATAATCACAATACAAGAATAGCGCCTTTATTATCGTTCTTTTCGGTAAAAATGTCAACACACACAGTAAACATTCCGATTTGATTGCCTCCATAGATATCTGTTAGATATCGATCGCCGACCATC
>JAFYNK010000054.1 GCA_017548125.1 Bacteroidales bacterium | reverse complement strand
TATTTAACAGGAACGTTTTTCAATGTTTCTGTCATGAATTCCCAGAACAAAGGCACAGTGTCGATCTTGAGTGCTTCGTCAGGTGAGTGAGGGAATACCAATGTAGGTCCAAATGAAACCATATCCCAGTTAGGATATTTAGAGCCTAAGATACCGCATTCCAAGCCAGCGTGGATAACCATGATTTTAGGAGTCTTGCCGTATTTTTCTTCATAGACTTTCTTCATGGTGTGGAGGATAGGAGAGTTGATGTTTGGTTTCCATCCTGGATATGAACCTGTTGACTCAGCTCTTGCGCCGCATTTTTCTAATAATTCACGCATTTCAGCTGCGAGAGCCTCTTTGCTTGCATCGACTAAGCTGCGTTGTAATGAAGCTGTCATTACTGTTCCGTCAATTAATTTTACGATGGCTAAGTTTGATGATGTTTCGACAGTGCCTTCGAAATCTTTTGACATTGCAGTAACTCCGTTAGGATATTTAGCCACAGCCTCGATGATGTTTGCTACAGTTTCTTTATCCATTACTTGTGCTGGCATTTCTGTTGGAGCGATTGTGATGCTCATTTCAGGTTCAACAGCAGCGAATTTTTCTTTTGTTGAAGCTTCGAATTGTGAAACGTAAGCTGTTAATTCTTCTGCTTTGCCTTCTGGAACTGTCACTGTTACGAATGATTCGCGAGGTATTGCGTTACGTAAGCTGCCGCCTTGGATGTCAGCAACTCTTGCGTCTAATTTTTCAGTAGCGTAGGCTAACAATTCGTTCATCACTTTGTTAGCGTTAGCACGTCCTAAGATGATGTCCATGCCTGAGTGGCCGCCTTTCAAGCCTTTAACGACTAATTGGAATGCTTTTGAACCAGCTGGAACTTCTTCGAATTTTGGTGTGAAATAGCCGCATGTGTCGATGCCGCCAGCGCAACCAACGTAGAGTTCGCCTTCTGTTTCAGAGTCGGTGTTGATGAGGATTTCGCCTTTCAAAACTCCCGATTCTAAAGCGTTAGCGCCAGTCATGCCTGTTTCTTCATCTATTGTGAAGAGAGCTTCGATAGGACCGTGAACTAATGTGTTGTCTTCTAACACAGCCATTGCTGCTGCTGCACCAACGCCGTTGTCAGCTCCTAATGTTGTTCCATTAGCTTTTACCCAGCCGTTTTCTATATGTGTTTCGATAGGATCTTTTTCGAAATCGTGAACTTTGTCGGAGTTCTTTTGTGGAACCATATCGAGGTGAGCTTGCAAGATAACGCCCATACGATTTTCGTAACCTGGGGTAGCAGGCTTGCGGATGATTACGTTGCCGACACTGTCAACTATAGTTTCGAGACCTAATTTTTCTCCGAATTCTTTAACGAAAGCAACAACTTTCTCTTCTTTTTTTGAAGGACGTGGAATCTGTGTCAATTCATAGAAGTTTTTCCACAATCCTTTAGGTTCTAAATTTCTTATGCTCATTTTTAATAAAGTTTATAGTTTAAAGTTTATAGTTTAGAGTAGTTGAAAGGGTTGAGTTAAAAGTGTAAAGTGTATGCGCTCAAAAACTGCTCTACACTTTACACTCTACACTCTCAACTAATTTCTAGGTGCATTAACTAAAATATCTTTCAAGAAGTCCCAGAATTTCTGTACTGTAGGGATTTCTATGCGTTCGTCTGGTGAGTGTACGCCGCGGAGTGTTGGACCGAATGAGATCATGTCCATGCCAGCGATCTTGTCGCCTACCAAGCCGCATTCCAGACCTGCATGGATAGCCTTGACTTTAGGCTCTACGCCGAAACGGTTTTTGTAGCATTCTTCAGCGACTTTACGAATCTCTGAATCTGGATTTGGTGTCCATCCTGGATAGCCGTCAGTATGTAATACTTCAGCGTTAGCGAGGTTGAAGACAGCTTCCACCATGTTGGCGACGTCTTCTTTTGATGATTCTATAGAGCTGCGTTGTGATGTCTGGATGAAGAAGAAACCTTCTTTTTTCTTTACTGAAGCTAAGTTTGTTGATGTCTCAACGAAGTTAGGGATTGTCTGTGACATGGCGATGACGCCGTGAGGGCAAGCGTAGAGAGCGTTCAACAAGTCGAACTGTGTCATTTCGTCGATGACGAGTTCTGGCTGTGTCTCTTCTATGACAGCTTTGACGCTGAGACCTGATTCTGTCACTTGATATTCTCTGCGGAAGTTTTCTTCCATGACCTTTACGAATTCTTCGAATTCTTCTTGGAATTCTTCTGGCACGAAAGCTACAGCCATAGCTTCACGAGCGATAGCGTTGCGTAAGTTGCCGCCTTGGATGTCGTAGATGCGGAGGTCAAAATCGTTTGCTGCTTGCCATAAGATGCGAGTTAACAACTTGTTGGCGTTAGCGAGATTCTTGTTGATGTCGTCGCCTGAGTGACCGCCTTTGAGGCCGCTTACCATAATTCTATAAGCTACGCTTCTTCTTGGAGCTGGTTCCATTCTGTAGTAAACCTTGATGATGGTGTCCATGCCGCCGGCGCATCCGATGAATATTTCGCCTTCGTCTTCAGAGTCGAGGTTGAGCAAGATGCGTCCGCTGAAGTCTTTAGGGTCGAGTTTTTCTGCTCCTGTGAGGCCTGTCTCTTCGTCAACGGTGAAGATGCATTCGATAGGGCCGTGTTGTACTGTTGTGTCAGCGATGACAGCGAGAGCAGCAGCTACGCCGATGCCGTCGTCAGCGCCTAATGTCGTTCCGTTAGCGTGGAGCCAGTCGCCTTTGATGACAGCTTCGATAGGGTCGTTTTCAAAATCGTGAACCTTATCGCTGTTTTTTTCGCATACCATATCGGTATGAGCTTGTAAGATGATAGTCTTGCGGTCTTCGAATCCTGGTGTTGCAGGAGCCTTCATGATGACGTTGCCGCAAGGTTCTACTATATATTCTACTTTATGTTCTTTAGCCCAGTTGACGAGATATTCAACCATTTTGCCTTCTTTCTTTGAAGGACGTGGCACTGCCAAAATGCCGTGGAATTCTTTCCATACGCATTCAGGTGTGAGATTTAAAACACATTCGTTCATATCTTTTATTATTTTATTCTGTTTATAATTTTAAGAGTTCTATTGTCTTTTTAGGGTCTTCTGACTTGAAGACGGCGTTGCCTGCTACGAGGGCGTTGGCGCCTGCTGCGAATAGTTTAGGAGCGTTCTCTGTGTTGACGCCGCCATCCACTTCGATGAGCGTGCTGTAGCCGTTTCTGTCAATCATGTCACGCAACTTCTCGATCTTTGAATATGTACGTTCAATGAATTTCTGTCCTCCGAAACCTGGGTTGACCGACATCAATAATACGAGGTCCAAATCGCCTAAGATGTCTTCCAATACTGATACTGGAGTATGAGGATTGAGAACGACGCCAGCTTTTATTCCGAGTGACTTGATCTTCTGTACTGAACGGTGAACGTGAGTAGATGCTTCATAATGAAATGTTATTATGCTTGCGCCTGCTTCTTTGAATGCTTCGAAATAACGGTCAGGTTCTACTATCATGAGATGCACATCAAGAGGTTTTGTCGCTATTTTGTTGATGGCTTGCACCACAGGAATACCGTATGAAATATTAGGGACGAAAACGCCGTCCATGATGTCGAGGTGATACCAATCTGCTTGACTCTCATTCAACATAGCGATGTCGTCTGCCAGATGTAAGAAATCTGCTGAGAGTAGGGAAGGAGATATTATTTTTTGCATGACATTATTTTTTTTATGTTTTTGCAAATATAATAAAAAGACTAAAGACTAATGGTAAAAGACAAAAGAAATTTTTGTTAAAAAAGTTCGTGAGAAAATTGTTTCATAAAGTTTCTTGTATCATCATATCACAAATAAAGCCGCACGTGGTATGCGGCTTTATTTAAATGAAATAAAAGATATTATCGTTTTACAAATCTTTCAATAATGGTTTTATTGTCGCTTTTCATCACAACGAAATAAACGCCAGAATTTAAATTCGTGACATCTAAATCTATAATGTCTTGCAGACTCGGTGTCTCGGCGATTCGGACTCTTCCGTAAATATCATATATTTCAATTTCCTTGATATTTCCATTTGTTGAGATATACAAAATGTCATTTGCAGGATTAGGGTGGAGTAGAAGTGATGTTGTCAGTTCTCCGATATTTTCATCATTTTTAATATCTACATTTACGCAGGAGATGAACAGCTTTTGGTTGCTGTAGTTGTCAACGGCGATATAACCTCCTACTAAAATGTTATTGTCATTTTGCATCGCTAATGACGATGTTGTGGTTTTCAGTTCTTCATCTTCGAACTGTGGCAAAACCATAATGCCTGTTCCTGCGAAATCTTCTTTGAATTGTCCGTTTTCGTTGAGGTTGTAAACGTAAGCGCGGCTTGCGGTAGAGAAGTGGTTGAAAGAATATATTGTGCCATAAATCTGTCCGTCGGCAGCTGCCATAAGCGAGTAGCTTTCATTGGTGCAGCCGTCGCCAGAGAATTGTTCTATTCTCACGAAACCGTCAGTTCCAAAACTCTCGTCGATGCTGCCGTCTGTATTGACACGAGTGATATATGATTCGCATCTTGGATAAGGAGCGTATGTCAATAAGTCGTCATGTCCGCCCACGAGATATTTGCCGTCGGCTTGTACGTCAATTGTCGTTGCGTATTCAGCATATTCGCCAGCGTTGATATATAATACTCCATTATCAGCGAAGGTGTCGTCTAAAGAACCATCGGCATTGAGTCTTAATAAATAAGATTCGTACAACATATCGGCAGATACTTTATGTCCCGTTACGAGGATTTGGTTGTCGTCTAATGTTTTGACGTCGTATGCGTAGCAGTAAGCCCAAGGTGTTGAGTCTAATATAATAATCGCTGTTCCGTTGTCTCCGAAAGAAGAGTCGAGAGTTCCGTTTGTGTTGTAGCGTCTGACAAGAATCTGGTCATCGTAATAACCTGTAACGACAGGGCGTCCTTCGTTGTCGATATCGATGGCTTCATAAACTATTCCGTGTCCGTAGTCGGATACCGTGTATCCGTTGTCACCGAACTCTGTATATTCGTAACCGTTTTCGTCCAAGCATATAACGAAAGCGCTGTTGTTGCTATAGTCGAAAGTATATCCAGTTACGAAGAGAAGTCCGTCGTTGTTTAAAACTGCATCGAAAGCACAGTTCATATATATGTTAGGAGTGGCTTTGAAATAAGCGATGCCGCCGTCTCTGTAAGTGTCGTCTAACGATCCGTCAGCATTGTGGCGAGAGACATATATTGAATAGTTGTTTCCTTCGATGCGAGCTTTACCTACAGTCAGTATTTTGCCGTCTTCTTGAACCAAGACTTTTTCCATAAAGTCGTGAGCTGTTGAAGGGTCGAAGATATAAGAGCCGTCAGTGCCGAAGTCAGTGTTGAGCTCTCCCTGATTTTGAGAGAATGAATTTAAAACGCATAATACTAAAATGAGAGTGAAAAGCTTTTTCATAGAGATGTTTTTTTTAATTTTTACAAAGATATAAAAAAAGTCAACAAGACTATTTGAAAAGATGCAAATATCAGCTTTCAAAAATCTCAGTATCTCAGCATCTCAGCTTTTTTTAATTCTTTATAAGAAAATAGTTTGCAAATATGATATAAGACTACATCCTTTTTATATATTTGTGTACAAATTTTGGCAATTTGTAAAATTACAAAAATCTCAGAATTTATTAACTGTACAAGTTCTTAAATACCTATAAATAATACTTTATATTGTTGTAAATTATGATTAACAAATATCTAAATAAATTTATTATATCAATTTGTAATGTAGATGTAAACCAACTGATTGCAGATTTGTCAATAAAAAAACAAGAAGTTATCAGTTTAAAAGGACAAATAACACGTTCAAAAAATGAAAACATATCTAAAGATGCTCAAATAAGCCAATTGAAGTCAGAGGTTGGTAATATGGAAGGCGTTATGAATTCTTTAAAGACTATCAACATCGAACTTTATTCTAAGTTAGATTACAATAAATCAGAAATTGCATATCTCCAAAATGAAAAAAACAATCTTTCTTTAGATGCCGTTGATAAACTTCAGACAATCAAAGAGCTAAATTTGCGAAACACATCTTTACAAGAACAACTCTATAAAACAAAATCAACTTTGCAGGATTTTTATCGAGAATATGAGAGGTTACAGGAATATACGATACAAATGCGTAATAAAAGTTCCGAATTGGAACAAAATGTGCAGAATGTTTATAAAGAAAAAGTTTCATTGGAAAACCAAATAGAAAATTTACTAAGTCAATTAGCTGAAAAACATAACGAAATAAAACAATTAAGAGAAGAAAGTATTAAAATATCTACTGAAAATGATGAATTGTTGAGAAAACAAACTCAGCTTCAGCAAGAACTTTCAATAATT
>JAFYNK010000053.1 GCA_017548125.1 Bacteroidales bacterium | reverse complement strand
TTTCTTGAAAGAACATAGCGAGCTATGTGATTGAAAGAAAGGCGAAAAGATTCCAAGAAAAAACATAAAGCATGCAAAAGTTTTAATTATCATTGTCAAAAATTATTTAAACGGGGAATTTATAGAAGTCCCCTTAAAAAATAGTTCTAAGTACTTCAAGTGATTTTATTTCCCTAATACTTTCTGTGTGAAGCTTATAGTATGAGACAATAACATCAAGTAACATACGACGATCGGAGTTGGTGAGTCTGAAACTTGGTGAATAGAAACTGTCCGATATGTTGTCAATATGTTGAGTGTCTATGAGTTCCTGAATTGCTGCTACATAAAGTTTCTTGCTTATGTCTTGGTCTATCTGATAAATGTCATTTAGGTTTTTCTTGAAATTGCCGTCCAAAAGATTAAAACAGCTTCCTTCATTATATGTGTCAAAGTTTGGATAGAATCCTAAATATTTGCTTAACTTCAAGGCAAATTCTATAGGAAAATTAACATAATCAGAAGTGGCATCATCGAGCCATATCAATGAATTGTAAACATATTCGAATAAGAGCGTGTCAGTTTCACTTTCTGTAATGCTTTTTGATAATAATTCGCTGATAAACAATATTATAGTTGCCTTTTTAATATCCGTGGAAATGCTTTTGTAATAATGTGATAGTGTGACTTCTTTGATGAATCCAAGACTGTTGTTGCCAATTTCTGCCACTATATCTAACAATGTCATGTTTTGAAAAAGAGCAGCTTTCATCTTTGATTTTTTTCCAAAGACGCCTTTTACCATAAATGACTGTATCCCTTCTTCTTTGGTGAGCATTTTTACTACAAGACTACTATCACCGTATTTAATGGTATGAAGTACAATGGCTTGTGTCTTTATTGTTATTTTTGCCATTATTTGATAAGTATTTTTGTAGCAAAAGTTTCTTTTCCAGTTTTATCGCTGATGAAAATCATATAAACACCAGGAGCGACTTTATCGCCATCGATATTTGTGCAATCCCAAACAGCTTGTCCACCTTCTGAATATAAATGTGTTACAAAAGAGCCATCAACGGTTGTTATCTTTACTAAAGAGTTGGGAACCAGATTCTTAATTCCGACAATTCCAGAGTAGTCGCGTTGAACAGGATTAGGATAAACTATAACTTCAGAATTGGTTTTCTTTCCTGCTGTTGCTACGGCTTTGTATGATATTATGCCTTTGTCTGTTGCAAAGAATACGTTCCCGTCGTCATCGATAGCAATGCCTTGTACGGTGTTCGACAACAAAGGACTGTTGTCTTCCGTAAAATGATAATATTCAGTCAATCCGTTGTTTGAAATATAAAAAACGCCATTCTTTGTTCCGACCCATAGATTATTGGCTTCGTCAACGGCTATTGCCATTACAGACTCCCCAGAAAGAAGATAGTCGGCTTGTCCTGTGCCATCGTTGCGTGGAACTAAAATCCTTGACGCATCGTAATTTACGCCGCTTTGGAAAATCTTTGAGGTGGAATAAAATAAAGCAAGTCCATCGTTTGTTCCAACCCACATACTGCCATTTTTATCAACTGCCATGCAATTAGCCGATTCTGGAAGTCCGCCTTGTCCCTCGGTTTTGTTGATTATTTTGTATTTGTCATCGTCAGGATTAGTAGGCGTTTTATTGTCGTTATAGACAATGAAGTGGCCATCGCGATTCAGAATCCATTTGTAGTCGTTTTTATCGACGACAAGATTTCTGATGTCGCTGCTTCCTATATTGAACGCTTGCCATTTATTATCGGTCGTCTTCACCGACAGGCGTTTATCGGTTCCGCTATTAGCAATCCATAAGTTGTTTTTGCTGTCAAAGCCAAGTCCTGTGATATATACATAGCCGTATCCTGCAAGTTCTCCGAGACTGCTGTTGGTTGTGTTGTAAATGTTTTTTAACTTATAGTCATCAAATTCAAGAAGGCCTTTGTGAAATGAGCCTACATATACTTTTGAGTTGTTTCTTGGGTCGAAAGCTATGCTTACAAAATCAGAAATGGTGTCGAAAGCTTCGGTGTTGGTCCTATTTACAAATGACCATTCATAATCTTTATAATAAAAAACTCCGTCATTCATCCATCGTTTGGCCCATGTTGGTGAGTAGCCTCCAGCCGCGACCCAAATCTGATTGCCTTTTGCTTTTATGTCAAAACTAGAATTGCTATAAGGTCCGTTGTATTTGATATATTCATAGGTTTTGTCTTGATAAGCCTTGATGAGGCTGTTTGTGTTGTCGGCAATCCAATACAAATTATTCTGTTTGTCGTAAATGGCATCAAAAGGTTCTATCTTATTGAAATAATATAGGTTATCGTAGTTTTTGTTAATCACGTTGATGCGATATTGTTCAACAAAAATCAATCTGTCGTTATATGCTTTAATGTCTCTTTTTACAGCATGATTTGTTTTGTTGAAATAATCCCACGATTCTCCATTATATATAAATAATGTGTCGGTTCCATACTTGTTTATAGAATAGTTAGCAAGTAGATTTCCATTGAAAGTTTCAATTTCCGAATAGTTTAAATCGCTGTGAATCAATGTTGTGTCGTGTGTCCATTGTGAGAAATCGGCAAGATTGTTGTTATTGTAATCTGCATAATAAATACCGTTGCTTGTTGCTGCGTAAAGTTTGTCATTATGTAAAACGATGTCGTTTATGGCAAGATAAGTGCCGTTTTCACCAATAATGTAGGTGTCCTTGATTTCCATCTTTGTCAAATCAATTAGTACGATGCCGAATCCGCAGCAAACGTATGCCATATCTTTTATGAAATAAATATCGCTTATAGTTTTATCTACTAAGATGTTTTTGTTTCTGATGTCATTGATATTTATTATTTTTCCATCTTTATCTATTATGTCGATATTAGCGTTTGAGTACCCTATGAGAATCATATTGGTTTCTTGGTTATATCTCATGACGCTGATTCCAAAGTCTGACAATCCGTTTACTTTAGATAACTTGTTGATAGAGTTGTCGTTGGTGTTATAATAGTAAATTTCATAAGGCGTTGCCGTATATATTTTTTCATTGACTTTCTCGACATTTATAACCTTCATTCCAGGAGTGTGCGTCGTCCAATGATGAATTGGAGTTTGTGCAAAACATGTGGCGAAACATGTGAGAATCAGAATGATAGATGTGATATATTTATTAAGCATATTTGATGAATTATATTGCATGTTTATAACAAAATAATGATGTTTTTATTGTTTTTTTATTGTCCATTTTGAAAAATCAACACTGGATTCTGTCTCTTTTTCAATATTGTCGGGAAGAGATGTGAAGAAGTCGATGTTGGTTATTTTTTCCACTTCGTCAACTGTTGTTGCGTATGTTGACATCGGGAGTCTGCCGCTTTTGTTTTCATAAATGAAGCCTATAGTATGAATTTCGTTATTTTCTTCTTGTAGCAATACTTTGAAAAAAGCTTGAGGCACAACCACTTTGTTTTCTCCAATTGTGTTTGAGGCGTTGTTGACGATGGGTCCGCACACTACGAAGATTCGGCCTTTCTGTGATGCTAGCTCTCTGACTTGTTCTTCTAAATCTTTCCATGCGCCACCGTTTAAGTTTGGATTCTGTGGGCAGATGTTTGAAAGATAAAACGACTCTTTCATTGCCTGCTCGTCCCATTTCATGTCGGCGGCTGGAGCCATGTGGCCTCTGTCCCATCCTGAATATTTATAATCGTCGGTGACTGCTGTAACGTTTTTAGGTACCATCGGGTCTGGTTTGAAACCATTGCTTCGAGGTACTTCGCCCATGACTTCCCAATCGGTAAGTTCGTAGGCGACCCAATTAGGAATTTTCCAATCGTAATTATATGATACTGTGTAACCTTTGTGAGTAATGACTCTGCCATTTCTTTCGTCTAAAATATTTGGAATTTCAACATTTGACAGATTTATTTCTTGTGCAAAAGTTGTTGTTATGCAAAAAAATAATGATAATAAAAAAGATGTTAATTTTTTCATGAGATATTTTTTACAAAAATAGAAATAAAATGTTAAAAATTGTTAAAAATAGCGATTCTCTGAGATAAAAAATCAAGAATATTATGATTAAATTTTTATCTTTGCAGAGAGAAAAAATGAATCGCAAAAACTTAAAAAAATACTAACAATGAAGAAACTTATTTTGATTCGTCACGGTGAAAGTGAATGGAATAAATTGAATCTTTTTACAGGCTGGACAGATGTTGACTTAAGCCCAAAAGGTTTGGAAGAAGCATTTGAAGCTGGTAAGCTTTTAAAACAAGAAAACTATAAGCCAGAATTATGTTTTACATCATATTTGAAAAGAGCTGTCAAGACTTTAAACAATGTTCTTGATGCAATGAATATGGATTGGCTTCCTGTTCAAAAAAGCTGGAGATTAAATGAAAAGAGCTATGGCGCAATTCAAGGTTTAAACAAAGCTGACACAGCCGCTAAATATGGCGATGAACAAGTTTTAGTATGGCGCCGTTCTTTCGACGTTCAGCCACCAGCATTGGAAATGAATGATCCAAAGAGCCCAAGAATGGACGCTCGTTATGCAGAACTCACAGACGAACAAATTCCTTTGACAGAATCATTGAAAGATACTATTGAACGTCTTATGCCTTACTATAATGACGTGATTTTGAAAGCTTTCGAAAATCATGACCAAGTTATGGTTGTTGCTCATGGCAACTCATTGAGAGGTATCGTGAAAGAACTTCGCGGAATGACTAATGAAGAAATCATTAAGTTCAATATTCCTACAGCTGTTCCTTACGTATTTGAATTTGACGATAATATGAATCTTCAAAATCATTTCTTCCTCGGCGACCAAGAAGAAATCAAACGTAAAATGGAAAGCGTTGCTAACCAAGGAAAAGCTAAATAAAACCGACAATTAGCAATGAAGAATCGTTGGGTTATTCCAGATGTTCATGGTTGTCTGAATACCTTAAAATTACTGATAGAAAACAGATTGAATCTGACAAAGTCTGATGTTATCTATTTCCTCGGTGATTATATCGACCGTGGTCCTGATAGTAAAGGCGTTGTTGAATTTATCATGAGCCTGCAAAATGCAGGTTACGAGATTCATTGTATAAGAGGTAATCATGAGGATTATTGTATTAGAGCTTGGGAAGAAGACCAAAAGAGATTTCTCTTCAAAAGCAAAATAGAAAAAGATTGGAGAAAAAACGGAGGAACAAAAACCTTGTCCAGTTTTGGCGTCAGTCGTCCTCGTGATATAAATAAGTTTTATATCGACTGGATGAAAAAAACAAAATATTATATCGAACTTGAAGATTATGTTTTGGTTCATGCAGGTTTTAACTTTAATATCAAGAACCCTTTTGATGACGTTTTCAGCATGATGTGGTTAAGAGATTTTAAAGTCGATAAAAACAAAATAAAAGGCAAGAAGGTTATTCATGGTCATGTGCCTGTTGAGATGACCCTCATAGATCTGTTTAACAATAACAACTATGATTTCCTGCCGCTCGATAATGGTATCTATTACGTTAATAAGGAAGGATTTGGTAATTTGCTGGCTTTCAATTTAGACACTAAGGAAATTATAATTCAACCTAATCTCGATTCTTAAATCATGAGTCCTTTTGTCAATATTCATACTCATAATAATCATATTGGTAATAAAGAATTCATTGAAATAATTAACATCGACGTTGACGATTCTGTCAATGTCGATGTTCCTTTTTTATATAGTTTAGGTTTGCATCCGTGGAATGTAGAGACTAAGGAATTCATGGCTTCTTGGTTTCATGCTCTTGGAAACTCAAATCTAAAAGCAATCGGCGAATGTGGACTCGATAGAGTTCATGGCTCTGACTTAGAGAAACAGAAATATTTTTTCATAAGACAGATAGAGATTTCGGAACAATATCATAAGCCAATGATAATACATTCTGTGAAAACATATTCTGATATTATTTCTATAAGAAAAGAAACCAAAGCCAAGATGCCTTGGATTATACATGGTTTTCAAGGCAATGAACAAATTTGTATTCAGCTTCTCAGACATAATGACATTTACCTTTCTTTGGGCGAAGTCTTGTTTAAAAACGCGGCTCGGGCAACACAGCTGCTGAAACTCATTAGTCAGGAAAGACTGTTCTTTGAAACCGACGTCAGCGAGAGAAGCATCGTCGAGGTTTATGAAAAAGCGGCTCTTTTGTCAGGACGCAGTTTGGATGAATTGAGAAGCGATATTTTTAATAACTTTGTAAAAATTTTTGGAAAGATATGAATTGGAATTCAAGGACACAGTTATTGGTTGGAGAAGAAGGCGTTAAGAAGTTGGCGTCGAGTCATGTTCTCGTTGTAGGATTGGGCGGCGTAGGCGCATACGCTGCTGAACAGTTGGCGCGTGCTGGAATAGGAAAGATGACGATTATAGACTGCGACACCGTTAATGTCACTAATAAAAATAGACAGCTTCTCGCTTTGGATAGCACCATCGATCGCCCTAAAGTGGATGTCATGGCAGAACGTATCCGCGACATCAACCCTGATATTGAAGTGATTCCAATAAACCAATATCTTAAAGACCAGTCTATCATCGACCTGATGGAGCAGCCTTTCGACTTCGTGGTAGATGCCATCGACACTCTGGCGCCTAAGGTCTTCCTCCTTTATTATGCAGTGCAGAATAAGCAGAACATTATCAGCTGCATGGGAGCTGGCGGCAAGTTCGACCCTACCAAAATAGAAATAGCCGACATCTCGAAATCGTACAACTGCCGTTTGGCTTTCTACATTAGAAAAAGACTACATCGTTTAGGAATACGTGAAGGAATAACAGTGGTGTTCTCTCCTGAGAAAGTGGCAGAAAGCGCAGTGTCGATAGAAGAGCAGACACAAAACAAAATAGCTACCGTTGGAACAATATCTTATATGCCAGCGATATTCGGATGCTTCTGCGCATCGCACGTTATTAACAGAATTTTAGAACTCTAGAACTTTAGGATTTTATTTAGAACCTTAAAACCTTAATTTATGGAAAAAATAAATTATCCTCCGTATATTAATACGGATGGAAAGTTATCCTGTCACAAGGAAAACAAGGTCGTCTCTTTCTTCGACCTTTTTCTCTATGGCCGAGATGAAATAGGTGCGTCGTGATGTGTTCGTTATTAGTTTTTGTGCGCTGCTGAAGTCGCCGAGCTGACGATACATTTCTATAATGTCGAGGTTCGTTGCTTCGTATTCTTCATCGTCGGGAGTGTATCTGTCTTTTAACAATTCTACTAGGCGGCTGAGATTCTCGATATATTCGTTATGATGAAGAAGAAACAAATCAATACCTTGAAATATTTTTTTTCTGTTTCTCCACCATACCTTGAAGCTCATCTCTTTTGAGGTGTAACGTTCTATGTTGATTTGGTATTTATTTCTTACCAAGTCGTTATAAGCCCACCACATCATGCGACGGAAATAAATCTCTTGATCTCTGTTGTAGTCAGATTTGGCGAGGAAGTTTCTGTAATGATTGACGAGAGCTATGCGTCCTTCGTTGCTTCCGAAGTGAACTCCATAGAAACGCCAGCTGTTCCATGTGTATAAATTCTCTGAAGGTTTCGTTTTTGTGATGTATGGCTCTTCGTATTTGTCGGCCCATGACCAGTGATTGCAAGCCGGACATATTATCATCTTCTGATGTTCGGTGATGTAGCCGTCGTTCAGAATCTTGCCGTCTGAATATAAAATAGACTGATTGACCATAGAAGATATCAGGAGGTGACCTTCCATCCAACATTTACATCTTGGACATTGATAATAAAATGTTTCGAACTTAATCATGAGTCATTTTTTATTTTGCAAATATATATTATTTTCTTCCAAAATCAGCAGGTATTTCACCCCATATTTCAGTTCTCCATTTGTATATAGGAACACGGAAGCTGTTGTCGTGAAGCCATTTCTCTGCCCAGCGTATCACCTCAAAAAGAGGTCTGTTTTTGTCGTTTTCAGTTATCTTGGTCTTGCAAGCGCCTTCTCTTACCCATTTCTGCGCGTTGACAGAGTCGGAATAGATAGGATAGCTGAGCTTGTTTTTCTTTTGCCAAGCGAGGCAATAAACTATTGCAAGAAACTCACCTATATTATTAGTGCCGTGTTCATATACAGGGCTTTTGAAAAGATGTGTGTTGGTCTCTACAAAAACACCTTGAAACTCCATCTTGCCAGGATTGCCGGAACAGGCAGCGTCAACGGCTATGCTTTGACCTATAGGCTTTTGGCTCTCAGGCAAGCCTTCGTATGATTTGAAGGAATTTTGTTGCCCATCGTCTGAAGCCTTCTGTGACGAAGCTTCATAGCCTGCTCTGAATGCGTTCTCGGCACTCGCTCTGTCGGGATACGATTTGTATTGCGCTCCTTTAAAGCCTTCTATTTGCATTTTGCAGGAATCCCAGGTGCTGTAAACACCTATTTCTCTGCCTTTCCAAACTACATAATATTTACTTTTTGCCATAATGCAAAGTTAACAAAGATTTCAATAATAAAATCTTAATTTTTTTAGAAAAAAAAGAAATGGAAATACAACCGTGTTATTTTTTTTCGTAAACTTGCGTTCTATAAAAAAGAGTATATTGATGAAATGAAAAATATAGCCCTATTTGGTGATAATTTACGTAAATACGTTATAACTGTTTTATTTATAATCTATTTGGTATTAAATTTACCAAATTATGTCTTTGCCAATAATGAGAATCATAATCATGAGGCTGAATGCTTCAATGAAGAAATAGAAGTGGCAGAAGAGAAGTTTAATGCAGGTGAGTTGATCTTCGACCATATAATGGATTCGTATGATTGGCACATTTGTACTTGGAAAGGAAAACACATATCTATTAATCTTCCAATCATAGTTTTTGATGAAGGCGAACTATATGCATTTTCATCGAAACATTTGCATCACGGACATGAATATGTGGCTCAAAATAAACACGGTGATGATGTCGTATTTAAAATTCCAGATGATGGCAAGTATGAAGGTAAAGTGGTGAGAGTGGGTAACGATGGCACTCTTGTTCGTCCTTTCGATATTTCTATAACAAAGACAGTCTGTGGCTTATTGATTTCATGTACTCTTCTCGTTGTGATATTCTTGCTTGTTGCAAAAGGCTATCGTCAACGTGGGGAACGTGCGCCAAAAGGAATACAGGCTCTTATAGAACCTCTCGTGATTTATGTTAGGGATGAAATTGCAAAACCAAACATCGGCAAGGATTATGAAAAATATCTGCCTTATCTTCTGACAGTGTTTTTCTTTATCATCTTCAATAACATCTTGGGTCTTATTCCATTCTTCCCATTTGGAGCTAATATAACTGGTAATATCGCCGTGACAGCAACACTTGCGTTATTTACATTCTTTATCACACATTTGACAGGAAAGAAACATTATTACAAAGATATATTCAATACTCCAGGAGTTCC
Source organism: Bacteroidales bacterium (assembly GCA_017548125.1). GTDB lineage: Bacteria > Bacteroidota > Bacteroidia > Bacteroidales > F082 > Limimorpha. The sequence goes on along the minus strand of JAFYNK010000053.1, from coordinate 4,786 downwards.
ATGGTGGTTGAAATTCCCATTGCCATTGATGCCAGTGGTGGAAGTTGTTGGATGCTTCGTCAAACCTGTTGTGTTGGCTATTCGTCTTTTTGCAAACATAACAGCTGGCCATATTGTCATACTTGGATTCGTATGTCTGATTTTCATTCTTGGCGAGATGAGCGCTGCAGCTGGCGGAGCGGTATCGGTGGTCTCGCTCTTGCTTGCAATCTTTGTCGATTGTCTTGAGCTGTTGGTCGCATATATTCAGGCTTATGTTTTTACATTGTTGTCATCGCTTTATTTTGGCGCTGCGGCAAAAGAAGAACACGGACATTAAAAATACAAATCGTCAACGTGTCTTTATGATACTCGTTGATAGATAATGAAAAATTAAAATAGAAAAATAAAAAGAGAGAAAATAAATATTAAGTAAAACCTTATAAATTTATAAGTTATGTCATTATTAGTTTTATTACAAGATGTAGTTCAGGCAGCAGTTGACTTGGCTCCATTAGCAAAATTGGGCGCTGCATTAGCAGCAGGTATTGTAACATTCGGCGCTGGTTTAGGTATCAGTAGAATTGCAAGCTCAGCATTGGAATCATCAGCACGTCAACCTGAAATCGCAGACAAAGCTCAAACAAGTATGCTCATCTCAGCAGCATTCGTTGAAGGTGTTTCATTGTTCGCTTTAGTAGTCTGCTTGCTGATTGGTATTGCTTAATCAGTATGAAATTATCGTCGTTGTAGCGGTTGGCTACAACGACGTAATTTAGATGACTTAATTTATTAAGGTTAAAGAAATAATAACTAATCGAATATCATAAACTGTAAGTTATGGAATTAATTACTCCCGATTTTGGTCTGTTGTTTTGGATGACATTGGCATTCGGAATAGTATTTTTCATATTGGCAAAATTCGCTTTCCCTGTCATTAATGATATGTTGAAAAAACGCGAAGAGGAAATCAATAGCGCTCTTGAAAAAGCCGAACGTACTCATCAGGAAATGGAGAAGTTGCAGGCCGACAACGAGTTATTGCTTGCTCAGGCTCGCGAAGAAAGAGATAAAATCCTCAATGAAGCTCGCCAGATTCATGATAAATTCATAGAAGCTGCAAAATCAAAGGCTAACGAGGAAAAAGAACGCATCATTGAAAATGCTAAAGAAACTATAGAACATGAAAAAATGGCTGCTACAACGGAAATCAAAAACCAGATTGCTGGCATCTCTATAAAAGTAGCAGAAAAAGTTCTTAAAAAACAACTTGAGTCAGATAAAGAACAACTCGATTATATCAACAGAATATTAGAAGAGATTGAAAATAAAAACCAAAAATAATTATGAAAGCTAATATCTTGACTCATCGTTACGCAAAGGCGTTTATGGACTTGGCAATGCAAAATAATGTCGTTGACAAATGTCTCAATGACCTTTTGCTTGTTAAGACTACCCTTGAAAATAATGAGGAATTGAGAAGCTTGATACATCAGCCTTTCGTCTCTAGAGAACATAAAGTAAATATTTTGACAAAATTGTTCAAAGACAAGACTGAATCTATAACCGTTGATTTGCTTCGCCTTCTCGTAGAGAAAAACCGCGATGAGATAATCACTGAGATATATGATGTGTATCATGAGTTATATCTTGAATATAAAAAGATAGCAGTCGTGACAGTAACTACTGCTGTTAGTCTCGATGAAAACACCACCAATAGAATCGTTAATATTGTAAAAAATAAAATAGTAGGTAAAGACTCTATTAAAGTTGAAAATGTTATCGATGAGAAAATAATCGGTGGCTTTGTCGTCAGATATAAGGATTACGAATATGATGCAAGTGTTAGAAATACATTGAAACGTTTGCAATCGGCATTCGAAGAGAACTTGTTTGTTAAAGAATATTAAGAAAAAGAATAAAAATAATATAAAATGGAAAGTATTAAGCCTGCTGAGATATCAGCCATATTGCTTCAAGAACTGACAAATTTTGACACCAAAAGCGATTTAGATACAAAGGGTTCTGTGCTTCAGATTGGCGACGGTGTTGCTCGTGTTTATGGCATGAAAGAAGCCGAATCAGGCGAGTTGGTTGAGTTTGAAAAGACTGGTGCTATGGGCATAGTCTTGAATCTTGAACAAGATAACGTTGGTGTCGTTCTCTTGAACGATTCATCAGATATAAAAGAAGGTGACATTGTTAGATGTACACATCATATTGCATCAATCAATGTTGGCGAAGGTATGCTCGGCCGCGTTGTTAATATACTCGGAACTCCTATCGACGGTAAGGGCGCGATAAAAGGGGAGACTTACAATATGCCATTGGAACGTAAGGCTCCTGGCGTTATCTTCCGTCAGCCTGTATGCGAACCTCTTCAAACAGGTATCAAAGCTATCGACGCTATGATTCCTATCGGACGCGGACAACGTGAGCTTATCATCGGCGACCGTCAAACGGGTAAGACAACAATCGCCATCGATGCTATTTTAAATCAAAAGGAATTTTACGACAGAGGTGAACCTGTTTATTGTATATATGTAGCTGTAGGACAAAAAGGTTCTACTGTAGCAAATATAGTTCAGACTCTTGAAGATAACGGCGCATTGCCTTATACGGTTGTTGTTGCTGCTACAGCGTCAGACACTGCCGCAATGCAATATTACGCTCCTTTCGCAGGCGCTGCTATAGGCGAATATTTCCGCGATACCGGCCGTCCTGCCTTGGTGGTTTATGACGACCTCTCAAAACAAGCTGTCGCTTACCGCGAAGTGTCTTTGTTGCTCCGTCGTCCACCAGGACGTGAGGCTTATCCAGGTGACGTTTTCTATCTTCACTCAAGATTGCTCGAACGTGCTGCTAGAATAGTCAAGTCTGACGACATCGCTAAAAATATGAACGACCTCCCTGAAAGCCTTAAAGATAAGGTGAAAGGCGGCGGCTCATTGACAGCTCTTCCTATCATCGAGACTCAGGCAGGCGACGTCTCAGCTTATATCCCTACCAACGTGATTTCTATCACCGATGGCCAGATATTCCTTGAGACAAACTTGTTCAACTCTGGTATCCGTCCTGCTATCAACGTAGGTATCTCTGTATCGCGTGTTGGCGGTAATGCACAAATCAAGTCAATGAAAAAAGTCGCCGGTACTCTCAAAATCGACCAGGCACAGTTCCGCGAACTTGAAGCGTTCTCTAAATTCGGCTCCGACCTCGACGCTGCAACTCAGGCAGTCCTCGACAAAGGCCGTCGTAACGTGCAAATGCTTATCCAGCCTCAGTCATCACCGATGAGAGTGGAAGAAGAAGTGGCGATAATTTATTGCGGCGTCAATAACCTCATGAGAAACATACCTATTAACCAGGTCGCTGAATTTGAAAAGAACTTTATCGTTCAACTCAATAACAGATACCCTGAAATAATGAATAAGATAAAACGAGGCCTATTCGACGACGAAATAACAAGCGTATTGAAACAAGTCGCTGCTGAAATAAGTGATAATATGTCTAAGAAAGATTAATCGCTATGGCAAATTTAAAGGAAGTCAGGACAAGGATTGAATCTGTCAACTCGACTAAACAGATTACGAGCGCCATGAAAATGGTGGCAGCGTCAAAACTGCGTAAATCGCAGAACGCCATCATCGCATTGCGTCCGTATGTGGAAAAATTTAGCGAGATAATGAGCAAACTATCCACTGTGGCAGAAAAAAATGGCGGCTCGGTATTCACCGATAACCGTCCTGTGGAAAAAGTCCTTGTAGTGCCTTTGTCATCTAACAAAGGCCTTTGCGGCGTCTTTAATGCCAACGTCATACGTTCAACAATAAATCTGATTCATCAGGAATATCAATCGCAATACGATAATAATAATCTGGAAATATTATGTGTCGGTTCTAAAGCTGAAGACACCCTGAAGTTTAAGAAATATCCTGTGGTGGGAAATGAAAATCATATCTTAGACGACCTGACTTATGAAAACGCTGTTGCTTTTGCAGAGAAATTGATGAAATATTTCGAAGAGAGAAAATACGACCGTATCGTTTTCGTATATAATCAATTTAAAAATGCGGCGACGCAGGAACTGGTTTGCGAACAATTTCTCCCGATTGCAAATCGTCAAGCTGATGAATCGCAAAGTGATAAAGAAAGCTTGCCATTGGATTATATATTTCAGCCAAGTAAGGAGGAGATTTATAACGAGATGCTTCCTAAGTCTCTTAGAATGCAGGTTTATAAAATATTGCTGGATAGTTTTGCTTCTGAACAAGGCGCTCGTATGATTTCAATGACACAGGCAACCGACAACGCAACAGAACTTCTTAAAGAATTGAATCTGACATATAACAAGGCCCGCCAGTCTGCAATCACCAACGAACTCGTTGAGATAGTCAGTGGGGCAGATGCCTTGAAAGGATAATTGACAAATAATTAAAGCCGCTTCATCGTGCGGCTTTTTTTGTATATAAAAGTTCCTTAAAAAAGAAAAATTTGTCTCGTCAGTATTATTTGACAAAACAAATTTATTCTTAATAAACAAGATTTGAAACTCGTTTCTAGTAAAATGCTAAATCAAAGATTATTTTTTAGCACCTTCCATAACTAACTTACCTTTGTAGTATAAGTCGCCGTCAACGTAGTAAGCTCTGTGATAAACGTGGATTGTACCAGTTTCTTTGCATACTGCTAATGTTGGAGCTTCTGCCTTGTAATGTGTTCTTCTTTTTGCGCCTCTTGTGTGAGACTGTCTTCTCTTAGGATGTGCCATTTTACACTATTTTTTATTGTTAATTAATTATCTTTT
>JAFYNK010000052.1 GCA_017548125.1 Bacteroidales bacterium | reverse complement strand
GCTGGTTCAGTTCTTTCAAAAGTAGCTGTCTTCGACGCAGCTCCTGATTATGCAGGAACATATACAGCTAATATCTACCTCGGCGGCACAACAGCTCCTGGAACATTAGTAGCAACACAAAGCGCTCAGTTGACAGGTGTTGGCAGCATGGTTGAAATAGACCTCGATACTCCAGTTCAAATTGATGGTACACAACCATTGTGGATTACATTCTACACAGAAACAGTTACTTATCCAGCAGCAGGTTGCACTTTCGTAGGTGACTCTAACAGCGACTGGATCTCATTGGACGGTGCAACATGGGAACACGTAGCATCTGACTACCAATTGAACTACACATGGATGATCAGAGGCTTCTTGACAGATCCTAATGGAGCAACAAGAGCTCTCAGATGTGAAAGCTACAAACCTCAATTCGAAGGTGGCGTTTCAACAGGTACATTCGTAGCTGACGCAACAGCAGAAGCTAAATATGTTGGCCTCCCTGTAATAGAAACACAAAGAAACACCCGCGCTTTGAAATCATACAAATTGTATCGTCATAACTATTTCAATGGTGAAATTACAGACGAAAACATCGAACTCGTAGCTGAAGGTATCACAGACACAGCTTACGTTGATAACAGCTGGGCTACATTAGAAAGCGGTGTTTATAGCTGGGGCGTTGCTGCTGTTTATGAAGGCAACAGACAAAGTGAAAACGAATCTCCAATAGTATGGTCTAACACTATCGACAAAGATATGTACACAAGCGTTGAAGTCAGCGTGGCTACAAACACTGATGAATTAGCTGAAGGTACAACAATCACTTTCGTAAATATCACAGAACCAGAAATGGGCTATGATTACGAAATCGTATTAGACGCATCAGAATACTATGAGTGGACAGAATTCCGTAAAGGTACTTATTCATTGACAATCATTAAACCAGGCTTCAGCTCATGCGCTAGAGGCGAAATCATGGAAATCTGGGATAACACATCTGTCGAATGTCAACTTGAAGAAATCGCTGCAGCAGTAAGCAGACTCTACGTATCTCCAACAGGTTGGGCAATGTGGAAAAATGAACCAGCTGTTTATGGCGACGAAGCTAAGTTCGACTTCGAAGGCGGTATCCAAGGATGGACACTGCTCGATGCTGACGGTGACAACCACAACTGGTATCATATCATTGAAACTCACTCACACAACGCTGACCCAATGAATTCTCACTCAGGCGAAGGTCACGTTACTTCAGAATCATTCTGCTTCAACGAAGGTCCTCTTACACCAGACAACTACCTCGTATCACCTGAAAAATACGCTATCGGTTCTATGTCAGTATTGAAGTTCTGGGCAGCTGTCCAAGATTCAAACTACCCAATAGAACACTTCGGTATCGCTGTTTCAACAATGAGCAACAATAACCCAGCTGACTTCACAACAATCTGGGAAACAACAATGCAAGCTAAGAGCGGCGTTAAAGGCGATGGCGCTAGAGGTACAAGAGACTATGGTAAATGGTATCAATTTGAAGTTGACCTCTCACAATACATCGGTCAAGAAGCTTATATCGCATTGCGTCACTTCGACAGCTACGACCAATTCTTCTTGTGCGTTGACGATATCGAACTCGTTAACGATTTCGGCGGCAACAGCAGAGCTCTCGTCAACTACGACGTATATTTGAATGGCAACCTCGAAGATCAAATCACAACAACTTATTATCAACATTCAGGCCTCATCTACGGTGAATATTATACAACAACAATTGTCGCTAACTATGCAACAGGTTCAAGTGAAGCAATGTCTTACAACTGGACAGCAGTTAAATGCGATAACTTTGAAGGCGTATCAGAATTCACAGCAGAATATGTAAACGGCAATGCTGTTCTCAACTGGGTAATCCCAGGAATGGAACCAGAAGTAAGTGCTGAAACATTCACATATAGCTTCGATACAGACTTAGAAGGATGGTCAACAATCGACGGCAACGCTGACGGTCACATCTGGTATCACTCATCAGAAAGTGAAGCAAATCACGCTGTATTGCCAAGCAATCCTCACACAGGTGCTGGCTACGCTGGCTCAGAGTCATATTGCAACTATTATGGTCCACTCTTCCCTAACGATTATTTCGTAGCTCCTCAAAAATATGAAGTTGGCAACGGCGCTAAGATCTCATTCTGGGCTTGTTCAAAAGATAACTCTTGGGCTTCTGAACACTTCGGCGTAGCAGTTTCAACAGCTGGTAACACATCAGAAGCTGACTTCACAACAATAGCTGAATGGACAATGACAGGCAAAGGCAACGCTAAGGCAGAACGCGGCAGAGGCGAACAAGGCAACTGGTATCAATACGAAGTTGACTTAAGCGACTACGCTGGTCAAGAAATATACGTCGCTATCCGTCACTTCAACACAACTGACATGTTTATCTTGATGGTTGACGATGTTGAAATTACAACAGCTGGCAGAGCAAGAGACAGCAAAGAAGGTACATGGATGTACTATGATGATGGCAACTACGTTGATGGAATCGGCGGCCCTGCATCATTCCAATGGGGTATCAAGTTGCGCGCTGAAGACCTCGCTCAATATGCTCCAGCAAACTTGACAAAAGTTTCTATCTACGACCGTCTCTCAACATCAGGTGTATTCAATATCTACTTAGGTGGCAATGCAGCTCCTCAAACAAAAGTTCATACACAATCATACACAATGACAGGTGTTAACGACTTTATTGAAATCGAATTGACAGAAGCTGTTGCTGTTGACGGCGCAGAAAACGTATGGGTTGTCTTCGAAACAACAGACGGAGCAAGCTTCCCAGCAGCATGCACAGCAAGCACAGGCGACGCTGACGGCCGCTGGATCTCAACAGACGGCGTTCAATGGATCGACGTATTGTCAGGCGCTGGCATCAACGCAACATGGATGATCCGCGCTTACATCGACGAATCAGAAGGCGGCGAAGATGGTGACGATACACAAGCAGAAGCATTGTACCTCGGTGCTATGGTATATCGTGATGGTGAATTGCTCACTCCAGAACCAATCAAGACTGGCAGATATTCAGAACCAGTTGAACCAGGTATGGAATACGAATACTGCGTAAGAGTTGTACACGCTGGCGCATTAGACACCACTTACTACGCAATGTCATGCCCAGAATGCATCGATTTCGTGGCAACACTCCCATGCGACGCTCCTGAAAAACTCTATGGCGCTCAAGCAACTGAAAACGGTCAAGTTGGTGTAAGCCTCGTATGGCCATATTCAACTCCAGTGGCTGAATGGTTATACTATGATGACGGTGTTAACCAAGACGGTATCGGTGGTCCTGCAACATTCATGTGGGGTATCATGTTCCCATCAGCATCAATCGGTGGATACGATGGACAATATCTTACTAAGGTAGCACTCTACGACTTCGCACAGTCATCAGGTGACATCAACATCTACTACGGCGGAACTTCATCTCCTGGTACATTGGTACATACTCAAGCATACACAGGCGCTGGCTCACAATCATTCGTTGAATTTAATTTGACAAGCGCTCTCCCAATCGATGCAACACAGAATATCTGGGTTATCTTCACAACAACACAAGGCGCTAACTATCCAGCATCATGCTGCGCTAATACAGGCGATCCAAACGGCCGCTGGATTTCATTAGATGGCGCAACATGGGAAGACGTAACAGCTTACGGATTGAACAACACATGGATGATTCGTGCATTCGTTTCTAATAACGCTAAGGGCGAAGTGTCAGAACTTGCTCCTATAACAGACTACGAATACACAACAGGCGAAGGTGAATTCAAAGCTTATGGCAGCGCAAGAGGACGTAACTTAGACCACTATAACATTTATCGCGGTACTTCTGCTAACAACTTCCAATTGATAGGCGAAAGCAACGAAGGCAAATACTTCGACGCTGTATCAACAGGTACTTACTACTATCAAGTAACAGCTGTTTACTCAGCTAACGGCGAAGAATGCGAATCAGAACCTGCATCAGCTTACGAAAATCCTAACCAAGATTACGTAGTCGTTGAAGTGGTTTCTATAAATGAAAACGGTGTTAACGGCATGATGATCTATCCTAACCCAACAAACGGTAAGTTGAACATCACAGCTGAATCTATGACACGTATCAGCATCACTAACACATTGGGCCAAACAATCTATGACCAAGAAGTCGATACAGACAACCAAGTCGTTGATATGACTCAATATGAAGCTGGTGTTTATATGGTACGCATCGCAACAGAAAACGGTGTAACAGTAGAACGTGTTACTGTCGTTAAATAATATTAACTCATAGAGACGTCACAAAAAAGTGACGTCTCTATTTTTTTAATTTACAAAATATGAAAAAATACTTATTATCACTTATCATTGTACTATTCTCGTTAGAACTGCTCAATGCACAACAGTATGTTGTAACTACTCCAACAAACAAAAATGTTCTTCTTGAAGAATATACCGGCAATTATTGCACATATTGTCCTAATGGACATCGCATCGCCAATGAACTGGCAGCTAAATATCCTGGTAGAGTGTTTCCTATAAATATCCACGCGGGAAGTTTCGCTTCTACTAGCTATCCAAACATGACAACAACACAAGGTAACGAATATAATTACAACTTCGGTGTTACATCTTATCCAACAGGTATCCTCAACCGTGTTGGTCAAATTGGTTATAATCAATGGGAAACTAAGGTGGATGAAATGATGAAGGAGAATGCTATCGTCAACATCGCTGGTGATTACACAATCAACGCTGCAACTCGTACAGCGCAAATCACTGTCGAGATGTATTACACTGGCAATAGCTCTGAATCAACAAATTATCTTACAATCTATATGTTGCAAGACGACATCGTAGGTTATCAGGCTGGCTCAAATTTAAACCCAACTCAGATCGTAGATGGTCAATATAACCATACTCACGTGTTCCGTTCTGCTATCACATCAACATGGGGAGACGCTGTAAGCCCAACAACAGCAGGTTCTTTGATTACAAAGACTTACACTTACACAATCCCTCAGTCAATAGGCAGTCCTAACGGCGTTGACGTTGACATTAATAAGGTTTATTTCGTTGCTTTCCTTACAGAAAAAAATGAAGGTAGCGTGACACGTCCAGTACTCAACTCATGTAAACTCGGTGAACCTACACCTGATATGTATGTTGTTGACTTGTGCTATGGCGAAAGCTACACAGAACATGGTTTCAACTATAACAAACCAGCAGCAGGTTATTATGAAGAAATAAAGGAAAATAATGATGGCAGCTATTCTTATTTATATCTCACTGTCTATCCTTCTTACACACGTAACCTTGAAATGGAAATATGCGAAGGCGAGTCATTCCATTATGGCGCGTTCCACTTCGATAATCCAGAAGCTGGCGTACATACTCAAGAAAACGTACTTCAAACTGTTGACGGCTGCGATAGTACTATCGTCATGACATTGAGAGTGTATCCTTCTTATAATATCGAAATCACTGACGAAATTTGCGAAGGCGAAGATTATAAGAAACACGGCTTCAACCTCACAAACCTCTCAGCTGGCATTCATAACAAGACACGCGAACTTGAAACAGATTTCGACTGCGACAGCATCATCAATTTAGTCTTGACAGTACATGAAGCACCTGAAGTTACTATTTCTGGCAATACAAACATCTATTCAGGTGAAAGCGCAACATTGACAGCAAGCGGCGCCGACTCATATCTCTGGTCAACAGGCGAGACAACAGCTTCTATCACAGTTTATCCTTCTGCAACAACAACATATTCTGTTGTAGGAACAACTAACGGCTGCGACGACGAAGCAGAAGTTACAGTCAACGTGACAGTTGGAGTAGGTGAAAACGAATTGGAAAATACTAAGGTTTATCCTAACCCTACAAACGGCGAATTGAAAGTTGAATGCCTCGGAATGAAAGAGATTTCTGTCTTCATGCCAAACGGACAATGCGTTGAAAATATCAATGTTGACGATGACGTCTTCACATTAGATATGAGTAACTATAAGTCAGGTGTTTATTACGTTAAAATAATCACTAAAGACAACGCTGTTAAAGTATGTAAATCAGTGAAGATGTAATTGATTTTTAACAATTCTAGTATATAAGGACACGATTAGGTTTCGTGTCCTTTTTTTTGTTATAAAAAATGCCAAAAATTGACATATAATTCTGAAAATTTTTTCTTAATTTTGCAAATCGTTTTTGATAGAGATAATCTATTGTATATTGTTGATTAGTAATGAAATAATTATAAACTTATTATCAAAAAATTAAAATTTTATTATGAGAAAGTTCTTAACTTGTCTTATGGTTTTGGTGCTGTTGGCACCTAACGCATTAAGAGCAGATGAGAAAAAACGTGATTCTTATCAGCCAGTTTACCAAGTGAAGGCAGAAGCTATGAACGACAACACTGTCAAAGCATGCTGGAGCTGGGATGAAATCGTTCCTGACAAACTTATGATCAACTTTGAGTCAGGTGAAATTACACAAGGAGATTTCAACAATGAAGTTTCAAACTATCCATGGGTTATCACAGAAAACGCTTACGAAGGCACTTACGCTATCAAATCTTCAAACGAAGGTAAACCAAACAGTACTTCAGCAATCGAAATCACAGTCGATGTCCCTTACGACGGCGTTATGGGTTTCAACTGCAGAGTGTCTAGTGAAACAAAATATGACTTCGGTCGTTTCTATATCGACGGCGTCATGATGCTTGAGACATCAGGTCTTAAAATGTGGCAATACAAAGAATATGAAATCACTGAAGGTACTCACACCTACAGATGGGAATACAAAAAAGATAACGGTACAGACAAACAAGAAGATACTTTCTATCTCGACAACATCAAACTCTTCGGTGAAGTGGAACCTTTCGAAGGCGGCTGGATTACATACAGCGACACTGCTTACATTGAGTCAGTAAGTCCTGGTTACAACGCACAAATGTGGTGGGGTATTAAATTCCCAAGAACAGAATCATACAAAGACATGGTCCTCAGCGCAATCTCTGTATTCGACGGCCAACCAGGCGCAGGTAACTATACAGCTAACATCTTCATGGGTGGCGAAAACGCTCCAGAAGAATTGGTTTCAACACAAACATTCAGCTTGTCAGGTTCAGAACAATTCGTTGACGTAGCACTTTCAACACCAGTCGAAATTGAAGGCGACCAACCATTATGGATTACATTACACTCAACAGACATCTTCGCTCCAGCATCAGGCTGCGAATATGCTGACGACATCAACAGCGACTGGATCTCATTGAACGGAACAGACTGGGCTCACATCCAATCAGACTATGGTTTCCACTATTCATGGATGATCAAAGGTTATGTTGAAAACGTTGAAGGCAAGAGAGCTGAACTCGCTAACGAAAACAACAGAGCAGAATTCAACTCATATAAAGTCTATCGCTACGACTGCTTCGCAGGTGAGATGTCAGAACAAACAGTGACATTGCTCGCTGAAAACGTAACAGACACATTGTTCTTAGACAACGATTGGGCAGGCATGGAAGACGGTATCTACCAATGGGGCGTCTCTGCAGTTTATGACGGCAACAACGAATCTTCAATCACATGGTCAAACATCGTTGATAAAAACATGATTGCTACAATGAACGTCAACGTTACAACAAACAACAACAAGACTGCTGAAGGTACTTTGGTAAGATTCATCAATATGTCAGAACCAGGAATGGAATATGACTATGAAGTGGTTTTGGATGAGACAGGCGCTTGCTCATGGAAGAAATTCCGTAAAGGTATTTATGAAGTGACAATCTCAAACGATGGCTATTATTCATGCTACGACAGCGAAGTTATGGAAATATGGGACGCAACAACATTAAGCTGCGAACTCGAAGAAATAGTTGCTGCTGTTAACCTTTACGTCTCTCCAACAGGATGGGCAATGTGGAACGAAGAACAAAACGGTTCTAATGCTTTGAGCTACGACGTTTATTTGAACAACACATTATTGGAACAAGTAACAACAACATATTATCAACACACAGACCTCACCGTTGGTCAGTCATATACAACAAAAGTCATCGCTAACTATGCTACAGGCGTCAGCGACCCAATGACATACACATGGACATATAAAGACTGTGACAACTATGAAGGCGTTTCTGACTTCTCAGTGAAATATGCTAACGGCAAGGCAGTTCTCAACTGGACAGTTCCTGGAATCGATGTAACTCAAGAACCTCAGACATTATCATACGGTTTTGAAACAGACTTAGACCAATGGACAAATATCGATAATGACAACGACGGTCACGTTTGGTACCATTGTTCAGAATATGCAGAACATGAAGTGGATCCAGTTGAAGCTCACACAGGCAACGGTTACATCTGTTCAGAGTCATTCTGTAACGCTTTCACAGCTCTTACTCCAGACGATTATTTAGTTTCTCCAGAAAAAGTCGTTGCTACTGCAACATCAAAAATCACTTTCTGGGCATCAGCACAAGACGCTGCTTACGCTGCTGAACACTTCGGCGTCGCTGTTTCATCAGACGGCAACACTTCAGCTGACGACTTCGTAACCTTAGCAGAATGGACAATGACAGCAAAGAGCGGTGCTAAATCACAACGCGGCACAAGAAACCAAGGCAACTGGTATCAATATGAAGCTGACTTGAGCTCATACGAAGGTCAAGAAATCTGGGTCGCTATCCGTCACTTCAACACAACAGACATGTTCATCTTGTTAGTTGACGACGTACAACTCGTTGACGTTGCTCTCATCCCAGAAATGAAAGAGACAGAAGCTCTCGGCGCTTTCGTTTATCGTGATGGTCAACTCCTCAACACAACTCCAATCAGAACAGGCAGATTCTCAGAAAGCATGGCTGTTGAAACAGAACGCGAATATTGCATCAGAGTCGTTTATGGCGGCGAAAAAGATGATACATACTACGCAATGTCATGCCCTGACTGCGAGTCACTCTTCTCACAAATGTTCTGCGATGCTCCAGAAGATCTCTATGGCATTCAGTCAGCTAACGAACAAGGCTTGATGGGCGTTCGTCTCGTATGGCCTTACTCAGCTCCAACAACAAACTGGTTGTATTATGACAACGGTCCTAAACTCGACGGCGTCGGCGGTCCTGAAACATTCTTGTGGGGCGTCATGTTCCCAGCAGAATCTCTCATCGGTTACGAAGGAACATCATTGACAAAAGTCACTATGTATGCTAACGCAATGTCATCAGGTTTCATCTATATCTACAGCGGTGGTATCACAACACCAGCATCAATGGTTCACGCTCAACAATATACAACAGATGGTACAGCAGATGACTTCGAAGAATACGTATTGACAACACCAGTGAAACTCGATACCTCAAAGAACCTTTGGATTGTATTCAGCACAAATACAGGTACTATATTCCCAGCAGGTGTTGCAGCAGACTGTGGCAATCCTAACGCACGCTGGATTTCATTGGACGGCTACTCATGGGAAGATATGAGTCTCTATGGCTTGAACTACTCATGGATGGTTCGTGGTTATGTTTCAGACAACAATAAATTAGGTGGCGAGACACGCGCTTTGCAACATTATAACATCTACCGCGGTTCATCAGAAAACGACTTCGAATTGATCGACAACACAACAGAAAGTACTTACTTCGACGTTGTTAACGAAGGTACATATTACTATCAATTAACAGCAGTTTATGAGCAAGAAGGCAAAGAATGCGAATCAGATCCTGCTAATGCTTATGAAAACGAAGAACAAGACTACATCATCGTTATCGTTAAGAAAGGTGAGTCGTTAGATGAAAATACTTTTGTTACTATGGTTTATCCAAACCCAGCAAAAGACGTCTTGAACATCAGCGCTGAAGCAATGACACGCGTAAGCATCATCAACACATTAGGTCAGACAGTATATGACCAAGCCGTTGACACAGACGATGTAGTCCTCGATATGACACAATTTGAAGCTGGCATCTATATGTTACGCATCGCAACAGAAAACGGCGTAGCAACACAACGCATCATGGTTAACAATTGATAAAAGATTTAAATAGTCCCGTTAGGGACGAAAGTTCTCAGGCAGGTATGGAGAGCGAAGCTCGAAATGCCTGCTGTTAAGGATAGAAAATTAATCAGAGTGCCGAAGGCACGACAGAAAAATTAAACACAATTCTGTCGTACCTTCGGCACTTTTTTACAAACTATCGTCCCTAACGGGATTTATTTTTGTTGTGAATTTTAAAATAGGAATAAAAAAAAAGGACGCTGCCATTTATTAACAGCAGCGTCCCACTTGTAGTCTTGTAGTCTTGTTGTCATGTAGTCTTGTAGTCTCAAACAAGGTTTACCTCCAGTTTAATCTCAATGCCGAATTTCTCTTTCACGCTTTCCTGTATCTTCGTCATGAGGTTGAGAATCTCTTCAGGTCTGCCGCCGCCGTAATGAACCAGCACTAGCGCCTGCTTGTCCCAGACTCCCACATGATTCTCACGGTAGCCTTTCCATCCCGACTTGTCGATGAGCCATCCAGCAGGAATCTTGACTCCATTGTCGTTAGGATATGAAGGCACTTCAGGATATGTCTCTTTGATGCTTTGATATTTGTCAACATCGACGATAGGATTCTGGAAGAAACTGCCGACGCTGCCAACGACGCCTACTTCGGGCAACTTCTCCGCGCGTATCGTCTTGATCGCACTGGCGACGTCAGATAGAGTAGGGGATTTTATGTTTTTCTTGGAAAGATAATCTTTGATATTGCCATATTCCAACTTCAACTCAGCATTTCTCTTTAGTCTGAAGTCGATGGCGTAGATGAAATATTTCTTGTTCTCTTCCTTCTTGAATATGCTGTTACGATAGGCGAACTCGCATTCTTCGTTTTCAAAGACGCGTTCCTCTCCGCTTTCAATGTCGATGGTATAAACCTTTGTGATGCAGTCTTTCACCTCGCTGCCGTATGCGCCGATATTCTGGACAGGAGCAGCACCCACGCTGCCAGGGATGTCAACGAGATTCTCTAATCCGTAGAGATTGTTGCTAACAGTGAAATCAACGAAATCTTTCCACACCTCACCCGACATGCACCTTACGGTAAGAAATTCAGGTGTTGAGGAATTGAGGAATTGAGGAAATTCTTTATCCGTTGACTGTTGACTTTCTGAAATTTTAATTCCTTTTAAATTGGAGTATATTACTATACCGTCAAAGTATTCGTCAGTGAAAAGAATATTGCTTCCGCCTCCAAGGAAAAGTTTCTTAGATTCTTTAAATGTCTTGTCATCAATGAGTTTTTTCATGTCGTCCAATGAATTGACTTCGCAGAAATATTTTGCGATAACATTGAATCCCATAGTGTTTAAACCTTGAAGAGAATAATCTTTTTTCATCTGCATAATTTTTTTCAAAATTAAGTTTTTTTTGTGAAATCAAGACATAAAAGAAGTAATTTTATAAACTCAAAAGTAATATGAAATTGAAACGTGTTATAGTATCAGTTATCAACGACTTAGTTACAGATCAGAGAGTTAATAAGTCGTGCCTCACACTTCAGAAGGCTGGTTTTGAAGTGTTGTTGGTTGGTCGTAGGCAAAGAAAAAGTCCGGAAATGGATGAGCGTCCTTATCGTTCACATCGCATGAGACTTATATTCGAAAAGGGTCCGCTTTTCTACGCGGAATATAATATCAGATTGTTTCTGTTTTTGATGTTTCATCGAGCCGACTGCTTCTTGTCTAACGATTTGGATACTTTGTTGCCGTCTTTTCTTGTTTCTAAGATAAAGAGAAAGAAGCTCATCTACGACAGTCATGAATATTTTACAGAAGTGCCAGAACTCGTCAGTCGTCCTAAGGTGCAGAAAGTATGGCGTAAGATAGAAGAGTTCGTCTTGCCTAAGATGAAGGAGATGATAACTGTGAATGAATCGATTGCGAATCTTTTCAGAGATAAATATGGCATCAAGGTTCATGTCATTAGAAATATTCCTATGCGTAAGATGCTGCCAGAACCATCAACGCGCGAGAGACTGAATCTTCCGGAAGATAAGCATATCCTCATACTCCAAGGCTCTGGTATTAACATTCACAGAGGTTCTGAGGAACTCGTCGATGCGATGCAATATCTCGACGATTGTATCCTATTAATAATAGGTGGCGGCGATGTGCTGCCAATCTTGAAGAAGACGGTGGCAGAACGTCATCAAGAAGACAGAGTGCGTTTCTATCCTCGCATGCCTTATAAAGACATGATGGCGATAACACGTCTCGCTGAGGTGGGCTTCACTCTCGATAAACCAAATAACCTTAATTACCTTTTCAGTCTGCCAAATAAATTGTTCGACTACATACAAGCGAATGTCCCAATCATAGCGTCACATCTTCCTGAGATAGAAAGGATAATACGTGATTATAACATCGGTACATTTGTCGATGACCATAATCCTAAGCATATAGCGGAAAAAATTAAAGAAGTGCTTTCTGATGAAAATACTTTGAAAACATGGAAAAATAATCTTACCTTCGCGGCTCAAGAGTTATGTTGGGAAAACGAAGAAAAAACTTTGATAGAAATATATGAGCAATACATCTGATAAACATTTACATATCGTCAGTTTCGATATTCCTTATCCTGCCAATTACGGCGGCGTTATTGACGTTTTCTTTAGAATAAAAGCGCTCTCGGAACGCGGCGTTAAAATTCATTTGCATTGTTTTGAATACGGACGTGAACACTCAGAATATCTCGAAAGCTTCTGCTATTCCGTGAATTACTATAAAAGAAAAACGAAACTAAGCAGGATATTCAGCCCATTGCCTTATATCGTGTGTTCCCGCGACTCTGAAGAATTGCTCGATAATCTTAAAAAAGACGATTATCCTATTTTGCTCGAAGGATTGCATTGCTGTAAGTTGCTTACTTGCGATGAGTTGAAAGACAGAAATATTATTGTCAGAGCGCATAATGTTGAACATGATTATTATGAGCATTTGGCAAAGGTGGAAGTGGATTCCAAGAAGAAATTGTATCTGAAGCAGGAAGTGGATAAGCTCAGAAATTTCGAGTGCGTTTTGAACAAGGCAAATGCAATTCTGGCGATATCGCAGAAAGACTATGAATATTTCTCTGAAAGATATAAGAATGTTTATAAGGTGACGGCATACAACGCTTATACAGAAGTGGATATTATTGAAGGAAGTAGCGACTATGTCTTGTATCATGGCAATTTGTCTGTGGCAGAAAATTATCGAGCTGCGGAAATCCTTGTTGAGACATTCGAGAATTTTGACGTGAAATTGAAGATTGCTGGCATGAATCCTCCGCCTCATATCGTAAAGCTTATTGAAGATATACCGAATATCGAGCTTATCGACAGCCCTAGCGATCAGGTGCTGTTCGATCTGATACGTCACGCACATATCAATATCCTTGTGACGGAACAAGCTACCGGACTTAAGCTGAAATTGCTGAACACTCTCTTCAACGGACGTTTCTGTCTCGTCAACGACAAGATGGTGGAAGGTCTGGATGTCAATGGATTGTGCTATATCGTAAATGACTCCAATGCGATACGATTCGCTGTCAGTGAGCTTATGCCGCGTTCATTCGACAAACATCAGATAGAACGCCGTAGAAATAATATGAAGAATTTCTACAACATAGAAGAAGCGACAGACTTGTTGCTGAAGTTGATAGAGTGATTATATCATGACTTTTAAAGTGGTGTGATGACTTGTATTTTATAAGTATGATGTTGACAAAAATTAAATTGTATTATTGAGTGTTAATATGTTTAGATATATAGAAAATAAGGAAAAAAATTTTTTATTTGGATGTTATCGTGATGAAAAGTCGCAATTTGAATGGATATTAGGAGAAGAATATCAAAGGTATGAGAAATTGTATAATATTCGTTTAAATAAAGACTTGTTCTCGCAACGAAGAGGAGGAACTTTAAAAATCTATATGCCAGACTATATTCTTATATATAATGCTCAAAATCCGCAAGTAGGTTATCACCTTTTTCCATGTGTTAATTCATCAATAAAGGATCAAAGCGACATGGAAGCATTGTCGTATCCTAATCCAGATGGAAGTTACGTAGTTTTTACTCTTGGGGATGAGATACAATCAGAACCGTTAGATATAAAATTGCTTCTTCAAGAATTGTTTCCTATGGACAATAATGAGATTGAATATTCTCCTAAAATATTGAAAGGTAAGGATATTGCTGTAGCTGTAAATGTATCATTTGCTGAGTCGGAAATGGTAGTAAAGAAAAATGAAAATGTACTGAGATTTATAGATTTGTTTGCTGGTATTGGTGGGATAAGATATGGTTTAGAGCAAGCTGCAAGAGATAAAGGGATGATGCCAGTTTGTGTGATGACATCAGAAATTAAGCCGCATGCTATTAGAGTATTGCATGAAAATCATCCAATGGAGACAATTGTTGGCGACATAACAAAGGTTGATACGAAAAATATTCCTGAATTTGATGTGTTGTGTGCAGGATTTCCATGTCAGTCATTTAGTTCAGCTGGTAAACGTAAAGGGTTTGCAGATACTCGTGGTACATTGTTTTTTGAAGTGGAAAGAATATTGAGAGAAAAAAGACCAAAGGGATTTATTCTTGAGAATGTTGAAGGCCTTGTTAATCATGATGGCGGCAAAACATTGCAAGTGATAATAAACCATCTGTCTGCTTTGGATTACAAATTTGATTATCGAGTTCTTAATTCAAAATATTTTGGCGTACCTCAAGAACGTAAAAGGATATATATTGTTGGTAGTATAAATGAAAAACCAAATATTGACAATTTTCCTGTCAAAGAGAGCAAACTAAAAGATATTCTTGAATTTGGTTTGCCAATTTCAGATACTTCTTTTGTAAAAAAATTACTTGATCATTTTTCGGTAGAACAACTTTATGGTAAATCGATAAAAGACAAGAGAGGTGGAGATGCAAATATTCATAGTTGGGATTTGGAAATAAAAGGTCCAGTTAGTCGAGAACAGAAAAAACTACTTGATACCATTTTGACCGAGCGGCGTAAGAAAAAATGGGCTGAAATAATAGGTATAGATTGGATGGATGGAATGCCATTAACATTGGGACAAATAAGAATGTTTTATGATGATCCAGATCTTGAAAATATGCTTGAGGATTTGACTAATAAAGGATATCTAAAGTTAGAATACCCCAAAAAGCTTATACGTTTGGTGAATGAGAATGGTGTTGTAACAACGCAGAGAGATTATGATAAAAGTAAACCGAAAGGATATAATATTGTTGCTGGAAAGTTGAGCTTTGAAGTTAATAAAGTTCTGTCGCCTGATGATATAGCTCCAACCTTAGTGGCAATGGATATGCAAAAATTATATGTCGGTGACAATGGTGGAATTAGACGATTGACACTTCGAGAGGGGCTTAGACTTTGTGGTTATCCTGATGACATTAAATTTAATGTTAGTGAAAAGGAAGGATTTGATTTATTGGGTAATACAGTTGTGGTTCCTGTAATAAAAGCTGTTGCAGAAAGATTGTTAGATACATTATTACTAAACAAATAAAAATATATGAGATTAACAGTTAAAGAAATTTATAAAAAATTAGTTGATGATGATAAAATATTGACTAAACAAGGACTTATTACTTTTTCATTGGGAGATACTGATATTATAGTGAAACAACGTGATGTTGTTGGAAATATCATGCAAGAATGGGTCGAAGGGTGGATGAAACAAAATGAAATAGAATATGCTTTAAATGAAAACACTCAACTGCCACCAGATTTTTATCTGAACCCTGATAATAAAAAAGAGAGTTTGATGGAGATAAAGGCATTTAATTATAAAGCAGGACCTGGATTTGATATAGCAGATTTTCGTATGTATGAACAGGAAATAGCCCAAAAACCTTGGATGTTGCATGTTACTTATTTAATTTTCGGTTACGAGATGTCGGATGAAGGTGTTGTTACAATTAAAAAAGTATGGATGAATAAGGTTTGGGAAATGTCTAGACCGATGTCTTCTGGAAAAAATAAAACGATTTGGCCAATTAATCTTCAAATTAAAAAAGGCACTGTCCAAAAAATTAGACCTGCAAAGTGGTATGGAAAAACAACTAAATTTAAGGTCTTTGAATGTTTAGAAGACTTTTTGTCGGCTATGGAAGAAGCAGTGTATAAGAATAAAGATACACGTGATGATGGTGCTGATTGGTTGTCAACACTTGTTGTTAATTATAAAAAGCATTATGGAGTTGAACTGAAAGTGCCAAGATGGAATGATATTGTGAATAAGTATGTTTTAAAAAAATAACTTCGTGTTTTTGAGATAATAGAATTGTTTTAATAAGTAATTGATGGTTGTTCCAGTTCTTATTTGATTATGAAATTAAACAAGGTCTCAACTAAAAATGCTGCCGAGCAACTGAATGTCTCGGTTGTAAGTATTCATAATTGGATTAAGGAAGGTATCTTAAAAACTACCGACAATCACATAACTCAGGAATCTCTCGAAGAGTTTAAGAGAGAGTTTCTCAGCAATAACAAACTTTCCGCTCGCGCGAACAAACAATATAAGGAGTCGCACAATCATAAGTCGTTGACAGAAGAGATTAAAAAAGATCTGAAGTCTTCTATGTCGGGCGACGAACTTTCTGCAAAATATGAGTCGTCATTGTCCGATTCATATAAAAATAAAGAAGGAATTTATTACACGCCTCAATATATCGTTGAGGATATGTTAAAATCCATTGACATTACTGATGATAAATTGTTCTTGGACCCTTGTTGCGGTTCGGGAAATTTTATCATTGAAGCAATAAAAAAAGGTATATCACCGAAAAATATTTTTGGTTTTGATGTTGATGAAAATGCTGTCGCAATCACGAAGAAGAGGATAAAAGAGATAAGCGGTTACGAAAGCAAAAACATCATCTGTGCAGATTTCTTAAGCCAACAGTCAACGGCCAACGGCCAACAGTTCGATTATATCTTCACCAATCCACCGTGGGGAAAGAAAATCAATAAAAGAGACAAACTCAGATATTCTTCTTTATATAATTCAGGAAACAGCAACGACACATCGGCCTTATTTTATTTTGCTTGTTTGAAAGTGTTAAAAGAAGATGGTAAAATAGGAATGTTATTGCCTGATTCTTTCTTTAACATAAGCTCATTTGAAAACGCTCGTAAGTCGTTATTGTCACTTCAAATCGATCGTTTTGTGGATTATGGTAATGCTTTTAAAGGACTGATGACCAAAGCGATGGCGTTTGTAGCTACAAATTGCGAATGGCAAAAGTCTAATGACAAAAGTTTTATAGAATGCGTGATTTATAATGTTAAAAAACATTTACGTTCACAGGAGAGTTTTGGCGATATACCTAAATGTATCTTTAATTTTCATATTGAAGAAAGTGAAAGCGATATAATACGTCGTGTGTTCTCTATGCCGTATATCAGGTTGAAAGACAATGCGAAATGGGGATTGGGTGTCATTACTGGAAACAACGAGAAGATTTGCAGGAAAGAGAAAGCCGTTGGTTGTGTTCCAATATATAGAGGTAAGGATATTATGAAGAATGTCTTGTCAGAACCTTCTTTGTTTATAGATGAAAATCTCGAAGGATGTCGTCAAGTTGCTGATTTAGAGTTGTATAAAGCTCCAGAGAAAGTGATATATCGTTTTATCTCAAATAAGATAGTCTGTTTTTATGATACAGAACAGCGATATATTTTAAACAGTGCAAATCTTTTTGTCTTGAATGAAGATTTTCCGATTTCATATTTGCAGCTTGTTGATTTGTTGAACTCCGATTTTATGAACTGGCTTTTCAGGAGCATCTTCAACACCCATAAAATATTACGCGGCGACTTAGAGACGCTGCCTCTTTTCCACGAATATTTTAAGAAACACGAAACCTTTTCTGAAGAGACTTTGAAGGAGTATCTCTCTATCTTGTAGTCTTGTAGTCTTGTTGACTTGTAGTCTTATCTATAACAGTTCCATCATCGCATTTGATGATTCTTGACGGATATTTCAAGATGAGGTTGTAGTTATGAGTCGCCATGAAGATTGTCTTGCCTTTTGAGCAAATATCGCGGAGAAGATTCATGATGTCGTTTGTTGTCTCAGGGTCGAGGTTGCCGGTAGGCTCGTCGGCTAAGATGAGCGCTGGGTCGTTGAGGAGCGCTCTTGCTATTGCTATGCTTTGTTGTTCACCGCCCGACAGCTGATGAGGCATAGATTTACGTTTGTTTGGAAGTCCCACTTGTTCCAGCACCTCGTCTATTCTCTTGGACATCGCAGCCTTGTCGTTCCAGCCTGTAGCCTCTAATACGAAATAAAGATTGTCTTCTACTTTACGGTCAAAAAGAAGCTGAAAGTCTTGAAAAACAATGCCAATCTTTCTTCTGAGCATTGGGATGTCGCGGCTTTTTATGGTTCTGAGATTATAGTCAGCTATACTCAATTCACCTTCTTTAGCAGGAAGGTCGGCGTATAAAGTCTTGAGTAATGAAGATTTGCCGCTGCCAGTCTTTCCAATTAAATAGACGAATTCACCTTCCTTAATATCAAAATTGACATCTTTTAGAATACATCTCTTATGCTGATAAATAGCAGCTTCTTTTAATGATATGACACTCTTAGAATCCATAATTTACAATTCATAATTCATAATGCAAATATATAAAAAAGGCTAAAGGCAAACGACAAAAGTCTAAAGGAAAAAATCCCTGAACTCCTAATTCCTAATTATCACCAGCTTCCTCCGGCGCCGCCGCCACCGAAGCTGCCACCGCCGAATCCGCTGAATCCTCCGCCGCCGAAACCACCAGATCCGCCTGAGAAATTGTTCCAATTGTTGTGATGATGACGATGACGATTGCTGCTGTTGTTGAGTACGCTCAACCAGAATAATGTTCTCCAGAATGATGAGTCGTCTTTTCTGGAAGAGATAGTGGTGCCGACTTTATTCGCTAATTTGATATATAAAATCATTGCTGCCATTCCTATTAAGATGAATATCAATGCAGCTAGTTCTGAGTCTTCTTCTGTGGATTTGTCTGATGAGAAACCGCCGGAGGCGAGCTTTATTATTGAGTCGATGGCATTGTTGACACCGCTGTAATAGTCGTTGTATCTGAATGCTGGAATCATCTGATTTTCAATGATTCTCTTTGCTAATGCGTCGGGAACATATTGCTCGAGTCCGTATCCGACGCTGATGAATACCTCGCCTTTGGTTTCGTTTTTTGGTTTTACTAAGATAACGATACCGTTATTTTCTTTTGTTCCTACGCCCCATTTCTCACCTATTTGATAGGCGAAGTCGGCTGCTGTAGTGCCTTGTAAGTCATTGATGAAAACGACTGCTATTTGTGTTGATGTACTGTCGTTATAAGCTCTTAGCTTATGTTCAAGATTATTGGCCTGACTTATTGTCAGTGTCTTCGTGAAATCGTTGACGAGTCGTGGAGGCGACGGACGACTAGGGATCTGCTGAGCATGGCATATAGAAACCGCGAATAACAATAAAAATAATGTGGCTAACTTTAGCCCACTAGTCCACACGAAATTGTCACTGATATTTTTGTTGTTTATCATTATTGTAAAGGGGATTTCTATAAATTGCTTTGCAAATGATTTATGAATTTTTCTTTGAGAAGATTTTTGTTTTTCTTGAAAGAACATAGCGAGCTATGTGATTGAAAGAAAGGCGAAAAGATTCCAAGAAAAAACATAAAGCATGC
>JAFYNK010000051.1 GCA_017548125.1 Bacteroidales bacterium | reverse complement strand
CATCGTGTTTTCATGCTCAAACAAACTTATTCCGCTTCTCTTCTGATATTTCATATATTTTTCAAATTTCTTACAAATATAATAAAAATATCAATATAATTAAATGATTGTCAATATTTTAATTTATAGAAGTCCCCTTTATTCTGATTACGCTAAAAGAGGTCTGGCTCAGATTTATTTTGACGACGGCAATATCGATACTTCTGTCAATATCGTAAAAGAACTTATCAATATCTCCGATGAAAATGACAAATACGCATACGAACACACCATGGCTGAAATGTACCTCGAACTTAACCAATACGATTCCGCCTTACATTATGCAAAACAGTCATTCCACCACGGCAATAAATCAACAAAACTCATATCAGCTAAAATGATTTATGAGATTTATAAATCAATGGCAGAAGCAAGCTTCGACGAATCATATTTTATGGATAACAAAGTACAACCTAAAGGAAGAGACAACTCAGAAATTAAAATACAAATAGCATCTTTATATAACGAATATAAGTCAGAAGCAACAAAAACTAAAAGATATTTAACAGCAATATTCTCCATAATAATAATTTTTGTCGCGATAACGATGATTCTAATAAAAACCATGTACAAAACCAAGAAAAATCACCAGAAAACCTTGGACATGAAAAATGAAATAATAAAAGACAACGAATGGCGACTTTCATTGATTGAAGGCAAAATTAAAAGCTCCAATGAAGAGCTACGCCAAAAAGAAAAGATTATCAAAAATCAGGAGACTGTAATAGCTAATATAAAAAACCAGATAGACAATCTAAACAAAGCCAGCCTTGAAGCCTATTATAATTCAGATATCTGTATCGAGATATTTAGAAGAATGAAAGAATTAGAGACACTCAACTTGAAATCATCGGAGTTGAGCGCTCTTAACGGCAACGAACTCGTACTCCTTCTCAACTCTGCCGACACCAATCTCAACAATTTCATCGGCAGACTATCAAACAAATATCCTAATTTGAAAAAAGAAGACTTCTACTGCATCTGCCTCATTCTTCTAAATATAGACAAGTCATTCTTACAATATTTATTGAGCAAAAATCAAAGCAGTATTTGGAGAAGATTGGACAAGATTCGTAAGATTATGAATATAGAAATGAACGAAAGTCTAATTATCTCATTGATAAAAGAAATATAGAAAAAAGGTATAAGATAAAATATATTAACTTTGTAATTTAATATATAAAAATTATATATATTTGCGTTGATAACAAAAACAAATTCATAATCAAATCTTAATCAGTATGAAAAAGTTCTTATTAACATTATTGCTCATTGGCGCCTTTATCACCAATGTTGATGCTCAAAGCAAACCTTCTGAAGATTCTTTCATTAAAGATAAAATAAACATAAATATTGGTGGAGGTTATCACCATCTTATGCCATTTTATAATGCTCATGCAATCTCTGGCGAAGCATTATATGGATTAAACAATTGGTTAGAAGTAGGTGCTGTTACAACTCTATATACAGGAGATGTCCCTATCATTTGCTACCCTAAACATAGTGGAAATAGAATAAATATTTTCAATTATGGTATTAAAGGAAAAATACATTTCCTTCCTATAATCGTAAATCCTTCATTTTATCGTGTTGATATTTATGGCAACTTAGAGGTTGGGGCTCATTCGTTTTTTTACGGCAAATCATTAAATATAGACAATCGGACATTGTTTTCTTTCAACGCTGGCGGCGGTATAGGATTCAACTTCACAAAATCATTCGGTTTGTTTTTCGAGTTAAACTACAGCAATTTATTTTCAACAACTCACAAATACGGATTTATGTTTAGATTTTAATCAATTCATAATTCATAAATAAAAAACCTCAGAACTTCTATATGAGATTCTGAGGTTTTGAGTTTTTAATATTCTGTGTTTCTTTATATTTCTTCCGACAAGAAATCTCTTATATAAATATGTCTTATGCCTTGATATGTATTTCCAAATAAACGCTCTCCTGAAACGACAATCTTAGGATAGTTGTCCTTTATTTTTAGAAGATTGCCAAACTCTCGATCTATGGTTTCTTGACGAGATAATTCAGCTGACACTTGTACATACATAGTCTCACCATTTCTAGTACAGACAAAATCTATCTCTTCTGACATCATTGTTCCTACTTTAACTTCATAACCACAATATATTAGATGATTACAAACAACATTTTCAATACGTTTCGCTCTATCTTGAATCTTATAACCAGCAACAGCATTGCGTATTCCCATATTTTCGAAAAAATACTTCTCCCCTATTTCAAACAACCTCTTTCCTATAACGTCATATCTTCCAATACGATGTACGACAAATGCTTCTGCGAGATAATCAGCATATTCTGAAACTTGATTGGAAGCTAATTTCACATTCTGACTCTTTAAAAAATCGCTTATGCTTTTTGATGAAAACAAACTTCCTATATTATCAGCAAGAAAACGTATCAGCTGCTCCAAAAAAATCGTATTACGAATGTTTTTCCTTTGAATGACATCTCTTAACACTATAGTCGAATATACACTCTTAACATACTCCATCACAATCTGCTCTTCCATAGGAATATTTATAAGATACGGCAGACCGCCAAAATGAATATATTTCTCCAATGACTCATCATCGTTATCAAGTTTGTGAAACTGCAAAAATTCCATATAAGAAAGACTATATATCTTAAACTCAACATATCGTCCTCCTAACTCATTCGCCAATTCACTCGACAACATTTTTGAATTACTTCCTGTTATGTAAATATCATTATTATCGTTCAAAGCCAAAGATCGTATTGCCAAATGAAAATCCTCAATTTCCTGAATTTCATCTATAAAAATATAGTTTCTCCGCTCTTCCAACAATCTATCTTTTATATATGAATATAAATCACGACAAGTGCGAATAAAATCAAAATCCAAATCTTCCTTATTGATATATATAATGTTAGCATTAGACTCTTCCGAATTGATCAAATTTATCAATTGATAAAGAATATAACTCTTACCTACTCTACGATGACCAACCATAACCTTGATGGTATTTGTACGCATAAAAGGTTTGATTCGATTGATATAACTATCTCTATTATATATCACACTTGGAATTTTCATAACTTTAAATATACTTTAAACACAACGCAAATATAATAAAAGTTTTAAATATACTTTAAACTTTTTACAAAATAACAAATAATCTTAATCAATTCATAATTCATAAATAAAAAACCTCAGAACTTTTATATGAGATTCTGAGGTTTTGAGTTTTTAATATTTAACAAAAAACTACATATTGTTTATTTTATGGTGCAATTTGCTGCGTCTCTACAATATTGGACGCGATGTATCGACATCCCAATAATTATGAATTGTGCATTATGAATTATGCATTATTTCTTGCTCCAAGTTGTTCCTTCTTTTCCGTCTTTCAGGACGATGTCTAAAGAAGCGAGTTTGTCGCGGATAATGTCGCTGGTTGCCCAGTCTTTCTTAGCGCGAGCTTCTTTTCTGATGTCGATGATTGTCTCCATCAAGCCGTCAACCAAGCCGTCGTCGCCGCCAGCTTCTGTATCCAACAAGCCCAAGATATCGAATACGAATGACTGGAACAATTGTTTCAACAATTCCAATTCCTGAGCGTTGATTTTAGCGTGACCGTCTTTCACTGAGTTGACTATTCTCACTGCTTCGAACAAGTTAGCGATAACGACAGGGCTGTTGAAGTCGTCGTTCATTGCTTCGTAGCAAGCGTCCATGATTTTTTGTACGCCGAGTTCTTCTGCGCCTTCTGTCGCGCTGATTCCCTTAACGATTTTTGTTGCTTCCATCAAGCGTTTGTAGCCTTTTTCAGCTGCCTGTAATGCTTCGTTAGAGAAATCGACGGTGCTGCGATATTGAGCTTGAAGTACGAAGTAACGTATTGTCATTGGAGGATAAGGACGTTCAAGGAGTGGGTGGTTGCCAGCGAAGAAGTCTTCGAGCGACATTGCGTTGCCGAGAGACTTACCCATCTTCTGACCGTTGAGAGTAATCATATTGTTATGCATCCAATATTTGACAGGCTGTTTTCCGCCGTTGAATGCCATTGACTGAGCTATTTCCGATTCGTGGTGAGGGAAGAGCAAGTCCATACCGCCGCCGTGTATATCGAATTGTTCGCCGAGATATTTGCAGCTCATCGCTGAACATTCAGCGTGCCAACCTGGGAAGCCTTCGCCCCAAGGTGAGTTCCAGCGCATGATGTGTTTTGGCTCAGCTTTCTTCCACAATGCGAAGTCAGCGCCGTTTCTCTTCTCGAGCTGACCAGCGAGTTCGCGAGTGTTGTTAAGGAGCTCTTCAACGTTACGTCCTGAAAGGATACCATAACGGAAGTCTTTATTATATTTTTCTATGTCGAAATAGACTGAGCCATTTGATTCGTAGGCGTAGCCTGCGTCGAGGATTTTCTGTATCATCTCGATTTGTTCGATGATATGACCTGAGGCATGTGGTTCGATAGAAGGACGCAACACGTTGAGTTTATCCATGCTTACATGGTATCTGTCTTTATAATATTGTGCCACTTCCATTGGTTCGAGGTTCTCAAGGCGAGCCTTCTTTGCGATCTTGTCTTCGCCTTCATCGGCGTCATGTTCGAGGTGACCTACGTCGGTGATGTTACGTACGTAGCGTACTTTATAACCGAGATGTTTAAGATAACGGAACACGAGGTCGAAAGTGATTGCTGGACGAGCGTGACCGAGGTGAGCGTCGCCATAGACTGTTGGACCGCAGACATACATTCCAACATGTGGAGCGTTGAGAGGCTTGAACAACTCTTTATTACGAGTCAAACTGTTGTATATAAAAAGATTATTTTCCATTGTTTTATTATAATTTTTGAATATTTGCAAATTTACGATTATTTTCATTAATAATGATATAAATGGTAGTTATTTTTTAGAAGATTTCTGTTATATTTTTTCACTTGCCAAATATCGTATTATACGAAAGAGCACCTCCTTTTATAATGACAAAACATATAAAAAAGGCATTGGTTTGCCGTTAAGTTTATTATATTATATTATATTATAT
>JAFYNK010000050.1 GCA_017548125.1 Bacteroidales bacterium | reverse complement strand
GGATAGAACCCATTTTTCCACATCTGTAGTTTGATTTATTTCTTAAAAAACTCTCCCGATAAATTCGTCAATCGAACAATTTATCGAGACAAGCATTCTATGAACTTGTTTTTCCCAAGAATTTGTATGTCGTTTTTAACATTCTCCATACCTTTAATTTTAGTTCCACAAAGTTTATATTTTTATTTCTAACTTCCAAACTCTTTAAAAAAATATTTTTAAAGAAAATGGGGGGTAACTAATTGACTATCTATTATTTATCGCATATTTTCACTATACAACTTCGCAACTATTCCATTTCAACTTTCAGTTTTCAATAAAAGAAGCGCCGAAAGCGCGACAGAATATGGATGATTTTTTCTGTCGTACCTTCGGCACTCTGATTGATATTTGGTGTTTCCCGTAGAGACTTCTCTCTTAATCACTTTTTCAATGAGAACTCAAACCTCAAGCCTCCTTCTGAACGGTTGCTGACAGCAATAGTGCCGCCATGGAACTGCACGGCGTGCTTCACAATGGCGAGTCCGAGGCCGGTGCCGCCCAGACGACGCGAACGTCCTTTGTCAACACGATAGAACCTCTCGAACAGACGAGACAGCTGCATCTCGTCAACGCCACATCCGTCATCTTCAAATCGTATCGTACAGCATTCTTCGTTATTGTCGATCAGGCTGATATAGATATTCTTGCCTCCAGAATATGCGATGGCGTTTTCCGTGAGGTTACGGAATATAGAACCTATCAGCGAGAGGTTGCCTTCCACCACGACTTCTTCATTGAAATCGATATGCAAGTCAAGACGTTCGTTTTCAGGCATGATATCCAATTCGTCTTTCATCTCGTCGATGATATGATTTATAGCGACGCTTTCCTTTCCAATGAGCAGGCTGCCGCTCTCCATTCTGGTGATGAGAGAGACGTCTTCCAAAAGACGACGGAGACGTTCGTTGTTGGCGTAACAGCGTTCTATCAGTTCCTGTTTTTTCTCTTCGGTAAGGTTTATGCCAGAGAGCAAAGTCTCAAGACATACTTGTATCGAAGCTACCGGCGTCTTCAGTTCGTGGTTGATATTGTTCGTAAGTTGTTGTTTGATACGTATCTTATCTTGCTCCTCTCGCATAGCAGCCTCATGAGCGATGTCTCTGTCTTTGATGGTCTGCTGCAGCTGGGCATACAATTTCACG
This sequence comes from Bacteroidales bacterium, assembly GCA_017548125.1. Taxonomy (GTDB): domain Bacteria; phylum Bacteroidota; class Bacteroidia; order Bacteroidales; family F082; genus Limimorpha. The sequence goes on along the minus strand of JAFYNK010000050.1, from coordinate 14,589 downwards.
ATGTGGTTAGATATGGAACCGAGTTCGTCGTTAGGAAATGACTCCGCCTCATCGAATGCCTCGCCTTTATCGGCTTTAGCAGCGAAACGGTTGAGTCGCTCGATGTTGTTGCCGAGTCTCTTAGTCGCGTAATATGCAAAAACGCCCATAACGAAACTCATTGCTATCATGATACTTAAGAAGGTCCAGTCGGCGCGGAGAAGTTCGTGCAATGATGCAGAATATGGTATTGCGGTGCGGACCACTGCTCTTTCTCCTTTTGTCGCGGAGTAGAAATACTCACGTCCGTCGCTGGCAGACTGTCGTCCGATATGATAACCAGAACCTTTCTTCAAGGCTGCTGACACCTCAGGGCGCATGCTGTGATTGTCGAGAGAATCGATGGAGATCATATTGTCATAAACGACCGCTCCCGAGAGAGAAATCACGGTCACGCGCAAGTCGTCGAAAGGCTGTTCTTTTGTCGCGATATAATCTTCGTAAGGCAGACCTTCGTCTATTGTCGCGAGAAGATGCAAGTTATATAACTGCAACTGTACGTTGATAGATTCCGATCTGTATTGTTTCTCGCGCAGATACTGGAAACTCACGAAGCATAATATTATGGTCCATGAAAAAGCAAGCAACATCAGGAAGAGTCGCTTGTGGTACGACAACTTAATCACTGAATCCATAGCCGAAACCTGAACGTGTTACAATATAAGAACCATAGTTGCCTATCTTAGAGCGCAGACGTGTGATGTTGACGTCGATGGTACGGTCAAGGACGATGACTTCGTCGCTCCACACTCTGCTGAGAATCTGTTCGCGAGAGCATATCTTGCCACGATGTGAGATGAGGTACGCCAGAAGTTCGAACTCTTTTCTTGCGAGTTTAACCTCGACGTCATCGACGATGCAGCGTTTGAACTCCAGGTCGAGATGCAGTCCGCCTACCTTTAATATATTAGGTTTTTCATTCTGAACGATATTATTGCCTTTATGTCCGGAAGTACGACGCAAGACGCTCTTCACTCTTGCTATCACATTACGCACGGTATAAGGTTTCATGATATAATCGTCGGCACCGATATTCAATCCCATGACCATATCATCTTCCGAGTCGCGAGCGGTACAGAATATAATAGGAATGTCGGCTGTCGTGACGTCAGCCTTAAGCATCTTAGCCATCTTGATGCCGCTAATCTCCCCCATCATGATGTCGAGAAGTATAAGTGAATATTGTTTCAGGTCGAGAGTCAAAGCCTGTTCGGCGCTGAAGGCGATATCAACATCATAACCTTCGTTTTCGAGATTGAGTTTCAGGACTTCGCATAAAGTCTCTTCATCATCGACTATCAAAATACGTTCAGTAGCCATATACCTTTATATATTAATTGAAGGCAAAATTACACGAAATATCAAAACGAATAATATACTGAAACAAGATTTAATAAAAATGTAACAATTATGATAACCGTAAATTTTCTTTAACCGAAGTCTAATCTTTTTGTAACATTTTTGAAACATTTTCTAAGTTATTTTGCAGCAAATAAATTAGAAAACAATATGAGTATATTACAATTATTTACATTATTAGGAGCATTGGGAATGTTCCTCTACGGCATGAACATGATGAGTTCAGGCTTGCAAAAAGCTGCAGGAGAAAAATTAAGAGGTTTCCTCACCGCCATGACATCAAATCCTTTCAAAGGCGTCATGACCGGTTTGGGAATCACTTCTATCATACAGTCGTCATCGGCTACTACCGTTATGGTCGTCAGTTTCGTCAATGCTGGACTTCTGACACTCACACAGGCGATAGGCGTCATCATGGGTGCCAATATCGGTACAACAGTGACAGCATGGATGGTGGCATGGCTTGGTTTCAAAGCCGACATCTCAATCCTTGCTATCCCTTTGATGATATTAGGTTTCCTTTTCTCTAATTCTAAGAAAAACAAACGCAAGAACATAGGCGAGCTTATAGTAGGATTCTGCCTCTTGTTCCTCGGTCTTTCCTTTATGAAAGAATCGGTGCCAGATTTAAGACAGACACCTGAGGTATTGGAATTCGTGACTACATGGTCAGCATACGGCTTCAGTTCAGTATTGTTATTCCTCGCTTTCGGTACAGTATTGACACTCGTATTGCAGTCATCATCAGCAACTATGGCAATCACACTCATCATGTTAAGCATGGGATGGATTCCATTTGAAATGGCATGCGCTATGGTTTTAGGTGAAAACATCGGTACTACCATCACTGCAAACATTGCTGCTTCGATAGGTAACACTCAGGCAAAACGTGCAGCGATGTCGCACACCATCTTCAACGTATTTGGAGTTATTTGGGCGTTGATATTATTCAGACCGTTCCTCAGATTGGTTGGTTTAATCACAGAAAACCTATTCGGATTGCCAAACCCAGCAGCAGAAGGATTTGCAGTAACAGAACCAACGACAGCGGAAGGCACAGCAGCATTATACGGATTGTCGATGCTCCACACCTTGTTCAACCTGACAAACACCTTGATATTGGTATGGTTCACCCCATTGATTGCAAAGGCGGTAAGTTTCATAATCTCAACACCTGTAAATCAAGAGAAAGAAGTCTTCAGACTTAAATACATCACAGCTGGTCCACTCGAGACACCAGAGTTGTCGGTAGAACAAGCTTTCGATGAAATCATACACTTCGCTAATATCTCAAGAAACGGCGCTGAATATGCGAAATCGGCTGTAGCAGAAAAAGACTCTGCCAAGTTCGAGACATTAAGAGAGAAACTCGTGAAATACGAAGAGATCTCCGACCGCATAGAATATGAAATCGCGACATTCCTCAACGCAGTGTCGGCTGGCGAGATCAGCGAACAAACCTCATTACAGATCAAGGCGATGTATAAGATTATCGGCGAATTAGAATCATTAGGCGATTCAGGCGAGACAATCAGCCGCATCTTGTCGAGAAGAAACATACATAAGAAAGAGTTTGACAGCGAGTCAATCAACAACCTCAACGTCATGGCTGACGCCGTCATCGCTGCCTACGACGTGATGATAACCAACTTAGTCGCTGCTCATAAAGGAGAGCTCGTCAATATCTCAAACGCATATAATGCAGAAGAGCGACTCAACAACCTCAGAAACAACTTCCGCGAAGTCGTAATCGAAGACATCGACAAGGGCGACAAGAACTACCAGACCAGCGTCTATTACATGGATATCATCAACGAATACGAGCGCATGGGCGACTTCATGATCAACATCTCACAAGACCTCGAAAGAGGATTCGTCAGAAAATAATATGTAGGTTTTAGTAAATATGTAATTAACAAAAAAGGAGCTATCAATCAAGCTCCTTTTTCTTTTATCATGACATCGATGGCACCAACGCCGAACTTCATTATCGAAGCCATTCTGTTGCTGGTGTTTTCGTAGTTCTTCAGCTCATCGATGATGGCGTTCTTCAAGACGCCGTTGCCAACGCCGTGGATGAATGTCACCTTGTCGTATTCGTTTGTTATCGCGCTTTCGAGCATCTTCTTGAAATAATTAATCTGTATTCTGAAGATATCGTTGCTCGACATGCCTAAGATATTATCAACGAGTTCGCCGATATGAAGGTCAACGATAGCCTCTCCTGGAGCTGTCTGATGTTTGTCGATAGCTGCTTTCTCCTTGACGAGTTTCTGATTTGAGCTAACGGATTTAGGTCCGCCTTCTTTCATCATCTTGGTGAAATCGGTCTCTGTTCCTTTAAGAGCGATGAGACTTGAAAGACTTATCATGACTGCCTTTTCGCCGAGGACGCCCGATTCAACATAACTGCCGTCTTTAAAGAAACGGCTGCTTCTGAATGAGAAAGGAGCATGAAGAGGATGATAGACGAAGTCAGCTTCTTCTTGAGAGAGGATGACTTGAATATAACCCTCGCACCAATATTCAATATCTTCGCGAGAAATAGACTCGATGACCACTTTGGAATGAGGAGCGATGCTGCCGTAATCTACGCTGATATATTTCTCTTCTTCCTTTATGTTAAAGCTATACAAAGCATCTGCTGGAGTGTTGTTTACCAATACCACATCGAGCAGACCTGTGAGCAGCCACTGTTGATCTTGAGGAACGAAAGCGAGGTAAAGCCCTTCCTCTTCTGCATTACGACCGAAGCGGCGCAAGGCACTCTTGCGAGCTGTTTCCATCTCTTTCTCTTCTATAATCTGTTTCTGTTGTATCTCCTTCTGCACATTGTCGACCACCTGCTGACGTCTGTCAGGCTGTGAGCGATAGTCCAACACGAGGTCACTCATCAAAACAGGAATATCAAAACCATCTTCTATAGTCACTTCCACCATTCTGGTGTCGATAATCTTCTTCACTGTTCCACCGCCTGTGGCGTTGAGGAAATTCACTTTATCACCTATTTGAAACTTTTCCATTTTGTTATATTTTGTTTTTATTATTGATTTTCTTTGTTAGTACTATCATTTTCGTGATCACGGAAGTGATAATTATAATAATTCAACATCAGTTTCTCGGGAGTTTCTTAGTATTTTTTTCTAATAGTTTCTCTTCACGAGCAACTCGACGTTCCACTTTTTTAACATCTTCTGCCGCTGGCAATTCTTCTGGTTTAATGCCTCGCTGAAGTAATATATTTCTAACACTTTGGTTATTCTGAACATGTTCATCAGTAATAGCCACTTCACCGTTAAGATCTTTTTCATCGACATTATAATTTGTCATTTCTGTCGCAAGATTTTTTGCAGCTATTGTCAATGTTGGCAAGTGATCTGCCAAAGCACCACTCTTCACGCCCAAGCGTTTTTTCATTTGATCAGTACTTACGCCACCAAATAATGCAGTATCGCCTTTTGAGCGAATCCTACCAAAACCTTTGTCATCAACTCCTCGCTGATAGATGTTCTGACTCAATTGTTTTTCAGAGTTTCTCAATCTCTCACGTGTTTCCAAACGTGACAACAATTGCAGTCGTTCTTCTATTAGTTCCGCATTACGCGTCTGTATTGCAAAATAACTTTGGGCGAAAGCAATTTCCTCTTTCTTAGGATCTCCATTCTGAGCTATCAAATAACAGGCATAACGAGTAAGCATAAAATCAACTATCGCACGTTGAGAACCACTCCCCAACACAACCATTTTCGTGACCTCACGAAAATGGTTATCAACATTGATATTCTGCGTATTACATGATTCTATCGCTCTATTAATCGCTATAACAAAATTTTCCCATCTGGCATACCCCAACACACTTTGAAGTTCGCGCGCATACCACACTTCCATCATTTCCCCATTGTCAGCTTCAATACTTTTTGAAATAGCATCAAAGTTAACTTTATACAAATTAATCTTTGTAATATCCATCGTTTTAAATTTAAAAGGTTTATTTTGATTTTTAATTCTTATTTATTTTTCCACTTGCAAATTTACCTATTTTATCAAATACATGAAAGATTGTCACAACAAAAAAAATAAAAATCCCTAACTATCATTCCTAATTCCTAATTCCTAATTTAAAAAACTTGTTGTCTTGTTGACTTGTAGTCTTGTTGACTTTTTTTTATTTTTGCAAAAAATAAAAAATGGAAAGACGCTTCAATAGTTACAACTCATATTTCGTCAAAAACTTCGGCGGTCGTGTGCAGAAGATCAGCATCGACGCAGGATTCAGCTGTCCTAACCGCGACGGCAAGATCAGCACTGGCGGCTGCTCGTTCTGCCGCAACGACGCCTTCAACCCATCATACTGCCGCCCAGAGAAAAGCATACGACAGCAGATTGAAGAAGGCATAGAGTTTCACCAAAGACGCTATCGCAGAGCAAAACAATATCTCGCTTATTTCCAACCTTACAGCAACACATATAAGGACGTAAATGAATTAGAAAATATTTACAAACAAGCATTGGAAATTGAAGGCGTCATTGGCATCGTCGTCGGAACTCGTCCCGACTGCATCGACGAAGAGAAACTTGCCTTGTTAAAAGATATACAAAAGACTCATTACGTCATGCTTGAATACGGAGTGGAATCTGTTTATGACGAGACTTTGAAACGCATCAACAGAGGTCATGATTTCGAGACAGCGAGAAAGGCGATCTGCCTCACTCACGACTACGGTCTTCCTTGCGGAGGTCATTTCATCTTCGGTCTCCCCGGCGAATCGCGAGAGATGATGATAAATGCTGCCGACATTATTTCAGAACTTCCTCTTACAACAGTGAAGTTCCATCAGCTACAGATATTCAAAGACACTATTATGGCAGATGAATATCTCAGCAATCCAGAGGCTTTTCATCTCTTCACCTTAGAAGATTATATCGAATTCGTCATCGACTTCACCGAAAGACTGAATCCTGACTTGGTGATAGAACGCTTCGCTGGCGAGGTGCCGCCGCGTTATCTCATCTCCAAACCATGGATGAACCTACGCTACGACGAAGTGCTCAACCTCATCGAGAAAAGAATGGAAGAACGAGACACGTTCCAAGGGAAAGACTACAAGACCACAAGACTACAAGACTACAAGCAATAAAGTACTTTAAACCTTAAGCTTTAAACCAACATGTACATCAAATCCAACGAATTATTCAAAGAGACTCATCCTGAGAGAATTTACGATAATATTTCTAAACCTATTATCATCGCGGATCATCTCTTGACTCCCGACAATATGGGTTCTATGATTAGACTAGCCGATAACATCGGTGCATCGGAGATGTGTTTCCTTGGCGTCGCTCCTACTCACAGTCTTTCAAAAGTAAAGAAAGCCGCAGCGAGCAGCACGGACAATATAAAATGGTATTACACCGAAGACGACGATTTGCGCAAGATTGTCGGTGACAAGAAGATTGTCGCCATTGAGACATCCGACGACGCGGAATGCATCTACGACTGTGAACTTCCGAGCGACATCGCCTTCATCGTCGGCAACGAGAGCCGCGGCATCAGAGATGAGATATTATCGCAATGCGACAAAATCGTATATATTCCAGTCCCAGGTCCGACTCGTTCATTAAACGTCAGCCATGCCGCAGCAGTAGCGATGTTCGAATGGCAGAGGCAGATGTTGGGACATGACAAAGGGCTAATGGCTAACGGCTAAAGTTTTAGATTTAAGATTTAAAGTTAAAAGGTCGCCACGATTTCTCTCGTAGCGACCTTTTTAACTTTAGACTTTCGTCTTTAGCCTTTTGCCATTATTATTTAGCAACAACAACGCGTTGTAATGCGCTTTGACCTGCATTGTCAACGATGTTGAAGAAGTAAACACCGTTTTCGTAAGCGCTCATATCAACTGTGTTGTTTACGTTTTTAACAACGTTTACTAATTGACCAACTGAGTTGTAAACAGCGATGTAGTCGATGTTTTCGCCTTCAACTGTAACAGCGTCTGTTGTTGGGTTAGGATAAACATTGTATGTTTCAACTACGTTTTCAGCGATGCTTTCGCCTTTAACTGTGAGTGTAAGAGGAATTTCAACAACTGGTTGAGTTGGGTCGTTTGTAACGAATTTAACAGCTGCTTCGTATGTTTCATTTTCTTCAAGACCGATTGTGCTGAGGTTAACAGTAATTTCGTCTGAACCACCGATAGCGATAGAACCGTTTGTCTTGTTTAATGATGCGTAGCCGCCAGCTACAGGAGCGCCTTCGCAGAGCATGAAGAGACACCAGTTACCATAGTTTTGACCGCCACCGTTTTCTGTGATTGAAAGGTATGAACCTTTACCTTGACGATATAAGTCACCGTAACCTACAACAGCTTGACCTGAACCGTCTAAACTCATTGTTGTACCGTTAACTGCTGCTGTCATTTCAATAGCAACATAAACATCGAAACCTGTCAAAGCAACTGGTTCGTCAAATTCTACTAATGTATATTGGTTCCATACGATTTGGTCACGTGTGATAGTTTTTTCAGCTAAGATTTCACCTGGTTTACCATTAGTTCCAGGACCATAGATACGGAAGATAACGTCTGTACCTGCTTCTAAGTCAGCTGATTGATTTCCACTTTGATCTTGCCATTCAAAGAATGCATAAGCAGCGCCTGTGATGTATGTACCCATAACTGAGTTACCGTATGATGTAGCTGGGAATAAAGATGCTACTTCGAAGTTAACTGGTGTTTCTGATTGCCATGTCAAACCTGCTGGACTTGAAACAGGATCGATAGCGTAAGAAATAATTTCTTGGTTGCTGCCGCCTTGACCTACACCGTAGTCAACCCATGCTGAATATTCACCGATTGATGTACCTTCGTTTTCAATGCTGATTGTAACAGATGAAATTTCGTCTGCTTCAACTTCTTCATTGATTGATTCTGGATTGAAAACCAATTCAGCTGCTGTTTCACCACCGATTCTTGTACATGTGAAGTTATCCAAATAATATTCTGATTTAGCTGCATTTAATGGAGGGAAGAAGTCCATTGCATCGAGTTTACGGCTTGCTGGTTTGCCTTGTGCGTCCAAGCTCCATTGCCATTCGAGAACCATTTCTTCTTCTTGACCAGGCAATGTGTAGTAATATTGTGCTAAGTCAGCGTCTGTGTCAACGTGGAGACGGAAGTGCATCCATTCGTCATAAACACATGTGATTGTTGCGCTTTCACCACCTGCTTCAACAGCACCTGCACCTGGAGCTTCAGCTGTTGCGCTTGACATGTGGAGGTGTGATTCCAATGCCCATGTTGATGCCATGCCATCAAATTCGTGAAGAATGTTGAAGTAACCATTCTTTCCTGCTGGGATTAAGATGTCGAATTCGAGGTCGTAAACACCTGATGATGTACCGCCGAGTTTAAGAACTTGGTCATTGCCGTATGTCAAATAACCACATTTGCTGCCACCGTATTCTGCTACGACGCCATCTTCTGAACCGCCTGGAACTTGTCCCCATGTTGTCCACCAATCGTTACCTGCTGCTGCACCTTCTACGGCGATCTTATTGCCGACAGTGTAAGCTTCGAAATTGTCTTGGATCAAGACTTCTACGTCTTGAGCTCTGAGGTTGCCAACTAATAAAAACATTGCAACCATCATAAGTAAAGATACTTTCTTCATTTTGTTTGTAAATTTTATGATAATTTAAATAGTTTAATTTAAGGTCGCAAATTTAATATTTTTATAGGACATACATGCAGTATAAAAATAAAAAAAAGCGTCCTTTTTATGGACGCTTTTTATAAACTTTAGACTTTCGTCTTTTGTCTTCTGCCATTATTATTTAGCAACAACAACGCGTTGTAATGCGCTTTGACCTGCATTGTCAACGATGTTGAAGAAGTAAACGCCGTTTTCGTAAGCGCTCATATCAACTGTGTTGTTAGCATTTTTAACAACGTTTACTAATTGACCAACTGAGTTGTAAACAGCGATGTAGTCGATGTTTTCGCCTTCAACTGTAACAGCGCCTGTTGTTGGGTTAGGATAAACATTGTATGTTTCAACTACGTTTTCAGCAATGCTTTCGCCTTTAACTGTGAGTGTAAGAGGAATGTTAACGACTGGTTGAGCTGGGTCGTTTGTGATGAATTTAACAGCTGCTTCGTATGTTTGACCTACTGTGAGACCGATTGTGCTGAGAGTAACTGTAACTTCGTCTGAACCACCGATTGGTAATGAACCTGCTGTTTTGTTCAATGATGCGTAACCGCCAACAACTGGAGCACCTTCGCAAAGCATGAAGAGACACCAGTTACCATAGTTTGTACCAGCGTTTTCTGTGATTGATCTGAAAGCGCCACCGTTTTGACGATATAAGTCACCGAAGCCTTGAACAGCTTGACCTGAACCGTCTAAGCTCATTGTTGTACCACCAACTGCTGCTGTCATTTCAACTGCTACATAAACATCGAAACCTGTTAAAGCAACTGGTTCTGCGAATTCAACTAATGTATAGTTGTTCCATGAGATTAAGTTTTGTGGGAGAACTTGTTCTGCTAAAACTTCACCTGGGTTGCCATTGTTGCCTTGGCCATAGATACGGAAGATAACGTCTGTACCTGCTTCTAAAGCTGGTGATTGATTACCGCTAGCATCTTGCCATTCGAAGAATGCGTAAGCAGCGCCTGTGATGTATGTACCCATAACTGAGTTACCGTATGATGTAGCTGGGAATAAAGATGCTACTTCAAATTTAACTGGTTCTTCAGCTGTCCATGATAAACCTGAAGGGTCTGTAACTGGGTCGATAGCGTAAGAAATGATTTCTTGGTTTGAACCGCCTTGACCAACACCGTAGTCAACGTATGCTGAGTAGTCACCGATTGAAGTACCTTCGTTTTCGATGTTGATTTTTACTGTTGTCATATCGTCAGCTTCAACTTCTTCGTTGATAGCTTCTGGGTTGAATACTAATTCAGCTGCTGTTTCACCACCGATTCTTGTGCATTTGAAGTTATCGAGGTAGTAAGCTGATTCAGCCATTGGAGGGAAGAAGTTCATAGCGTCGAGAACGCGGTCAACAACGCCATCACCGAAGCTATCTAAACTCCATTGCCATGAGCAAACTAATGTTTCTTCGCCACCTTCAACTGAGTAGAAATATTGAGCTTGGTCAGCGTCTGTGTCAACGTGGAGACGGAAGTGCATCCATTGATCGAAAACGCATGCTACGTCAGCTGTACCGTTGCTACCAGCGTGAACTGTACCGTGACCTGGGTTGTAATAGTCTGTGTTACCGCCGTCGCTTGTGATGTGGAGGTAAGCTTGCATAGCCCATTTTGAGTTAGCACCAGCGAATTTGTGGAGGATGTTGAAGTAACCTGATTTTCCATTAGGAACTAAGATGTCAAATTCGAGGTCATAAACACCTGATTGTGAACCAGCGAGTCTGAGAACTTGGTCGTTACCTGATTCTAAGTAAGCACATTTGTTGCCTTCGTATTCAGCGATGATACCATCTTCTGCTGTACCTGGTTTGTTTGACCATGTTGTCCACCAGTCGTTACCAGCTGCATTTGATTCTGAAGCCAATTTGTTACCTACTGTGTAAGCTGAGAAGTCATCTTCTAACAAAATGACTTGTTCTTGTGCTCTTAAGTTGCCTGCAAATAAGAACATAGCAACTAACATAAGTAAAGAATACTTTTTCATAATGTTAAATTTTAATAATACAATTAATTAATGTTCAATTTTAATTTCGCAAATTTAATTATTTTTAAAGAAAAATGACATGTTTTTTCAAAAAAAAATTTATCTATTTAAACATTATTTATTTTTGCATTTTATTTATCAGATAATAACAAACGATATATTTTAAATGACTAAATATCAACATATTTTCTTCGACTTAGACAACACTCTTTGGGATTTTGACAGAAGTTCAATTCTTGCTTTTGACAAAATATTCGAAATATTCAACCTTATTAATTATGGTATCCCTAGCGCAAAGGATTTTCATAAGACATATTTCGACCACAACAACCGACTTTGGGACTTATACAGAAAAGGTGAAATAGACAAAGATTTTCTTAAAATTGAGCGTTTCCGTCTTCCGTTAAAAGACTATGGAATTGTTGACGAAAAATTATCTATCGATTTAGGCGAGAGCTATACCGATTACGCTGCACGTCTGGTAGCGCTGGTCCCTAACACCATGGAAGTGCTTAATTATCTTAAAGAAAAGGATTACAAGATTCACCTTATCACCAACGGTTTTCTCGAAGTTCAATCCATCAAGATGCAGGCTTCAGGATTGGACAAGATGATAGACTATTCCTTCGTCTCGGAAGTTGTTGGATACAAAAAGCCAGACCACAGGATTTTTCATCATGCGATGAAGGAAGTAGGAGGAAATATTGAAGACAGCGTTATGATTGGCGACGACTTGTCCGTTGACATCATTCCGGCGAAAGAGATAGGAATGTCACATATTTATTTCAACAGAAAAAAAATATCTCATAACGAAATGCTCGATTATGAGATATTTGACTTGATTGAAATATGCAAAATTCTTTAATCTTGTTGTCTTGTTGTCTTGTTGTCTTGTCGTCTTAAATATGCAAGCACGCTAATCTTTCCTTTGACCTTATCACCAATCTTGACATTGATTTCTGAGTCTATCGGGAGGAAGAAATCCACTCTAGAGCCGAAGCGTATGAGGCCGAACTCCTCGCCCGCTTTAGCAGGAGCGCCTTTATCAACATGGCATATAATACGTCTTGCCATTACGCCAGCAATCTGACGGAACAACACTTCTCTTCCTTGCTCATCTTTAACAACCAATGTGTTACGTTCGTTGAGTTCTGACGACTTAGGATTAATAGCGAATAATTTCTTTCCCGGATGATATTTGTAATAACTAACCACGCCGTTCATTGGAAACCAATTGACATGGACGTTGTATGCCGACATAAATATAGAAATCTGTATTCTCTTGTCGTGGAAATATTCTTTTTCTTCAACTTCTTCAATAACGACAACTTCACCGTCGGCTGCTGAGACCACAGCGTCTTTCTCTATCGTTGTGACTCTGTTGGTTGGCACTCTGAAGAATGAAAAAGCCCAGAATACCAAAGCAGAACATGCTACAGCTATTAAAACTTGTAGTAATTTTATTGGAACAAAAAGAAAGAAAGCTGCCACTATTATCGCAGCGATTATTACAACTGTCGTAATGACTCCGTATCCTTTTTTGTGAATATACATAATCAATTAATTAATGTTAGATAAATAAAGATAAAAGGCATTGCCATGAATGTAGCGTCGAATCTGTCCAAGATTCCGCCATGACCTGGAATCAGATTACCAGAATCCTTGACTCCAGCGTGTCTCTTCATCATCGACTCCGTCAAGTCGCCAAGCGTTCCAAAAACGACAACGCCAAGAGCTAGAAACAGCACCTGAATGTCGCTCAAATAATTATCAAAGAAGAACACATTAAGCACAAAACGGTTGAGGAGATAAGCTATCAACATTGTGAACACAGCGCCGCCAATACTTCCCTCTATAGTTTTCTTTGGAGAAATCCTTTCAAAAAGTTTATGTCTTCCTATTGAGACACCAGTGAGATATGCAAAAATATCATTAACCCATATCAAGAGTATTGAAAATATCAAAAGCAACCATCCCTTGTCTGTTCCAATGAAATAATCATTATAGAACATCATCATGATTCCGCATGGCAATGCTACAAAAATCATAGAGAGCCAAGCTGCTCCAACAACTTTTGTATAATCATGTTTTTTTGAAAACAAAGCTATCAACAATGGAATATTAAAGAAAATCGGTGCGATAAAAATGCTTCCTTCCATTGTATCTGGACTTTCCGCTAAAGTGGCAAGGAAAACAAAAAGCATTATTGACAAAGTCTGCACAATATTTCTCAATGGGTTCTCGCTTCCCTTAGAATAAAGGTTAGCTATTTCTGTCGAACCAATCATCACAACAGCTGCCAACATAATAGCAGTGTACATTCCTCCTAAAAATATACCTCCGATAACTATAACTGCGAATAGAAAACCAAAGATTGTTCTTTTCCAGAATTCACCCATTTTTCACTATGTTTATTAAAATTTAGATTGTGCAAATTTAATATTATTATCCGAAATATCACAGATTTTTTTCTTAAAAATTTATCACAAATCCTAAACCGTAATTTGTCGCTACTGCTTGTATATCAACAGATGCGATATTACCTATTTTATTATTGAATTTCACCACTCCTCTTCCAATAAAATACCCCAAAGCCGCACCTACAATCACGTCTGAAGCCCAATGTTCGTCACTCACCACACGTCCAGCCGAACACAATGCAGCCATGGAATAAGAAACGACACCGACCCATGTCTTTTCAGGATAAAATCCAGCGACAGTAGTGGCGACAGCAAAAGAACGCATCGCATGACCTGAAGGAAACGAAGTGCTTTCTAACGTAGCGAATGGTCCCAACCAGCTTTGGCTGTTGGCTGCTGGCTGTTGGCTGTTAGCATCTGATGGACGAAGACGGCATGTGAGCACTTTTAGTCCAGCAGATGCCACTTCCGCATAGACGAAGCTCTGCAAAACCGCCAGTGACATATTCCTCAAACGACAGTCATCATTTATCGCACTGATAGCGTAAGTACTAGCAACACAAGGCAATATAAAAAACTCTTCTCCAAAGACATTAGTAAATTTAGAGACAGTATTGAAGTTGTTATCGTAGATGTTTTTATTTATGAAATTGTAGATTTCGTCATCGTAAACAAATGCGATTGTAGTGGCAGCAGCCACTCCGCCAAAGACAGTCCAATCCTTCCAGTCATAATACAATGGCTGCGCCAACACCGTCAAACCAGAATCCCAATACGACTTGAGATACTTCTTGCTTAACAATGTTTCACATTGACCATTGTCAGTTAAACTATTGGTTGCTGAACCGTTTAACTGACAACAGATTACAAACAATAATATGAAAATTATTTTTTTCAACTTCTACGCTTAATTTCAAGACGCTTCAATGTGTGTTTACTTTCATAAGTATCATTGAAACGTCTCTACAAAACATTCCTAATTCCTAATTCAAAGACGCTTCAATGTGTGTTTACTTTCATAAGTATCATTGAAACGTCTCTACAAAACATTCCTAATTCCTAATTC
>JAFYNK010000010.1 GCA_017548125.1 Bacteroidales bacterium | reverse complement strand
TTGCATGCTTTATGTTTTTTCTTGGAATCTTTTCGCCTTTCTTTCAATCACATAGCTCGCTATGTTCTTTCAAGAAAAACAAAAATCTTCTCAAAGAAAAATTCATAAATCATTTGCAAAGCAATTTATAGAAATCCCCTGAAAAACATAAGGACAGATGATGGAAAGACGCAGAGATTTATTATTTTCTGCGTCTTTTTTTTGTCCTGAAATTACATGAAAAAATTGGCTTTTTTTTGAGAAAATATTTGTTGAAAACAGCTTGAAAAAATTAATGAATTTTTTTTTATTGTGATGTTAAAAGTTATTGGAAAAGTCTTAATTTTGCAGCGCTTTAAAAATAAGGTATGTCAAGTAAAATAATGAAACATAAAGAAGAAAAAATGAATGTTGGTTTAAATGCTAACTTTTTGACATCTATTATTTTACCCCCCCCAAGAAAAAATGAAACAGGGCGTAGAGCCAAAAAATATTTTCATTAAATTTTATTTTAAAAAACATGTACAAAGTGCGCTATTTCACTTTAATAAATACTATATATCAACTAGTTTTTTAGCACAATAAATTAAAAAAATGAAAAGAAAAGTAATTTTAATTGCATTAATGTTAAACTTTACTCTGTTTTTGGGCTTAAATCTGAAGGCTCAGACAGAAATTCAGGCAGGTGTTCAAACCGATGTTCTGACAGAAATTCAAGCAAACGCTCATATCGATGCTTATTTCACTTATGATCTAGAGAAAAGAAGTGATGATGTAAGCGGATACAACGGATTGACTTTCGTAGATTTTTACGGACAAGGCTTCAATAATTATCAAGGCTTGGACTTTGATGGATTTACAAACCACAGCAATAACGATGTATGTGCTGGAAATGGCATTTTAATGATGGCAGCCTCGGGATTTTTTTATTTGATTAACAAAAAAAGAAAGGAAAATAAATAATGAAAAAGTACTTTATAATTTTAATGGCATTGATAGCGTTAGGTTTTACACAATGCAAGCCAACTCCAGAAGGAGGTGATGACAATACAAACAAAGTGAAAGTCGTATGTGAAATACCTATTAACAAAGGTGGCCGTTCTGACTTTACCAATTTGCTTGAAAACGGTAGCATTAATTGGAGTAATGGCTCAGAATGTGTTTATCTGGCAATACATGGCAGCAACCCTCAGATGATAAGATTGGAGAATTTTGCTCAAGGTAATCCTGCTGTTTTGACTTTTGAAGGTGAAGTGGCTGCTGGTCTTATCCAAGAAGATGAGGAATACGATGTATGGTATTTCGGACATTCACATCAACAGCCTTCAAGTACGACATATAAATTTGAAAACAATACTATAACAGGTAGTATAGCAACACAAAGCGGACGCCTTGAGACATTGGGCTACAACCATATCGCTAAAGCAAGCGTAATTCCAACATTGACAAACGGAAACGGTGATGTTAAATTAAGTCTTATCGGTACTTTGAGAAACCAGATTGCTATATTATTGTTGGATTTGGAAAATGTTGATGAATTATATGGTGACGCTATAATCGGTACAGATTATGTTTTGGCATATAATAGTGAGAGTGACAGATTTGAAATAGATGTTACTGAAGATCCTTATGCTAAAATAAAAGTTGAAAGAGCAAAAGGTTTATCATATATAGCTGTATTCCCTAACGCTGAAGAAAATACAGAAATCAGATATGAAGAAAAGACAAGTTCGAATCAAGATGCCAAAAATTATAAAGTTTATGAGTGTATCATTTATGATGAAATAAAAGCAAGCAACTTGTATTATCATACAGCTCCAGATGGTGTGACAAAATTAGCGTTGCCATGGTCTGTTATTTCAAGCGGTGATGTGGTGCATGGAGATGGAGATGATATACACTATCATCACTATGTTGACTTAGGTTTGCCTTCTGGTACTTTATGGGCAACTAAAAATATTGGCGCAGACACGTTATATGATTATGGCGATTATTTCTCATGGGGCGAAATAGCACCAAAAGATAGCTATAAAATAAATAATAGTAAAACATATAATAAGGAAATGAATGTGTTGTTGCCAGATAGTAATGGTGACATCTCAGGTAATCCTGCCTATGATGCGGCTACAGCAATTTGGGGACCAGAATGGAAAATACCAACTCACGAAGAACAAATGGAGTTATATACAAAATGTAAGTTTGAACCAATGAAGACTTCACACGGAACCAACGGATATTTGGTTACAGGACCTAACGGAAATTATATCTTCTTGCCAGCCGCAGGTTATCGTGATGGCGAATATGGAACAGGTGAACAAGCTGGTAATTATTTTGGTCACTATTGGAGCTCAACACCAGCAGAATGGCATGGGGAATCAATATTGCTTCATTTTGAAAAGGCTTATTCTCTGAGTCCTTATTATGCCCTCCGTTATTATGGATGTTCTATACGTCCGGTCTTGGTGAAGAAAGCGGATGAGATGGACCATGATGATTGCAAAAAATGATAGTTTGATATAGATTGTTGAGACGCGGTTTAATTTAATGCCGCGTCTTTTTTTATGAGAAGGACTATAGCTTGTATCTCATTGCCTATGGCACAAAGCAAAAAAAAATCTTTTGTCATTCGTCTTTAGCCTTTAGTCTTTTTATTATCTTTGTACGTTTTAATTAAAAATTAACAAATGGCTCAGAAACCTTCAATACCGAAAGGAACACGTGACTTCTTGCCTGAAGTCATGGTCCGTCGTAATTATATTTTCGATACTATAAAAGGCGTTTTTAAACGCTTTGGTTTTCAACCTATTGAGACTCCATCTATGGAGAATCTCTCAACTCTCCTCGGCAAATACGGAGAAGAAGGTGACAAACTTTTATTCAGAATACTTAACTCTGGCGATTTCATGTCGGGCGTAGAACAAAATGGCGAGCCTCTTCAAGCAGAGAAAATAGCTGGCAAGATCTGCGAAAAAGGTCTCCGTTATGACCTCACCGTGCCTTTCGCACGTTTCGTGGTTCAATATCGCGACCAGATAGCATTCCCATTCCGCCGTTATCAGATTCAGCCAGTATGGCGTGCCGACCGTCCTCAGAAAGGACGTTATCGCGAGTTTTATCAATGCGACGTTGATATTGTAGGCAGCAACTCAATCCTCAACGAAGCCGAACTCGTACAGATAGTCGATGAGGTCTTCAACGCATTGAAGATTAACGTAGTCTTAAAGATTAACAATAGAAAAGTCCTCGCTGGTATAGCAGAATATATTGGCAAACCAGATGCTCTCATCGACATCACTGTCGCTATCGACAAACTCGATAAGATTGGCATCGATGCTGTCAACGCAGAACTCGCACAGAAAGGTTTAGACGAGACAGCGATAGAAAAGTTACAGCCGATACTCTTCATGAAAGGCGACGCTCGTGAGAAATTCGCTCAGCTTAAGTCGTTGATGAACGGCATCGAAGTAGGAGAGAAGGGCATCGAAGAACTCGAGACTCTCTTCGACTATATCGACGATATGAATGTCGGCATCGAATATGAACTCGACCTCACCCTCGCTCGCGGCTTGAATTATTATACGGGCGCTATCTTTGAAGTCAAGGCTAAAGACGTGGCTATGGGCAGCATCTCAGGCGGCGGCCGCTACGACAACCTCACAGGTATCTTCGGATTACAAGGCGTCTCTGGCGTCGGCATCAGCTTCGGCGCAGATAGAATTTACGACGTTCTCACAGAACTTAACCTCTTCCCAGAAAAGAACGGCGACATCACAGAAGTCATCTTCCTTAACTTCGGTCCAAAAGAAGAACGCTACTGTCTCCCATATCTCCAGCAACTTAGAAGAAACGGCATCAACGCGGAAATATATCCTGACTCAGCGAAACTTCAGAAACAGATGAAATACGCTGACCAACGCGGTATCCCTGTTGTCGTCATGGCTGGCGAAGACGAGATGAATAACAAGACATTCACCGTCAAATTCATGAAAGAAGGACGTCAGGAAAAAATTGCAGCAGATGAATTGTTAAATATAGTTAGGAATTAGGAATTAGGAATTTTCTTATTAAGAATTAAATAAAACAAAATATATTTACTATGAATACACATTATATTTCAGCAGAAACATTAACATTTGAAAGAGTTAATGAGATTATAACAAAAGGTTATAAATTGGCTTTGTCAGAAGACGCTAAGGCACGTATTCAGAAATGCCGCGACTACTTAGACAAGAAAATGGAGACACAGACAACTCCAATCTACGGTATCACAACAGGTTTCGGTTCTTTGTGCAACCACAACATCTCTAAAGAAGACCTCAGCACACTTCAAAAGAACCTCGTGATGTCACACGCTTGCGGTACAGGCGAGTTCGTTCCAAAAGAAATCATCCGTATCATGATTTTATTAAAGGTCCAAAGCTTGTCATACGGTAACTCAGGCGTTCAAGTCGTTACAGTACAACGTCTTATCGACTTCTTCAACAACGACGTTCTTCCTGTAGTTTACAACCAAGGTTCACTCGGCGCATCAGGCGACTTAGCACCATTGGCAAACTTGATGTTACCTTTACTCGGTTTAGGCGAAGTACATTACAAAGGTGAAATCGTTCCTGCTGAAGTAGTTATGAAAGAATTCGGTTGGGAACCTATTACACTCCAATCAAAAGAAGGTTTGGCTCTCCTCAACGGTACACAGTTCATGAGCTCATACGGTACTTACGTATTGCTCAAGGCTTTCCGTCTCTCATATCTCGCCGACCTTATCGGTGCTGTCTCATTAGACGCTTTCGACGGTCGTATCGAGCCATTCTTCGATCAAGTACACCAAATCCGTCATCATGAAGGACAAATCAAGACAGCTGAGAGATTCCGTAACTTGTTAAAAGGCAGCGAATTGATTGCACGCGAAAAGAAACACGTACAAGATCCTTATTCATTCCGTTGCATCCCACAAGTTCACGGCGCTTCAAAAGACGCTATCAAATATGTCGCATCAGTATTCATGAATGAAATCAATGCTGTTACCGACAACCCAACAATATTCCCAGATGAAGATTTAGTTATCTCAGCAGGTAACTTCCACGGACAGCCTCTCGCTATCACATTGGATTTCTTAGCAATAGCAATGGCAGAACTCGGTAACATCAGCGAAAGAAGAGTTTATCAGCTCATCGCTGGCAAACGCGAACTCCCTTCATTCTTGGTAGCAGAACCAGGTCTCAACTCAGGTTTCATGATTCCTCAATACGCAGCAGCTTCAATCGTAAGTCAAAGCAAACAACTCTGCGCTCCTGCATCTGTCGATAGCATCGAGTCATCACAAGGTCAAGAAGACCACGTAAGTATGGGCGCTAACGCTGCTACAAAAGCATTACGCGTAGCTGACAACTTGGAAAGAGTTCTCGCTATCGAGTTGTTCAACGCAGCACAAGCTTTAGACTTCAGAAGACCATTGAAATCATCAGAAGCAATCGAAGCATTCGTAGCAGAATACCGCAAACACGTTGAATTCGTTAAGACTGACAAAGTTATGTACACAGAAATAGCTAAGTCAGTGAACTTCTTACAACAATACGAAGTTGAATTATAATTAGGAATTATGAATTAGGAATTAGGAATTAGTAATTGAGAGATTTCTTTCAATTCCTAACTAATCTAATTCTGAAAATTAAATAATATAAACAAAGACTTTAGTCTTTAGTCTTTAGTCTTTAGTCTTTAGTCTTTAGTCTTTAGTCATTAATAATATGGAATATCAAGAAGATTACGATTTAGAACAGGAAACACCAGAGAAAAGACCGGAGATGTTAACGGTCTTATGTATCCTCTCTTTCATCAATGCTGTTTATAATGGCATTGTCAATTTTGTTTCTTTTGCTTTTTATGATACGATTGTGTCGTTATTTGACCAAATGAAAAACGGTGAAGGCGTGTATGCCGATTTATCAGAGCAGCTTGGAGATAGCTGGGCTGAGATGGCAGAAACAGCGGCTTTTACTTTTTCAGTTGGCAGCGGCTATTATTTCATCGAGATGCTTTTGTTCATCGCTTCATTTATTGGAGTATTGATGATGTGGCGTCTGCAAAAGAAAGGCTTCCATGTTTATACTATTTCACAAATCTTAATGCTCATCACAACATCGGTCTTTGTTGTTAGCAAGGTCGGTGGAGGATTCCCATTCGTTACAGTCTTATTGACAGCATTGTTTGTGATGATGTATTTCTCTCATTATAAAAAAGTTATGAAATAATATGAAGAAACAAGAATTACCGGATATTTTTATTAGAGGAAGGAAACTGACATTAGGCGTCAAGCTTGTCGGCACTTTCGCTATCACATTTTATTCCTTGTATTTCTTGCTTCTTACAGTTTTCGGTTTCTTTTACAGAAGCGTTTTCGACCCGGCATATTCCGAGGAGACATTATTCAGATCTATGCTTATGTCTGGAATATTGTGGTTTATCGTTGGGATGATAGTGGTGAGTATTATCTTGCTTTTCAGAAGAAAACGTTACGGAAAATATTTGTTCATGATATTTACCATTATACTTATTGTATATCAGTTTTTTACATCTAATGACCATGTGTGGTTGATATATATCCTTGAAGTGATGATGTTACTTATCATGGCACCTTTAAAAGTGTTCGTTACTATAAATAAGAAAATCAAGGAAGAAGTGACGGACATTACTAATATTGAAAATAAAAAATAAAAACATAATAAAGATGATTAATATTACAATAGCTGGCGACTTAGGAAGTGGTAAGAGTACTGTCGCTAATCATTTGATTAACAATATTAACTATAGAATTGAATCTGCAGGATTGATTTTCAGAAGATTGGCTGAGCAACACGGGATGTCGGCTAAGGAATTTAATCAGTTTATAGAATCAAATCCGAAATATGACAATATGGTTGACGATACCATCAAGGAGATGGGTGAGAAAGAAGAAAACATCATCTTCGATTCACGCCTCGCTTGGTATTTCGTGCCTAAGTCATTCAAGATTTATATGTACGTTGATGTAGATACTGCAACAGAACGTATTTTCAACGACAAAGGCCGCGTCAGTGAGTCATATTCCGATATGGCGACAGCCAAGAAGGAAATCATCGAGAGAAGAGAAAGCGAAGTGTTGAGATACAAGACTTTCTATAACATCGATATCAATAACTATAGCAACTACGACTTTATCATCGACACAAGTCATGCTTCAAAAGACGAAGTCAACGACTTGGTGTTGAGCAGTTTCAGAGCTTTTGAACAAGGCAATGAATATGATAAGGTATGGATTTCTCCTAAGAATCTCATCATGGAAAATGAAAACAATGACGATTCAGAAGATATTGAAATAGAAAAGAGAGAAGGCAAGTTCTATGTTTTAAGAGGCTTCGCTAAGGTGAGAGCAGCGTTGCAAGAAGGAAAGAGCTTGGTCGCTATTAAGAAGATGGTTGAGTAATAAGACAACAAGACAACAAGTTTCTGGCTTGCGATGCAAGTGATTGTTTGTTGTCAATACAATACGCGCAGATATGTGAGATACGTGGAGGCAAATCAAAATTCGAAGTTCTTCATTGCCTCTTCAAACGCTGCCTTGTTCTCAGCGCTCACAGGTTCTGCAGATGGCGATTCAAATGTTAACGGATTGATGTATGTTCCGTTCTTGCATAACCTGAAATCCAAATGAGGTCCTGTTGACATGCCGGTGCTGCCTACATAGCCGATAAGCTGTCCTTGTTTGACTTTGCTGCCTTTTTGTATGCCTTTGGCAAATCCGTTAAGGTGCATGTAAGTGGTTGTGTATGTGCTATTATGCTTAATCTTTAGATAGTTGCCGCCGCCTTTGCTGTCCCAGCCTTTTTCAATGACTGTTCCATCGCCTATGGTCACTACCGGCGTTCCAGTAGCAGCAGCGTAGTCAACTCCGTGGTGAGGACGTACTATTTTAGTTATTGGGTGTTTTCTTGCATTGGTGAATGTTGAGCTGATGCGACGATAGTTTAATGGGGCTTTCAGGAAAGCCTTGCGTAGGTTGTCGCCGTTCTCGTCGAAATATTCGCCTTTGCCGTTTTGTACGAAATAATATGCGTAATGTTCCGAGCCTGCGTTGTTGAGGTATGAAGCAAGAACTTTGCCCATGCCAATACATTCGTCTTTTATATATTTGTTTTCATATACCACCTTGAAGACATCGCCTGCCTGTATGCCGAAGAAATCTACAGTCCATTGGTATATGTCTGATAATTCCATAGTTAAGTTTTGGTCGCCGCCAGTGGCAGCTATGGCGTTCCATAA
This sequence comes from Bacteroidales bacterium, assembly GCA_017548125.1. Taxonomy (GTDB): domain Bacteria; phylum Bacteroidota; class Bacteroidia; order Bacteroidales; family F082; genus Limimorpha. Next base: position 41,960 of record JAFYNK010000010.1, on the reverse strand, counting down.
TGAAGACTCAATAACGCCTTCAATGGTTTCTATCTTGGTAGTCACTTCCTTATGTCCAATCCATGCGTTGAGCGAGTCGGTGAGACTGAAGACAGCGTAATCTATTTTGTTGATTTCATAGATCCAGAAGACAGGGCGCACGATGCTGTCGCGGCTTATCAAAAAAGTGTGCTTCTGTCCAGGTTTTATCGTTCTTATGTCGAATACTTTTCTGTGGTTTTTCTCTATATGAGTGATGGTGTTGTAGCTGATATTCTGCTTGAGCATTATGTTTGAAAGAAACTGATTCTTTCTGATGGTATCGACAACTACATCATAGTCGTCGATGCAGATGCCGTATAGAAATTCCGGTTCTTTAGGTTTGCTGATTTCCTGTTGTTCGGCTTTGTCGTTATTGCCTGATAATACCAATGCGATTATGATAAAGAGAAATATTCCTCCCAAGGCACATGAATATGTACGGAGGTTAGCTTTAATGCTCTTCTTTAAGAAATCAATGAGATTATGGAATTTCATATTGAACTTTGAATTTTGAAAATTGTACAGACGCAGCGTCTCTGCAATTTTAATTATGAATTATGCATTAATAAAAGAACAAGAGACGGAATTGCTCCATCTCTTGTCTTGATATGTTTTCACATTATTTATTTAATGCTTGATTGTAACCAGCTTCAACGGCTTTGAGGTTGAGGTTGACAACTTCTTCACCTTTTCTGCCGAATTGTTCGCGGATACTGTTTTCTATTGTTTCCATTTCGAAGCCGAGGAAAGGAACCGCAGCGCCGAAGATAACCATGTTAGCTGCGCGAACGTTGCCGCATTCTTTTGCTAATTCGTCAGCGTCGATGATGATGGCGTTGTGTTTGTTCAACTCAGCATATACTTCTTCAACTTCTGGGTAGTTGTTGATGTTGATGAAAGGAGCTTTAGCTGTGATGATGACGCCGTCTTTAGCGAGCATTGGTAAATAGCGGAGAGCTTCCATTGGTTCCACTGAGATGATGAGGTCAGCTTTGCCTTCTGGTATTAAGTCGGAAGCTATTTCGTTGTCAGAGATGCGGAGGTGTGACTGTACGTCGCCGCCTCTTTGGCTCATGCCGTGAACTTCAGCTTGTTTGAGATACATGTTTTTCTCTACAGCAGCGATACCGATACATGAAGCGATACTAAGGATACCTTGACCGCCGACACCAGCTAATATAATATCTTTTTTCATGATAGTCTTTTATTTAATGTTAATTATGCTTTTTTTGCACGCATCTTTCTACTTAATGTTTGGATACATTCACGACGTGGGATGATGACAGATACGCCTTCGTATGCCAACTCTTCTTTGATAACTTGAACGTTGATTTCGTGTTGGTTTGGAAGAGGTTTGATAACTCTTACGTGGTCTGGGTCAACGCCTAAGCCTTTACAGATGCTTTCGAGACGACCTTCTGCTGAAGATTTCTGACCGCCTGTCATACCTGTTGTTGAGTTGTCGAGGATCATGACGACGATGTTGTTGTTGTTGTTAACAGCGTCGAGCAAGCCTGTCATGCCTGAGTGAGTGAATGTTGAGTCGCCGATACAAGCTACAGCTGGATAGAGACCTGCTTCAGAAGCGCCGATAGCCATTGTGATACTTGCGCCCATGTCAACAGTACTGTTGATAGAGTTGAGTGGAGGAGTAGCGCTGAGTGTGTAGCAGCCGATGTCGCCGAATACTCTGCCCTTTTCATATTCTGACATAGCTTCGTTGAGAGCTCTGAAAGAATCCCAGTGAGGACATCCGTCGCACAATTTTGGAGGACGAGCCTGTACTAATTCTGGAATAGGAGCGCCTACTTCAAATGGTCTGCCTACAGCTTTAGCGACGATGTTAGGATTGAGTTCGCCATCGCGTGGCAATGTGCCGTCTAAACGGCCGTGGATTGGCTTGCCTGTTGCCAAGAGACCTTTTAATAATTCTTCAACGATTGGATAGCCTTCTTCCATGACTAAGATTTCGTCACATTCGTCATAAATCTTTTGAATCATGGCGATAGGAAGTGGATATTGGCTTATCTTGAGAACTGGATAAGGAATAGTTTCGTTGTTGTAGTTTTCTTTCAAATAGTTGTAAGCCAAACCGCAAGTGATGATACCTAATTTCTTGTCTGTTCCTTCGAAATATTTATTGAAACCGCTCTCGTTGCTGTCTTGTTCCATAACAGCTTGTTTTTCGAGCAATTGTTTGTATTGTCTTCTAGCAATAGCTGGAAGCAAAACGAATTGACGTAAGTTTGATGGAAGAGCTACTTCGTTTTGTTGACGTTTGTCTGTGCAAACAACACCAGCGCGTGAGTGAGCCAAACGTGTAGTGACGCGTAACATAACAGGTGTTCCGATCTTTTCTGAGAGGTCGAAAGCGTAACGTGCCATGTCGTAAGCTTCTTGTTGGTTTGATGGCTCGAGCAATGGGATAAGAGCGAACTTAGCGTAAGTACGTGAGTCTTGCTCGTTTTGTGATGAGTGCATTGATGGGTCGTCGGCTGCTAAAACAACCATACCGCCGTTAACGCCTGTCACTGCTGAGTTGATGAATGGGTCGGCTGCAACGTTAACACCAACGTGTTTCATACATACGAGTGAACGTTTGCCTGCGTATGACATACCTATGGCACTTTCCATCGCTGTCTTTTCGTTGGCTGACCATAAAGCGCGGATGCCTAATTCTTTAGCTTCTTTTGAGCCTTGGATGAATTCCATGATCTCTGTTGATGGTGTGCCTGGATAAGCGTAAACACCTGAAAGACCAGCGTCGATAGCGCCTTGTGCAATGGCTTCATCTCCAAGTAATAAAATCTTCTTCATTGTTATTATTTGATTTTGTTGTTAAATTTACTTTTTTAATGGTTTGCAAATGTAACAAAAGTTTTTGGTATTACAAACGAAATTTCAATAAAAAACAAAACTATTAGTCAAATGTGAATGTTCGGTGTTTTTAAAAAAAGTTTTATCTTTGAGACCCGAAAAAAACATTCGTTATGAGAAGAGAAAGAATATTCAGACGCAAGATGTCAAATCGTATTTTGGGTGGCGTATGTTCTGGATTGGCAGATTATTTTGACGTTGACGTGACCTTGGTGAGAGCTATTGTTGCTTCTTCGATAATATTTGCTGGAATGGGCATGGGCCTGTATCTCATTTTGTGGATTTTTGTTCCTGCTGAGTTATGAAAAAGTTGATACATAAAGAGGATCTTATCAAGGTCATTGGTAAAGATAATGTTTTTACCCGAGGACTCGCGTCTGTGGCAATGAGCGTGCTCGGAGTGAATAAAATCAATAGAATGTATTCTCCCTCAGCTCATTTGAACGACAGCCAATTCACTCAACACATGCTGAATGTATATGGCGTCACCTACGACAGTAATGATGCGGAGCTTAGCGCTATCCCTAAAGAGGGACCGTTCATGGTTGTCGGCAACCATCCTTTTGGTGCGATAGAAGGAATAATTTTGTTCGATGCCATTGCCAAAGTTCGTCCCGACTTTAAGATGATGGCAAATTTCATATTGTCGAACATCCCTAATCTCAAAAATGTTTTCATCCCTGTCAATCCGTTTACGAACAACCCTGAATGGGGTAGCAGCGTGGGCGGAATAAAGGCCGCTATGGAACATCTGTCTAATGGCAACGGTTTGGGCGTGTTCCCTGCTGGTGAGGTGTCGCGTTATAACGGTAATGATTATCCGGAGGATATTGAGTGGTCAGTGACTATATCGAAACTTGCCAAGAAAGCCAAAGTGCCAGTGGTGCCAATATATTTCGATGGAAAAAACTCTAATAAGTTCTATAGACTTGATAAGATTAATTCTATGTTCGGAACCGCTATGTTGCTTAACGAGCTTTACAACAAACGCGGCCAGCATATCACAATGAAAATAGGCAAGCCTATACTCCCGTCTGAAATAGATGCTTATGACGACCCTAAGAGACTCGCAGCTTATATGCGAGCTCGTTCTTACGCACTCGAGGCTAATGTCAACAATCATGAATCTCAGGTGTCAACAACAAAACAGGAATCGCTGTCGCCTCCGTTGAAGTCTAACTTGCTGATCAACGAATTAAGAAAGATTCGTGAGAAGTCTCATCTCTTCACTTGCGCTCAATATGAGTGTTACTTCGCAGATTATGACGACATACCTAACATCATGTATGAAATGGGACGCCGTCGTGAGGAGGCTTTCCGTGCGATAGGCGAGGGCAGTGGAAAAAAACTCGATACAGATAAATATGATACATATTACAAACATCTGGTGCTTTGGGATAAAGACGAGAATCGCCTTGTAGGTGGCTATCGTCTCGGAATAGGAAGCGAGATTGTGGAACAAAAAGGCATCAATGGTTTTTATATCAGTTCTTTGTTTAAACTGAAAGAACCTTTTAAAGATGTCTTGAAGAAATCTATAGAACTCGGACGTTCTTTCGTCACTGTCGATTATCAGAAGGATATCCTTCCTCTCATGCTTCTTTTGAAAGGTCTTATGATGGTGGCTTATAAGATGAAAGACGTGGAATATTTCATTGGCCCTGTAAGCATAAGTAACTGGTATCCTACGTTCTATAAGAGCATGATGGTCGAATATATTTCAAGGGAGTTCTCTTGCGATGAGCTGAAAGACCTTGTAGAGGCACGCACTCCTTTCGTTGTCGATTTCTTGAAAGTGGATGCTGATGTCCTGCTCGAAAATAATATTGCTTCGATAGAGAAATTTGACCGTTATATGATGAAGCTTAGTAACGGCGACTATCGCCTCCCGACATTGTTTAAGAAATATCTTAAGATGCAGTCGAAGTTTTTATGCTTCAACATAGACCCTGATTTCCATGACGCTCTCGACGGACTTCTTCTCCAGAAATTTGAAGATATTCCTGAATCAGAGCTTCTTATGCTTATGAAAGATAGTAGCGACGAAGAGAAAGAATTGATGGTGAAAAGATTCTTGAATAAATAGCTTTATGATTGAAAAAAACGTGCAGCAATTTTATTTTTTTTCGTTATATAATCAAAAATGGATATTAAATTGTTAACTTGAAAAATTAAATGTTATGCGTGAAAATGGAAAACTTGAACGTAATCCGATGAATAAAGTCGTTGGCGGCGTCTGCTCTGGACTGGCTAATTACTTTAATCTGGACGTCGCTCTCGTGAGAGTGCTTTTTGTCATTGCTCTTTTGTTCGCCAGTTTCGGATTCTGGCTTTACATAATTTTGTGGATAGTGCTGCCTGAAAAAAAAGTCAGCTTCGATTTTGACAGGCAGCCGGAAGATACAAGCTCTCAGACGGCGTCGAGCGGTAGGCCGACTGATGAAAATAAGAAATTGACATCTATAGTTTCGGGTGTCGTTGTTATACTCGTGGGCTTGATGTTCTTGATAAATAATTTTATTCCAATAGGCTGGATGTGGAAACTGTGGCCTTTGATACTCATCGTCATAGGCTCCGTTATGATTTATAAAGCAAGTTCGAAAGGAGGCAGCGATGAGTAAGGATAACAATAAGGACAATGGCGTCATAGGTGGAATAATTCTTATCGCAATAGGAATCATCGCATTGATGGTTACATTGTTCGATTTGGAAATAGTGTGGTCGGAACTTGCGAAATTCTGGCCGGTATTTCTAGTGATGTTCGGCATTTCAATGCTTCCTTTAAATAAATTATTGAAATCAGTTTTGGTGATAGTATTGATATTATTGTCGTGTTTATTGTATTATAATAATGTCGGCGATAATGTGAAATCTCCTGCGTCTTTCAGCTATGATATGATAGATGATGATGTTGACGTTCAAGAATTTTCAGAACCTTATGATGATAAAATTAAAACGGCTAATGTTGAGATTGATTATGGAGCTGGAAACCTATTCTTGTCATCACCAGTGAATTATCTCGTTAAGGCTACAAACGCTAGCAATTATTTGGTACAGGATTTCTCTGTTGTTTATGATGGCAATAATGCGGAAATAAGTTTTGAAGGCACGAATAATGTTAATGTTGATGCGAAGGTCTTTAAATCCAATAATTTTAATATAGCGTTACATAAAAATCCAATATATGATTTTGAGATAAACCTCGGAGCTTGTAATATGAATTTCGATTTCTCGCCATATAAAGTGTCTAATCTTGAGATAAATGGTGGAGCTTGTGACATTGACATCAAGTTGGGTGATTTGTGTGACGCTACGGAGGTGATGCTTGAGACGGGCGTTTCTGATATTAGAATCGGAATCCCTGAAAAAACAGGATGCAGGATAAAATGCGAGTCGGTGTTGAGCAATAAGAAATTCGAAGGATTCGACAAGAAGTCGGGAAATGTTTATGAGACTTCCAATTATTTTTCCGCTGACAAGCAAATTGACATACAGTTTGAAGGAGCAATATCAGGAGTTGAAATTTACAGGTATTAAAGACTACAAGACTACAAGACTACAAGACAACAAGACAACGAGACAACGAGACAACGAGACAACAAGACAACGAGTTTTTTTTGAACAAAATGATTTTAATAACGTTTAAAAACAAACTTATAGACTTATAGACATATAGACACATAGACTTATAGACTTAAAAAATGGAATACAAAGATTATTACAAAATATTAGGTGTTGAGCGTTCTGCGTCGCAGGATGAAATCAAGAAGGCTTATCGTAAGTTGGCGGTGAAATATCATCCTGACAAGAATCCGGATGACAAGGTGGCGGAGGAGAAGTTCAAGGAAATCTCAGAGGCGTATCAGGTTTTGGGCAATGCTGATTCGCGCAAGAAGTATGATGAGCTTGGCGCCAACTGGAAGCAGTATGAAAACGCAGGGTTTGGTGGAGGTGCGCATGGTTTCAATGCGAGCGGATTCTCGGATTTCTTCGATATGTTTTTTGGCGGACAGGGCAGTGGCGCTGGCTTTGATTTCAGTAGCTTCATGGGCGGAATGGGCGGAGGACGTCGCTCGGCTCGTCCTGCAAAAGGCGGCGACATCAACGCGACGATAAATCTTACTTTATTGGAAGCGTATCAAGGTTCGCAGCGTCTTATAGATATTGGCGGCAGCTCCGTCAAGATAACGATAAAAGAAGGCGTGCGTGATGGACAAATATTGCGCCTGAAAGGAAAAGGCCATCCTGGAAGAAACGGCGGCGAGAACGGTGACCTCCTCATTAAAGTCGTCATAATGAACGACCATGTATATCAACGCGATGGCGACGACCTCATAAGAAACATAAACGTCGATGTCTATACTGCAATTCTTGGAGGAAAAATAACAGTCAACACTCTCAAAGGAGATGTCAATGTCCCGATAAAGGCTCAAACGCAAAATAATAGCACATTACGACTCAAAGGTCTAGGCATGCCTCACTACGGAAAAGAAGGTGCTGGCGCTCTGTTGCTTAAAGTGCAGATATTGCTTCCTGAACATTTCTCGGCAAAAGAGCTCGAACTCATCAAAGAAGCTTATGAAAAGTCAATAAGTCAATGAGTCAATGAGTCAATGAGTTGATGAATTGATATGTGATTAGCTCTGGGCAGGTCTCAGAGTTAATTTTTTTTTAACTTTTTTTATTGAAAAAATCATTCTTTTTCTGACTTTTTTTTCGTTACTTTGCACATAATTATAAAAATGCCTTGACGGGCGTGTTTTTTGTTAATTTTTAATATTTGAGATGCAAACGAAATTTAGTCTTACCGCTTTTATAATCACAGTAATATTACTTTTTTCTAACATTGAACTTTTCGCGCAAAGCGATAATAACGTCAAAGGCTTTGTCTATGAGAGATCGTCGGGCGAGCCGATGATGTTTTGTAACGTATATTTAAAAGGCACGACGATAGGTGCATCTACTGACATCAACGGTTTTTTTAACATCACAAGAATCCCTGACGGCGATTATGTGCTTCTCGTCACTAACCTCGGATATGACACTATTTCTGAAAATATATCTCTCAGAAAAAATGAAGTCTTGAATAAAAAGTATTATCTCGAAGAATCGTCGGTGGTGCTTCAGGCTGTAAGCGTCACGGCCGATAAGGTGGAGGCTCAGACTGAGACCAAGACTTCCGTCGTTAATATCACTCCGAAAACCATCACTAAGATTCCTTCGATGGGCGGTCAGGCTGACCTTGCACAGTATCTTCAGGTGCTACCTGGTGTGGTCTTCACTGGCGACCAAGGCGGTCAGCTTTACATCAGAGGCGGCTCGCCGATTCAAAACAAGGTGCTTCTCGACGGAATGGTGATTTATAATCCTTTCCACTCAATCGGACTTTTCTCTGTGTTCGATACCGACATCATCAGAAACGCCGAGATTTACACAGGCGGTTTCGGTGCTGAATATGGCGGACGTATATCTTCCGTTATGGATATCACAACTCGTGACGGTAATAAAAAACGCATCGCTGGTAAGGTCGGCGCTAGCACTTTCGGCGCAAAAGTGACTCTCGAAGGACCGATAAAAAAAGCTAAAAATCCAGATGATATGACGGCTTCTTTTATCTTGTCAGCGAAAAACTCTTATATAGAAAAAACAAGCCAGACGTTGTATAAAGGCATCCTTGGAGGTGAGGTGTTGCCTTACAACTATAGAGACCTTTACGGAAAAATATCTCTTAACTCGACAAATGGAAGTAAGATCAATTTCTTCGGATTTAATTTTACTGATGATGTAAATAATTATAAATCAATTTCTACATTCGGATGGGACTCCTATGGCGCAGGAACCAACTTCGTCGTCATTCCTGGAAAGTCACCGGTGCTTATCGAAGGTAACATAGCGTTCTCTGATTATAAAGCTGTTCTCGAAGAACAAAATAATCCTGATAGAGAAAGCTCTATAAATGGCTTCAATGCAGGTTTCGCCTTCACTTATTTCCTTGGCAAAAATACTTTGAAATATGGTATCGAGATGCTCGGATTTAAAACGGTGTTCGATTACACAAAGTCAAATGGCATCAGAATTACTCAAGAGGAAAATACAACGGAATTAGGCGCTTATATCAAATACAAGGCTCAGTTTAACAATTTGATTTTTGAGCCTAGCTTCAGAGTCCAGGCTTATGCTTCTATGTCGGAAGTGTCGCCAGAACCTCGCGTCGCAATAAAATATAACGTGACAGAATGGTTCCGCATCAAGGCTGCTGGAGGCGTGTATTCTCAAAACCTTATCGCTGCCAACAGCGATCGCGACGTGGTCAATCTTTTCTACGGATTCTTGTCGGGACAAATGAATCTTCCTTCAACATTCAACGGAGAAAAAATTACAACAAAACTTCAAAAGGCTATACATTATATCCTCGGAACAGAATTTGACGTATATAACAACGTGACACTCAACCTCGAAGGTTATTATAAAGATTTTGTCCAGCTTACAAGCATGAACAGAAACCAGATATATAGCGAAAATACAGCTCCTCCAGGAACGCCTCAGATTGAAAGAAAAGATTTTATGATAGAGACAGGCGATGCCTACGGCGTCGATTTCTCCGTCAAATACGAAGATAAGAGATGGTATCTCTGGGGCGCATATTCATTGGCTTATGTTACAAAGAATTATGAAAACGCTGCCGGTGAAATAGTCACATATCGCACTCACTACGACCGCCGTCATAATGTGAACCTTATCGCTACTTATACCGCCGGCGCTAAAAATCAATGGGAATTGAGCGCTCGATGGAACTTCGGCACAGGTTTCCCTTTCACTAAAGTCAATGGATTCTATGAAGAACTGCCTTACGATAACATCTACTTCGACCCTTATACTCAAGGCGGTAACGTCGGTATCATTTACGACGAACTTAACACAGGACAGCTGCCTACTTATCACAGACTCGACTTCGACCTTAAACGTAAGTTCTATTTCACCGAATCAACGATACTTGAAGCTGACTTCAGCGTCACCAACGTCTATGACAGAAGCAATATCTTCTATATCGACATCATGACAGCTAAAACTATATATCAATTGCCGTTGATGCCTAGCCTCGGATTAACATTGTCATTCTAACATTATGGAAAAACCTACAGCAAAAAAATGTCCTCGTGAACTGAACGCTCATGGGGAAATCCGTATTGATAATTATTATTGGCTTAATGAACGTGAAAATCCTGAAGTTATAGATTATCTCGAACAAGAGAATCGTTATCAGGAGACTATGATGAAAGATACTGAAGATCTGCAAAAACAGATTTATGACGAAATAGTGGGACGCATCAAACAAGATGACGTCTCATATCCTATAAAAAGAAACGGATATTATTACTATTCGCGTTACGAAGAAGGCCAGGAATATCCTGTCTATTGCCGCCGTAAAGATAACATGGAGAATCCGGAAGAGATACTCCTCGACGGCAACAAAATGGCAGAAGGCCATCATTATTTTGACCTCGGAGCTTATAGCATAAGTCCTGATAACAAGCTGATTGCATACAGCGTCGATACGGTGAGCCGCCGCCAATATCACATCTTCATCAAGGAGATTGAAACAGGAAAGATGTTTTCCGAAGATATTGAAAATACTACGGGAAATATGGTCTGGGCTAACGATAATGAGACTTTGTTTTATAGCAGAAAAGATGAATCGCTGCGTTCATGCAAAGTGATGCGTCATAAACTTAACGACGATGCCGAAAATGACAAACTCGTTTATTTTGAGGATGATACAGCCTATAGCTGTTATGTCGGCAAAACGAAGTCGAGAAGGTATATAATGATAATCTCCGATAGCACTATGTCGTCGGAAGTACGTTTCATAGATGCCGACAGACCGTACGATGAGTTTAAGGTCTTCCAAAAACGTGAACACGACCTTCTCTATGGAATAGGCCATTATGGCAATGATTTCTATATCTTGACAAATGCCGACGGCGCCAAGAACTTCAAGATTATGAAGACTCCTGTCGATATGACGGAAAGAGAAAACTGGACTGAGCTGCTCGCACATCGTGATGATGTCTTGATAGAAGACTTTGACTTGTTCTCCGACTATTTGGTTATAGAAGAACGCGTGGAAGGCTTGATAAAGTTAAGAATAAAAACATGGGATGGCTCGACGGATTATTACATCGACTTCGGTGAACCTACTTATACCGCATATTCATCGGCAAATCCTGACTTCGACTCGCATCTGTTGAGATATGGCTATAATTCCATGACAACGCCGGCTTCTCTTTATGAATATGATATGATAAAACGTGAAGCGACGCTTTTGAAACGTCAGGAAATAATTGGCGGCTATAATCCCGACGATTATGTCACGGAACGTCATTATGCTCCTTCGCACGATGGCGTGATGGTGCCTATTTCGTTAGTATATAAAAAAGGTATGAAGAAAGACGGCGCTAATCCTTTGGTGCTTTACGGCTACGGCTCGTATGGCAGCAGTATGGACGCGTATTTCTCAACGGCACGTCTCTCGCTCCTCGACAGAGGCTTCGTGTGGGCTGTCGCTCATATCAGAGGCGGCGAAGAAATGGGACGCCAATGGTACGAAGACGGTAAACTGCTGAAAAAGAAAAATACTTTCCTAGATTTTATATATTGCGGTAAATATCTTGTCAATGAAGGATTTACTAATAATGATAAGATGTTCGCTATGGGCGGAAGCGCTGGTGGACTGCTGGTAGGAGCGGTGGCTAACATGGCTCCAGAAATGTGGCGCGGAATAATAGCTCAGGTGCCTTTCGTCGATGTCGTTACAACAATGCTAGACGATACAATACCATTGACGACAGGCGAATATGACGAATGGGGCAACCCTAACGAAAAAGAATATTACGACTATATGCTCTCTTATTCTCCTTACGATAACGTGGAACGCAAAGATTATCCTGCAATGCTCGTCACGACAGGATTGCACGATAGCCAGGTGCAATATTGGGAACCTGCCAAGTGGGTGGCAAAACTGCGTGAACTGAAAACCGATAACAACCCGTTATATCTTAAGACAAATATGGACTTCGGTCATGGCGGAGCATCAGGACGCTTCGAAGGAATAAAGGAGATAGCCCTCGAATACGCTTTCATTTTGGAACTTTGTAGATAACCGTTTTAAAAAAAACTGCCACTTCGAAAAAAGCGGCAGTTTTTTTTTAATGTTGGAGTAATGGAGTAATGTAGTGATGGGGTGTGGGTGGGGAGGAAAATAGGAATGAGGTTGCTGAGCTAAGAACTAAGGGTTGGCTTTTGGACTTAAACCCAAAGTCCGTTGATAAATAAAGTTTATGATTTATAAATAAATATTAACATGAAATCTTAATAAAATCATAAAAAATGTTAAAAATGAAAATACAAACTAATTTTCTAGTATTGAAGTGATTGGTGTTTGTTAGTGTTATTCTAAATTTGCAAATAGAATCAAAATAAAAAAATATGAATAACAGTACAAATAATGATGATAGCCTTCATGGCGAACTTGTAATATACCAGGCGAATAATGATGTTAAAATTGAAGTTATTTTGAACGATGATATGGTATGGCTTTCCCAGAATCAGATTGTTCAGTTGTTTCAATCAAGCAAGTCAAACATCAGTGAACATATTAGAAGTATTTATCACCAGAATGAACTAGATAAGAATTCAACTGTTCGGAATTTCCGAACAGTTCGAGTAGAAGGAAATAGGGAAGTATTCAGAAATATAACATATTATAATCTAGATGTTATAATTTCTATAGGTTTTAGAGTCAATACAAAGATTGGAATACAGTTTCGTCAATGGGCAAACAGCATACTTAAAAATAATTTGCTTAAAGGATATTCTATAAACCAAAGGATCGACTATATAGAAAATAAGTTTGAAAATAAGCTGTATAATCATGATGTTCAACTTAAAGAGATGAATGAACAGATAAATTATTTTGTGCAAAAATCAATACCACCTGTTCAAGGTGTTTTTTATAGAGGTGAAATATTTGATGCTTATAAATTTATAACGGATTTGATAAAAATGGCAAATGAATCAATCATTGTCATTGATAATTATATTGACGAATCTGTGTTGACAATGCTTGATAAGAGAAAAGGTGGAGTTGAAGCAACAATATACACGGATAAAATTAGCAATCAACTAAAATTGGATTTAGACCGACATAATAAACAATATTTGGAAATTGAAATACAAACAGCTAAAGGCATACACGATAGATTTGTTATAATTGATAAAGAAGAAGTATTTCATATTGGAGCTTCTCTCAAAGATTTAGGCAAAAAACTATTTGCTTTTTCAAAATTAAATTTATCCGTAGATCTTTTGTTGAAAGAACTCGGTTGCTGAGATAAGAACTAAGACTGTTGGCTGTTGGCCGCAGCGGCGAGCTTTCCAGTTAAGAATGCAGGGGCTTTTATGATATGTCGTCACGTAGTAATGAAGTAATGTAGTAATGAAGTGATGGGGTGGGTGTTGAAAAAATATGTGTTGATATACGCAATTCGTGGTGATTTCAAAACCTCAAAATCACAAAAATATTTCTATGATTCTGAGGTTCTGAAATTCTGAATTTCTTATTTTATCTTCTCCGCTTTAATCTTGCTAAATCTCATCGCTTTGGTCATGAATTTAGGTAATGGTTTATAGTCGTCTCTGTTTTCGAGGTTGAGATAAATGCCGAATTTCTTCATGACAGGAACCTTGAATGTCTCGACGAATTCTATCAAAGTGCCGTTAGGATCTTCCACGTAGGTGAAGTGTCCGTTGGCGTCGCCCATGTCGAAGTCGCGGCCTCCATCACAGACGAAAGGATGTCCTAATGCCTCAGCAGCTTCTTTGATGCATTCCATGTTACGAACGTCGAAGCATAAGTGGATGTAGCCAGGGTCGCCCCAATATCTGTTTTCTAAAACTTTTACAGGCTCGGAACTTAAATTTTGAATCAATTCGATATGAGAATCTCCCATCATATCAGAAAGCGGTCCTTGTATCGGTTTGGAGCGTTTCAGCATAACGCGACGGAATTTGTCTTTGCCGCCGTTGATGTTTTGTATATCATCGAAAGTGCCTGTTACGTCACCGACTATTGTGTCGTAATCCAATAACTTGCCGTAGAACTCGATAGATTTCTCCATGTCTTTCACGCCGATGCAAACTCCGTTGACGCCGCCGTTTGTTATTTTGTTGTCATCGATGAAGGCGTAGTCGTTTTGCTCCACCTCGAAGATATTATTCCATGGGTCTTTGAAATAGAAATGCTTGAATCCGAAAGGAGAGGAGCACACTTCGCTGAGCATTGTCGCTCCGTTTTCTTTAAGATGAGCGTATGATTTCTCAACATCTTTCGCTTTTAATTTGCAGATGTTGATGCCGTAGTCGCCGAGCATGAGCTGACGTTCCGGATATTTTACTTTTCTGCCTTTAGGCTGCCAAACTTCGAAACCGCCGCCGCCGCGAGGGTTGAACGCTAAGACCGCGCGTCTTGGCTGTGGCTTGCCTCCAGTGTAAGGAAGCATGCGTTCCGCGACGCCTTCGTCGTCGAAGATCTTCATCTCGAAGCCCATCACCTTGTTATACCATTTCCATGGTGCCAATAATTCTTCAACGCCGATGCCGACTTGTTGAATACCGCATATTACTTTTTCTTTCATTGTTCTAATTTTTAAGTTGGAGAAATATGTTTTGAGAGTATGTAATAAAGACTTGGAAGATACCTATTAATATATGCCATTAACAATTCGTATTTTCCAATGAGTTTTCTGTGTTTCTTTTTCTTGATAGCCTCGACAGCACGTTTCGCTGCTTTGTCAACGTCGAGGCCTTTGGCTTGGCCTGGGTCCATCTTTTCATAACGTTGTCCGTCGCCAAGAAGAGCGCTCTTGCTGATGTTGGTGTTGATTCTTCCAGGAATAAGGAAAGTGACGCTGACGTTGTCGTATTCCAAATCCATTGACTCGAAGAAGCCGAGCAAGGCGTGTTTTGATGAACAATATGATGTTCTTAATGGGAAACCGAATAAACCTGCGAGCGAGGTGGTGACAGAAATGCTAGTATGTTTTGAGTTGAGAATCTCGTCTTTAAACTGCTTGATGAGATATACAGAACTCCAGTAATTTACTTGCATTATCTTCTGGTCGGTAGCGAAGTCTGTTTCAAATGCTTTTGCTCTTTGAGAAATGCCGGCGTTTAAAACAAAAAGGTCGATATTTATGTTATGTGATTTGACAAATTGAACAAAAACGTCTATGCTTGAATATTCCTCAAAATTGCTTTCTTTGGAGAAGACTCTAACGCCCTTAGCTTCACATGATTTTTTGGTCTCTTCTAGTCGTTCTTTGTTTTGCCCTGTCAGGAATAAGTTACATCCTTCTTTGGCGAGCTGTTTGGCAATGGCAGCGCCAATCCCGGAACTCGCTCCTGTTACAAGTGCGTATTTGTCTTTTAAGTTTATCATAGTCATTGTTTTAAGGACAACGTACGGCAGTCAACTGACAACAGTCTTTTGATCATATCGCTTGTTGTTTTCTTTAGTTCGAGGCACAAAAATATAACAATTTTTAAAACGGTATCTAAAAATGATAAAATATTTTATTAAATCAATTTGGTAAAGTAAATATATTTACTATTTTTGCACAGCTAAAAAATGGATGTTTTTTCAAAGTTTTTTCTATAAATTGATTTTCAGTGATTTATGATTTTATAGTTGAAAATACTTTTAATTATTCGTATCCTTTTATCTCCTTATCTATGATAATCACAGATGTGTCATCTGTTAAATAATCAGGAATTTTTTCATTGTTTTTTTTAAATAAGGCAATTGTTTTTCCTTTACTTTTAATGTCTTGATATTGTTCAAGAGAAGGTATAAAATTATAAGAAGGGAGATTTGTGTAAAACATTGCTTCTATATAGTGACGTCCTTTTACATTAAATAAAACAGTGTTGGACGGCAGTTCTAATGATTTGAATACATGTTTGTTGTTTAATAGATTACTAGTGTAAGTATTATTTGTGTGTTTTTCTTTTAAGAAAGTAATGTCAAAGTTGAATATAGCAATTGTGATAGTAAACAATCCGAAAATTAAAGATTTGATATATCTTTTTATAAATAATTTATTGATGTGCTCTATGATAGAATCAAATAGTGTAGCAAAAGCAATAAAAATGATCATTGCTGTTACGATTGTAAATGATGGCATTTTTGTTGCGGCTAATGAGAAGAAAAGATATACAACAATTACCATGCTCAATAATGAGTTAAGTAATATTTTGTCTTTGTTTTTTTTATATAAAGCAATGAATCCTGGAATTATTAAGAATGATGCAATTTTGCCATAAATTGTATTAAACATGTTGAAATGATACCAGAAATTACCTCCGTGTCCTTCTAAAGGAGTTGTGAAGTGTATGGAATTGAAACGGTATGCACAAGCAGCTTCTTCAGGATACCATACAAATGTTAATATTTGCCAAGGCAAGGCAACTAATAATGTGATTGACAATGAAATGATAAGATCTGTGTTTTTAGATATTTTTATATTTTTTTGTAAAATCCTCATGAATCCCCATCCAAAATATACGAGCAATCCTACCAGCCATTTGCATAAAATAGCCATTCCGGAAAATAATCCAATTAAATAAATCCAAATTGTTTTCTTACTGTAGTAATATTCAATAAAAGACCAGATGCTTAGTGAAATATAAACTAAAAAAGTAAAGTCATTGTGTTCAAGTTCTTGTCTGCCAGCAATTAGTTCTAATATATATATTGTAGAAATGACAAATAATGAAGATATATATGCTACATTTTTATTTGCCAATAATTTACCTGAGCGATATGTTATTACAACTAATATTGTTCCAAGTACGATGTCAGGTAATCTTAGACTGAATTCAGATACACCGAATATTTTGAAGCAAATAGCAATCTGCCATAAAAACAGAGGCTGTTTGTGCAGCCAAATATGGTATCTGTCCCATCTATCGTAAGGCATATCAACGATAGGATCGTCGTATAAAGTTGGCATTAGTGGATGGTTCATCATATTCTTGGCAGCAAGTGCATGAAAACGCTCGTCCCATAAATTTAAAAATGGATCCAACAATGCTGCGAAACTAAATATGCAAATTGCAGTTAAAACAAGGAATGCCAATGATAGATATTCTCTGCTTTTGATGTGCATTAACAAACTGATTATAAAAGAAAAACCTCCTGTGAGTAGTAAAACGTTTTGAGTGTCAGAGAAACATGAGTATATAATATTCATGGCTATTCAGTTATTATAAAAACTTTGGTGTCAATTATTTTTTGATCTGCAATTAATGAGTATATGTAGATGCCTGTATTTAGTTCATTTGCATCAATAGTAATAGTTGTAAATCCACGTTCTTCGATGGTGTATGTTTTAGTAGGGTTGCCGTATAAATCATATATATGTAGTGTTGCAGAGGTGATGTTTAATGGTAAATTTAAATTGATTGTAGTCGCTTGGTTAAATGGGTTAGGGTAGTTTTGATATAATATTTCAGCTAAATTATTATCTTCGCTTTTGTTAACGGACTGTTTTATTAGTGCTGATTTTAATATGTTTATTTCATTTCTTAAATTTTCAATATTTGTTTGTTGTTGTTTTAATTCATTGATTAATAAAGGTATAAATGATATGTAATCTATTCCAAGAATTCCGTTGTTATCTTCATACACTAATTCTGGGAAGATGTTTTGTACTTCTTGTGCTATGAAACCATAATGAAAGTTTTCATTGTTTTTAATCGAAATATTATCAGAATTATGTAACTTATACGATATGCTGTTTAAATTATATAAATTATCTGATATATTATCAATAGGTTTTGTATTAAATCTTAGAGATTCGTTTGATGAAAATATTACGATATTTGCATTTATGCTTCCATTAACATCTAAAGTATATGAAGGATTTTTGCCAATCCCAATATAACCATTATTATTAAAGGTCATGATTGAGATTGGTGAGTTTATATTTCGATATATATGTCCGACAGCATTTTCATCGATTCCAAACCCTACAGCATTCGTTGAATTAGCTGTCCACAATCGAGCTGTATTATTTGAACTTACAAAAATTCTTGCTTCAAGTGTTTCATTTATCCCTGTTATTTGTAGTTTTCCACCTTTAGGATATGGCTCATTTGTTCCTATTCTTACGTTTCCATTACTTTCTACTTTAAGCTGTGCATTTAAATTTATAGATACTCCTAAGATGAAGGCTAATAATGTTGATATTCTTATATGTACTTTCATTTTATTGATTTTTGTTAATAACAAGGTGTTGGTATTAAATTTAATTCACATCCAATAGGAACAATAAAATCTCCATTTATTGTTATTTCATTCGTTGCTCTTAATGTTATGCTTTGATTGTTAGATAAATATAATGAATTAGTGCCATCTCCAATAATTATATTTTTACGTACTCCTGGCAAATGCTTATTTAATTGTGAATTGCTTGTTATTGATAAAGTTTGTTCGCAGAATGAAGTGTTTAATTCATAGTATCTAAAATAGTCTATTAACATATATTGTGGAAATGGTGTGTTGGAATTTACATTGTATGTCTTGTCCATTTGTTGGTCTATTACTACATACTGAGGTTTCATGATCATCTTTGGATGATTGTATTGAGCATAGAAAGGTTGATCGTCAAAATAAAATATAATTCTATCAGGTAACCATTCAACTGCATATTTATGATAATCTTTAAATAGCGGTTGGTTGTGGTTATACTGTGCTTCACATACTTTTATATGATCGATTTCACAATCTGGGTGTTCATCATGCCAACCTGCGACATTGGATTTTGCATTAGCATATTGTCTTCCAGATGGTTCTAATATATCGATTTCATCATGTATGATTCGGCATCCATCTTCATCTTCTTCAACGTAATATGTCCAAAATGCAGGCCAAAAACCATCTCCGCATGGTATTCCATTATTATAGAATCCTGGTAATTTTGCATATATTTCAAAGTATCCATAGGAAAAATTGTGATTGACAGATCTAACTCCGCCTGAATAATATTTGTTGTGGTTGTTTGGCTTACGTTCAACTATTAATTGTAAAATATTATTGTCAACAGCAACATTTTCAGGCCTGAAATATTCAGCTCCTCCCCAGCTATATCCTATACCATTTGAAATATCAAGAACATCCCACTTGGAATCATCTAATATGGTGTCGTTGAATTCATCGCTTTTTTTTGTATTTAATTTCCAATTGTTATCCAAATTAGGAGGAATTTGACAATATATGGATGAAATAAAACAAGTTAATAGTAAAGATAGTACTGATATTGAAATTATTTTCATCATTATCTAGTTCTATTTTTTAATATGCGGTATTTTAAAATTCCGATTTTGTTTAGAAAATACATGATTGAAACTTTAAGACAACCAAATCCATATTTAAGACTTCTTTGAAAATTAATTGAAGAGGCCTCTGGGAAATATTTTGTAGGGCATGTTATTTCAGCTATTTCGTAATTTTGGTTGAATATCTGTGCTATCATTTGGTTGTCAAATATAAAGTCGTCAGAACATAAATGATAGTTTGTATTTTTTAGTACTTCTGACGAAAAAGCTCTATAACCAGTATGGTATTCGGATAACTTTTGATTCATTAACAAATTCTGAAACATAGTTAAAAATCTGTTAGATACATACTTATATAGCGGCATTCCGTTTTTTAAAGCACCTTTGCCTAAGATTCTTGATCCGAAAACTACTTTGTAAACGTCATTGGCAATGAGATATGCCATAGAGTGAATTAATTTGGGAGTGTATTGGTAATCGGGATGAAGCATTATTACAATATCAGACCCTATTTCCAAGGCTTTGTCGTAACATGTTTTTTGATTGCCACCGTATCCTTTGTTTTCTTCGTGTTTGATGATATACTCGATGCCAAGTTGATGTGCTTTTTCAACTGTCTTGTCAGAACTGTTATCATCAACTAAAATAATGTGATCAACTATATCAGTTGGAACTTCTTTAAGTGTTTGGAATAATGTGAGTTCAGCATTGTATGCTGGCATGACAACTGTAATTATCTTATTGTTTATCATTTTAATTTGTCTGTAATGAATAAATTTACAACAAAAATACGAAAAAATAATTGAATGGGAATGAATTTTTTTTGAAAAATAAGTGTTGAATAAAAAAGTAATTTGTAGATAAATCTACGTTGATGTTTTAAAAATTTAAAAATGATAAAATATTTTATTAAATCAATTTGGTAAAGTAAATATATTTACTATTTTTGCACAGCTAAAAAATGAAAATCTAATTTAACTAAGAATAAAAATGGAAATTTTTGAAAGAATAGCGAAGGACTCAGGCGGTCCTATTGGTCAATACAGAGACCGTGCACACGGTTATTTTGTTTTCCCAAGATTAGAAGGTGAGTTGGGACCTCACATGCGTTTCAATGGCGTTGACGTCTTGAACTGGAGCTTGAACAACTACCTCGGTTTGGCTAACCATCCAGAAATCAGGAAGGTCGATGCTGAGGCAGCAGCAAAATGGGGTATGGCGTATCCTATGGGCGCTCGTATGATGAGCGGCAACACTCGTCTCCACGAGCGTCTTGAACAAGAACTCGCTGACTTCGAAAGAAAAGAAGCTGCCTACGAATTTAACTTCGGTTATCAAGGCATCGTCTCTACAATCGACGCATTGACAACACGTCACGACGTCATCGTCTTCGACTCAGAGGCTCACGCTTGTCTCATCGACGGTAAACGTCTCCACCTCGGACAATCATTCCACTTCAAACATAATGATATTGAAAGCTGCGAAAAAGCTCTTAAACGTGCGACAGAGATAGTCGAGAAGACAGGCGGAGGCATCTTGCTCATCACTGAAGGTGTCTTCGGCATGACAGGCGCTCTCGGTATCTTAGATCAAATCGTTGAGTTAAAGAAGAAATATAAATTCCGTATCCTCATCGACGACGCTCACGGCTTTGGCGTCATGGGACCAACAGGTCGCGGCACTTCAGAACATTTCGGCGTCATGGATGAAATAGACCTTTACATCGGAGCATACGCTAAGTCGATGGCAACAATCGGCGGTTTCGTCGCTGGACCTAAATATGTTATTGATTATCTACGCTATAACATGCGTTCACAGATGTATGCCAAGTCATTGCCGATGCCTATTGTTGAAGGTTGCTTGAAACGTCTTGAAATAATCAGAAGCGCAGAAGGCGATGAGTTACGTAAGAAATTATGGACTGTTACACGCGCTTTGCAGGACGGCTTCCGTAACTTAGGATTCGAAATCGGACCAGCTGAAGCATGTGTGACACCTATCTTCTTGCCAGGTAATGAAGAACAAGCTGCACAAATTGCAAAAGACCTTAGAACAAATTACAAGATTTTCTGTTCTATTGTCACATATCCGGTTATTCCAAGAGGTATGATTATCTTCAGAATAATCCCGACAGCAGCTCACACTTTGGAAGATGTCAACTACACATTAAGTGCGTTTGCCGATGTCAAGAGAAAACTTGCTGAAGGTAAGTACGACTCTGACGAGATGCCGAATATGGCAATCTGGTAAACACATATTAATATATGACGAATTTCTATAAAGACAAAGTTATTATAGTGACAGGAGCCAGCTCAGGAATTGGGTTGGCTTCTGTCACTAATTTTGCGGCATTAGGAGCTAAAGTGATTCTCGCCGCACGTTCTATCGATAAGTTGGAAAATATAGTCGCAGAATTGAAGCAAAAATTTTCGACTCATGGCTCAACAGCTCAACGGTTTTTGTGCATAAAGACAGACGTTGCCAAAGAAGAAGATTGCAAGAATCTTATTGAGAAGACTGTCGAGCGTTTCGGAAAGATTGACGTTCTTGTCAATAACGCTGGTATCTCTATGCGCGCTGTCTTCAAGGATTTGGATCTGAAGGTGATGCATTCTCTGATGGACACCAATTTCTGGGGAACTGTATATTGTACAAAATACGCTTTGCCGTATCTTCTTGAAAGTAAGGGTAGTGTTGTTGGAGTGATTTCGACAGCAGGATATGTAGGACTTCCTGCACGAACGGCATACTCGGCATCCAAGTTCGCGGTGAGAGGTTTTCTTGAGACCTTGAGGATAGAACATTTATATGACGGATTGCATGTCATGATCTTCGCTCCGGGATTCACGGCGTCAAACATCCGTAATGTTGCGCTGACAGCAGATGGCAGTCCGCAAGGGGAGACGCCGCGTAATGAAGAAAAAATGATGTCGGCGGAAAGAGTGGCACGAATTTTGGCTAGAGGAATAGCACGAAGAAGAACTCAGATGGTGCTGACACCGCTTGGAAAAGCGACGCTTTTTGCAAGCAGAAACATACCAAGAGTGACAGATAAGGTTGAATATAGAATGATGGCTAACGAACCGAATAGTCCACTAAAAAAATGATATTATGCTTTTGATAAAAAAAATTGCAGTTTACATTAACATCGTTAATTGTTCTTTGATAAAATATTTTGCCAAAGAACTCAGTCGTAATAACATCAATCTAACTCCTGAACAATATCTTGTGATGGATATTCTGTGGGATGCAGAAGTCTTGTCGCAGCAAGCCATTGCCGACATAATCCAGAAAGATAAAAACTCGGTGACAAAATTCATCGACTCATTGGAGAAAAAAGGCCTCGTCTATCGTCAGGTCAACAAAACTGACCGCCGTGTGAATAACATTGTTGTTTCTGAAGAAGGAATGAAATTGAAATCGAGAACCACAGAAGTCGCCATCAGTATGATGAGAAACGTTTTGAATAATATAAAAGAAGAAGACTTGGTGGCTTTGGATAATGTGATGAATCAGATAAAATATAATATCGATAAGGCGAACGAGGAAATTGGAAGTTAATTTCAATTTTTAGTTTTCAACTCTAAAAAATGCAGAACTTACTATAGTACTCATGGATTGATACCGTCAGCGTTCTACTGTTTGAAAGAATTTTCAGAAAGTCACAGTAATGACGCCTCATGAGTATTTGGACAGACTGAAATAACAAAATCACCCGTTTCTTTAATGTAAATGGGTGATTTTGTTTGTTTTGTAATATTGCAACGCTGAAAATTTTATGGTTTGGTACTTTTTAAATACTTTTGCAAATTATACTTATCATAAATTCTATGTCTATGATAAGCTGTTTGATTTTTTCGATTTAAGATGTGTTTAAATATAAAATAATGAAAAGAAAAACGATTTTAATCGGTCTTATGCTGAGTTTTCTGTCGTTTACATTGGGTGCATTGAATGCCCAGAACGTGCAGAATACACAAAACGACGCGTATTTCCAAGACGAGAGCAATCATGAGCTTCGTTCGCCAGAAGATGGCGTGGGCTTCGGCTTCGATGACCTCTCTCCCACAGGAGGCTACGGCTTTACATTTGATTTGTTCGATGAAAACGTAGGCAACGGCTTCGAGTTCGACAATTTAGGTAATGATCTTAACTACAACAGCCTTGAGTTCGGTAACTTCGAAATAGCTGCCGAAGACGTTCCTCTCGGAAGTGGCATGCTGATTCTGAGCTGCCTCGCGTTGTTTTTTTTAAAGACAACAAGACAACAGGCTGGGTTAATGCTCACAACTAAATCGAAATCTGAGTAATCTGCGAAATCTGTGGTTACAAATTACGAGTTGAATTTATAGTTAACTAGAGAAAATTAAATAAAAATAATTAACAAAAAGCTAATAGCCAAAAGCCAACGGCCAAAAGCTTAAAAAATAACATCATGAAAAAGACATTTACAATTTTAATGGCATTGATGGTTTTATGTTTTTCTCAATGCAAGAAGCAAAACAACGAAGAAATTGGCGGAAAAGTCAAGGTAAGCTGTACCATACCAATTAACAACGGTGAAAAGTCAGACTTCACCAATCTTATGGATAGCGGTAAGATTAACTGGAGCGACGGCAGAGAATGCGTCTATCTGGCGATACACGGCTCTAATCCTCAGATAATAGAGCTGGAGTCATGGGCGGACGGCACACCTTCAAAACTTGAGTTTGAAGGCGAGGCTGCTGAAGACCTCATCACATCAGGCGAGGAATACGACATCTGGTATTTCGGCCACTCACATCAGTTAGAGACTCCATACTATAATAATGACGGAGACAGTCTCACAGGCAGCATTTCAAATCAAACTGGCCGTTTGGAAGATTTAGGCTACTGCCACATAGCAAAGACCAAAGTTATAGCTGTTGCAGAAAACGGCGAGGTTAAGTTGAACCTCAAAGGCACGCTTTCAAACCAAATAGCAATAGCATTGTTAGACTTAGAAAACGTTGAAGAACTGTACGGCGACGCCATTATAGGCACAGAATACACATTGTCATACAAAGGTGAAAGATACGAACTTGAAGTTACAGAAGATGACAAGGCTAAAATAGATGTAGAAAGCGCGAGCGGCATCTCCTACGTTGTGTTGTTGCCAAATACCAATAAGGAAACGATGATAAAACATAAGAAAGAAGACAAGACTTATGCTTACACTTTCCATAACGGCATAAAAGGCAACAAACTGTATTACCGAAGCGGCATAGACGGCACAACAGCTGAAGCTTTACGCTGGGAAGAAATGGATGAAGAAGAACCAGATACGCCAGATACACCAGATCCTGAAGAACCTACAGCTCCAACGAACTTGGTCGCTACAGCAACAGGTCAAACAACAATCTCATTGACATGGGACGCTGTTCAAAACGCTACAAGCTATAAGGTTTACAGCAATGACAATCTTATTGCCTCCGGTTTGACAGCAACAACATATACTGTTGGAAACTTGGCAGCAGGAACAGAATATTGCTACTATGTTACAGCAGTTAACAAAGCCGGCGAATCAGAAGCTTCAACAGTAGCATGTGCAACAACAATGCCATCAAATCCAAATCCTCCTTTTACAGTTAACGGTGCGACCTTTAAAATGATAAAAGTTGAAGGCAATGGAAATGATATTTCTGATTATTATATTGGCGAAACAGAAGTGACACAAGAATTATGGCAAGCTGTGATGGGTAGTAACCCAAGCAACTTTAGCGGAAATCCTCAAAGACCTGTTGAAAAGGTTTCTTGGAACGATTGCCAAGACTTTATTGCGGCATTAAACGAGCTTACAGGTGAAAACTTCCGACTTCCTAATAGTTTAGAGTGGAAATATGCAGCAAAAGGGGGAAATAAATCTAACGGTTACCCATACAGCGGAAGCAATACCGTAGGAGATGTGGCATGGTACGATGGCAACAGCGATAATAGGACACACGATGTGAAGACCCTATCTCCAAATGAATTAGGTATATACGATATGAGCGGTAATGTACAAGAATGGACCAAAACTACATCCACTGGTGGATTTTATCGTTTTTATGGTGGTGCCTTTTGTCACAAATCAGATTATTGCACAGTGACATATAGTAGCTATACTTCCCCTTCCACCAAAGTTAAAGATATTGGCTTCCGCCTATGCGCAACTACGATTACAAATTCAGACACACCAGAAGAACCTGCAGCTCCTACAGCTCCAACAAACTTAGTCGCTACAGCAACAGGTCAAACAACAATCTCATTGACATGGGACGCTGTTCAAAACGCTACAAGCTATAAGGTTTACAACAATGGCAATCTTGTTGTCTCAGATTTGACAGCAACAACATATACAGTTGAAGGCTTGACAGCAGGAACAGAATATTGCTACTATGTTACAGCAGTTAACGAAGCTGGCGAATCAGCAGCTTCAACATCAGCTTGCGCAACAACAGAAGATCCAGAAGAACCAGAAGAACCTACAGCTCCTGCAGCTCCAACAAACTTAGTCGCTACAGCAACAGGTCAAACAACAATCTCATTATCATGGGATGCTGTTCAAAACGCTACAAGCTATAATGTTTATAACGGAGAGACCGTTGTTGTTGAAGGTTTAACAGCAATATCATATACAGTTGAAGGCTTGACAGCAGGAACACAATATTGTTACAATGTTACAGCAGTTAACGAAGCTGGCGAATCAGATTATTCAACAGAAGCATGCGCAATAACAGAATCAGCACCAACAGCTCCAGCAGCTCCAACAAACTTGGTCGCTACAGCAAATGGTCAAACAGAAATCTCATTATCATGGGCCGCTGTTCAAAACGCTACAAACTATAATGTTTATAACGGAGAGACCCTTGTTGTTGAAGGTCTGACAGTAACATCATATACAGTTGAAGGCTTGACAGCTGGAACAGATTATTGCTACAATGTTACAGCGGTTAACGAAATAGGAGAATCAGAACATTCAACAGAAGCATGCGCAACAACAGAAGAAGCACCAATAGTTATCGAAACCATTACTGTTAACGGCGTTAGCTTTAATATGATACAAGTTGATGGAGGTACCTTTAGAATGGGATCTGTTTATGACCCATTGGATGGCATCACGGATTGTGAAGACGAAACCCCAGCGCATAATGTTACATTAACCACTTACAGCATTGGTGAGACAGTGGTAACACAGGAGTTATATACAGCTGTGATGGGAAGCAACCCAAGCCACTACAATGATAAACCTCAGAGACCAGTAGAATGTGTTACATGGGACGACTGCCAGACATTTATAACCAAGCTGAACGAGCTTACAGGCAAGAAATTCAGACTGCCTACAGAAGCGGAATGGGAATATGCTGCAAGAGGAGGCAACAGATCTAAGGGATATATGTACAGCGGTAGCAACGATGTAGATGAAGTTGCTTGGTACTTAGGTAATAAGGACGAGGAGTTCCCAATACGTGAAGTAAAGCTAAAAAAAGCTAATGAATTAGGCATATATGACATGAGCGGTAATGTCTGGGAATGGTGTAATGACTATTATGGCCGTATGTACTATAGTGAAAGTCCGGCAATCAATCCACAAGGCCCAGATCAGGCAGAAACTTCCACAAAACATCGTGTGTGTCGTGGCGGTGATGCGGGCCATAATCATGAATACTTGCGTGTGGCGAAACGTAACTCACTCGAACAAGCAAAGTATGGGTCTAATTATGGATTTAGACTCTGCCTTCCAAAAACAATTTTTAATTGATAATTCATAATTAGGGCGTTACTCTGAAATAGGGTGACGCCTTTTTTTGTAGTAATGTAGTAATGTAGTAATGTAGTAATGTAGTAATGTGGTGATGTGGTGATGTGGTGATGGAGTTAGGAGTTCAATGGTTCTTAGCTCAAAGTTGGTCATAAAAAAAACTCGGCATTACTGTCGAGTTTTTTTCCCTTTTAACGAATAAAATTTTAATTCTTAATCTTCGACGATAGCATCGTTTGGACATGCACCAGCACATGAGCCGCAGCCAACACATGCATCAGCATCAATTACATAGATGTCGCCTTCAGAAATAGCACCAACTGGGCACTCATCGATGC
Source organism: Bacteroidales bacterium (assembly GCA_017548125.1). GTDB lineage: Bacteria > Bacteroidota > Bacteroidia > Bacteroidales > F082 > Limimorpha. Next base: position 14,570 of record JAFYNK010000010.1, on the reverse strand, counting down.
AAGTACCGCATGCTACACAATTGTCTAAAATTTTGTAAGCCATAATTATTTTAATTTAATTTTTTTGAATTATTGCTGCAAAGATATAAAGATAATCGGTATGTAGCTCAAAAAAAATGAAAAAATAATAAAAATCTTTTTGCTATATTTTTGTTGTATTAATAAATAAATAACTACATTTGCAGAAAATTTGAACAAACAAAATTAATACAACATTAATATAGTTTTACTATGACAAAAACATCAAAAGTTGTAGAACTCGAACAGGTGGTTATCCGTTTTGCGGGTGACTCAGGAGACGGTATGCAATTGACTGGTAATTTGTTCTCAGATTCAACAGCATTTGCCGGTAACGATTTCGCTACATTCCCAGACTATCCAGCTGAAATTCGTCCTCCACAAGGTACAGTGTCTGGCGTTTCAGGATTCCAAGTGCACTTCGGTCATAAACCAGTACACACAACAGGTGACCTCTGCGATGTGTTGGTTGCTATGAATCCAGCTTCTATCAAAGCTAATATGCGCTGGTTAAAGCCTGGCACAACAATCATTTTCGACGTCGATTCATTGACTGACAAATCTCTTGAAAAAGCAGGTTACACTTCTGACCCAACAACAGACGATACTCTCAGTCAATATAAAGTCATCAAGGCTCCTATCTCATCTCTTACAATGGAAGCTTTGAAAGACTTCGGAATGGATAGAAAATCAATGCTTAAGTCAAAGAACATGTTCGCTCTCGGTATCGTTATGTACCTCTTCAACCGCGACATCACTCAGCTTAACCATTATTTCGAAACAAAATTCAAAAACAAACCTCAGGTTATTGAAGCAAACAAGACTGTTGTCGCTGCTGGTTACAGCTACGCTGACACTCTCGAAATATTTGCTAACACATATCGTATTCAACCAGCTGAACTTCCTAAGGGAAAATATCGTGACATCTCTGGTAACGTCGCTACAGCATGGGGTCTCATGGCAGCTAGCGAACGCTCAGGTCGCCAATTGTTCGTAGGTTCTTATCCTATCACTCCTGCTACAGACATCTTGGTTGAACTTACAAAACATAAAGACTTAAAAGTTAAAGCTTACCAAGCTGAAGACGAAATCGCTGGTATCACATCATCAATCGGCGCTTCATTCGCAGGTTGCTTGTCAGTGACAACAACTTCAGGTCCTGGTCTCTCTCTTAAATCAGAAGCCCTCGGCCTCGCTGTCATGACAGAACTTCCACTCGTCGTCATCGACGTACAACGCGGCGGTCCTTCAACAGGTCTTCCTACTAAGACAGAACAAAGCGACTTGATGCAAGCTTTATACGGCCGTAACGGCGACGCTCCTCTCATCGTATTGGCAGCTAAGAGCTCAGTTGACTGCTTCTACTCAGCATTCGAAGCTTGTAAACTCGCATTGGAACACATGACACCAGTTATCTTGTTGACAGACGGTGCTCTCGGCAACGGTACAGAAATCTTCCGTATCCCAAGAGTAGCTGACCTTCCAGCTATCGTTCCTCCAATCGCTAAGGCTAACGATCCAGAATACCAACCATATCGCCGCGATGAAGAAAAATTACGCCGCGAATGGGCTATCCCTGGAACAGAAGGCTTACGTCACCGCATCGGTGGTCTCGAAAAAGAAAACGGCAAAGGTAACGTTTCTCACGACCCAAGAAACCACGAACTCATGACTCAGCTTCGTGAAGAAAAAGTCAACCGCGTTGCTAACTTCATCCCAGAACAAGAAATCATCGGCGACCCTAACGCTGACCTCCTCGTAGTAAGCTGGGGCGGTACTTACGGCGTTGTTCTTTCAGTAGTTGAAAAGATGATCGCAGAAGGCAAGTCAGTAGCACACGCTCACTTCCGCCACATCTCTCCACTTCCAAAAAACACAGAACAAGTGTTGAGCGGTCATAAGAAGATCGTCGTTTGTGAAATGAACAGAGGTCAATTTGCTAACTACTTACGCATGAAACACCCTGGACATATCTACGAACAATATAATAAGGTACAAGGCTTGCCATTCTTGACAGCCGAATTAGAAAATAAGTTTAATGACCTTTTAAAATAAGAGAGTACTATGGAAAATATAAATAACAATCAGGTTGTTAATCTTACAAAAGAAGATTTCGTAAGCGATCAAATAGTTAAATGGTGCCAGGTTGTGGCGACCATGCAATCTTGAAAGCTGTTGAAGACGTATTCCCAAAATTAGGAAAGAAAAAAGAAGATATCGTTGTTGTTTCTGGTATCGGCTGTTCTTCACGCTTCCCATATTATATGAACACATACGGATTCCATAGCATCCACGGCCGTGCAGCAGCTATCGCTACAGGCGTGAAACTTGCTAATCCAAACCTCTCCGTATGGGTCATCACAGGTGACGGCGACTGTACAGCTATCGGTGGTAACCACTTCATCCACGCTGTCCGTCGTAACATCGACATGAACCTTCTCCTTTTCAACAATCGTATCTACGGTTTGACAAAAGGTCAGTTCTCACCATGTACATTCCGTGGTACAGTCACAAAGACATCTCCACAAGGAACATACGAAGATCCATTCAACGTTGGTGAACTCGTAATCGGTGCTGGTGGTAAATTCTTCGCACGTGGCGTTGACGTCAACACAGCAGAACTCACAGACATCTGCCACCAAGCTAAGAACCACGACGGTCTCTCAGTTGTTGAAGTACTTCAAAACTGTATGATCTTCTCAAACGGCATCCACGAAAACATCACAGCTAAGGAAGTACGTGACGATATGCAAGTAAAATGCGTTCACGGAAAACCATTGATCTTCGGTAAAGAACGCAACAAAGGTATCAGATTAGTTGGCAACCACCTTGAAGTAGCTACAATAGGCGAAAACGGTGTTACAGAAGCAGACATCTTGGTACACGATGAAAAAGAACCAACAACAGGTATCCACATGATGTTGGCTCACATGGCACCACCAGAATTCCCAGTGGCAATAGGTGTTATCCGTAACGTTGAAGCTCCAACATACAACGATTGTTTGGACGGCGTTATTGAAAACGAAACATCAAAATCAAGCATCAAATGCGTTGACGACTTATTGAACAGCGGCAGCACATGGGATATTGAATAAGACAACAAGACAACAAGTTGTATTATAATAAAAAATCCGTTACTGAGAAGTAGCGGATTTTTTTTTTGAATGTTAAAAGGTAATGAGTATGATTTTTTTTAAATAATTCATAATTATTGAATAAATTTATAGGCTAGACATGTTTGAAATTTTGATAATAATATTTGTAAAAAAAGTATTAGTTATGTGATTATTTTAATTGAAAATATGTAATTTTGTCTTCTGAAAACTGTCACATGTGACATTAATTCGAAAAGTATGATTGTTAAAAGAAAAGCATATATAGAAAAACTTATACGTTCAAAAGGTAACGGGCTAATTAAGATAATCACAGGATTGCGTCGATCTGGCAAGTCATTCTTATTAAAGAAACTATTTTATCAGAATTTGATAGAAGAAGGCGTTTCAGAAGACCATATTATAGTAATTGATATGGAAAATAGAAAAAATAAGCCTTTTAAAAATCCAGACTATATGTTGGATTGGATAGAGGGCAAAATACAAGATAAATTAACTTATTATATAATTATTGATGAAGTTCAAGAAGTTGATGACTTTATAGAGGTGCTTTCAACATTATCTGTGACAGACGGTTTGGATGTATATGTAACAGGTTCAAATTCACGATTTTTATCATCAGATGTAGTGACAGAATTTAGGGGAAGAGGTGATGAAATTCATGTATGGCCACTGTCGTTTGCAGAATTTATGTCGGTATATGATGGTTCAAAAGAAGAAGCGTGGGCGGAATATATGATGTATGGTGGATTGCCGCAGTTATTGACGCAAGATGGAGATGAGAAGAAGTCTGAATTTTTACGTCGATTATATCGAACAGTATATCTTCGTGATATTTATGAACGCAATAACATAGAATTGAAAGTAGAATTTGAGGAACTTTCAAAAATATTATCATCAAGTATAGGAGCACCTATCAATACGTCGAATATTGCTAATACTTTTAAATCAGTAAATAAAGTTCAAAACATTTCAGATAAAACCATATCTACATATATGGAGTATATGCAAGATGCTTTTTTGATAGAGAAATCTGAAAGATATGATATAAAAGGACGTAAGTATATAGGTTCATTATACAAATGTTATTATCAAGATATAGGTTTGAGGAATGCTGTTCTTTCGTTTAGACAGCATGAACTGACCCATTTGATGGAAAATATAATATATAACGAGATGAGGATGCGAGGTTGGCTTGTTGATGTTGGAAATATCAATCATAGGATTAGAAATTCGGAAGGGCAACAACATAGAGTGACATTGGAGGTTGATTTTGTATGCAATAAAGGAAGTGAAAGAGTATATATACAATCAGCATGGCGTATGCCGGATGATGAAAAGATAGAGCAGGAAAAGCGTTCTTTAAGATTGATAGGAGATTCATTTAGGAAGTTGATAATAGTGGGAGAGCATACAAAATCGTGGAGTGATGAAAATGGTATCCAGATAATCAGTATATACGACTTTTTGCTTAATAATGATATTTGAATTTTGATGACTTATTGAACAGCGGCAGCACATGGGATATTGAATAAGACTACAAGACTCCAATGCGTTAGGGATTGGAGCGGCATCCTTTGCGAGCGTAGCGAGCAAAGATATAGCGGAAAGCCCGACGGCTTCGCCGGAACGCCCAAATGAAAGACCACAAGACTACAAGACTACAAATTTTAGTTAGAGGTTTTTTGCCTTGAGCTGTGAGCAATGTGCTTTTCATATATCCATTGCTTCGTACAAAAAAGGACTGCCCATTATCCATGAGCAGCCCCTATGCTTGTAGTCTTGTAGTCTTGTAGTCCTTAGAACTTCACAACTTTACGTGTCACGTTGCCGTTGTTTGTCTCTATGTTGATGAAGTAGATTCCTGATTCGAGTCCGCTGACGATGTGCTTGCCGCCGCTGACTTGTACGTCTGAAATCATAGCACCCATAACGTTATAGACTCTGACTCTTGTCATATTTTCACAAACGATGTTGAAGTCGTTGCTTGATGGGTTTGGATAAACAGTGACGTTGAAGTTTACGAGTTCTTCGCATACGCTGTCGAAATATGACACCTCTACATTTTCAAATGTTCCGAAGCAGTTGTCGTAGACTGGTCTTACGCTGTAGGTGTAAATGTTTCTTCCTATGGTTGTCTCGTCGGTGAATGTGAGTTCTTCAGTCGTTCCCAAGAATCTAGAGTCGCGGTATATTTCATAAGCGATAGCCTGGCTGTTTGCAGGTGCTTCCCATGAGATGTTGACGTTAGCTCCAGCTTCTGTGTTGTTGCTGAGGTTTTGTACTGGTTCGCACATTTCATAGTTGGCGTTGACGATAGAGCAGTCGTTGATCCAAGAATATAAGAATCCGTTGCTCAAGAATCCGCCGTTGCTGTATATTTCATCGCCGCTTTCTCTCTTGATTACGAAGCTGCATTCCAAGTCCCATGCTCCTTTGACCCATTCGAGTGTCACTTCAACACCTGTTCGTATTTGTCTGGTGTATGTTTTTGAAGATCCGTTTGATATGGTGAAAGCGTCGTCAGGAGTTCCGTCGTTGTATTTTACTATTAAAGCAGCGCCGTCCCAGCCATCGCCGTAATCGTCTTTAAGCTCGAAGATAACGTTGCATGCATTTGAATATGAGAATTCTAATTCTTTTGTCATGAATTCGTTGCTGATGTTCATGATGAAAGGAATGCTGAATACGTCGCTTACATTTTCTGATAATGTGACGTTGAAGAAAGCTACAGCAGAAGATACGCCGCCTATAGAATTGAAGCGTGTCTCGCTTGAATTGATGATGATGTCGCTGTCTTCGCATAACAATGTGGCGTCGAAGGCTACTTCCAACTCGTTACCGGTGTTGTTAAGAATGACACCGAAGTCGGCTGTTTCACCAGCGTCAAGAATTCCGTTGCCGTTGTCATCATTTTCAATAATGATAGATGAGATTTGTATCTCGCTGCTGCTTACAAATACAGGGACTCTGATTATAGAAATTAACTCGTCGTTGGAGTTGTAGAAACATACGTCGAATGCTAATAATGCTCTGCATGATGCTGTTACGTCAACAATGAAGTCGAATTCATTGTTGATTGATATAGTCTCATTAGCGCCGATGGTGTTGATTTCTGCTATAGAATCTTCTATTCTTACCAAAATGTTGTTGGTTCTTAAAACAGCTTTGATGTTGCTGTAAGATTCTTCAGAATTATTGGTGAAGGTGACGTTAAGCTTGGCTTGTTCCATTGCGTTGATGTTAGCGTTGCCATTGCCTAATTCGTCGTCATTGATGTTGTGGCTTACATAAGCGAAGTTGCCGTTGTCGATGGCTTCGATAGCTGCCAATGCATCGACGCGGGCTGAACCTGTGATATTGCTCTTTGTTGATGTGAGTTTGACGCCTGTTGTCTCTAATATCATACATATCTCAGCAGGTGTGAGGTCGGCTTTCTTTTCCAGCATGAGAGCCATGATGCCAGCTACACAAGGTGTTGCCATTGAAGTGCCGCTCATTGAGACGTGGCCTGTGTTGTTGCTGAAGTCGAGAGATACGATGCCTTCGCCTGGTGCGCAGATGTCGGGACGGATGAGTCCGATGCCTGGGTTGTAGGCGTAATCAGCGAATTCTGTTTCTTGCCATGTTACAGGACCGTTTGATGAGAACGCTGCTGCGATGTCGTTATAGTTGACTGCGCCTACAGAAACGGTGCAAGACAACTCGCCAGGGTTGACATTGGCTTGGTCAGGATGCAGCCATGGAGGAGGGCAGCTGCCTGGAACGCGTACGTTGTTTGGGATAGGAGCTTGCCATTGCATGTTGCCTTCGTTGCCTGCTGCTATTGCTGCAACGATGCCTAGGTTCAATGCGTTGACGCAAGTACGACGTAAGATAGTCCTTTCTGTTGTCGTTGAGTTTGGAATGCCTAACGACAGACTCAAGACGTCGGCTTGATGTTCTATAGCCCATTCCATGCCGTTGTTGATATGGTCAACAGTTCCGGCGCCTTCGTCGCTGAGAGCCTTGACGCACATGAGAGTAGCGTTAGGAGCCATGCCTGTCTTTGTGCCTGAAGTGCCGTCGCCGCAAACTGTGCCAGCGCAATGTGAGCCGTGACCGAATTTATCCATAGGGTCGTTATTGTTATAATATGTGTTGTATCCGTGGTGAGGAAACTCAGCGCCGCCGTCCCATAAGTGGTCGGCAACGTCAACGTGGTTGTAGTTGACGCCAGTGTCGATGACGGCAACGATTACACCTTCGCCTGTGTAACCCATTTCCCAAACGTCGTCGGCATTGACCTTGGTGATGTTTTCAATGGTTTTGCTTCTTGTTTCTTCTATAGCTTCAGCTTTTTCGTCCCAAAGAAGATATTTCTCTTGGTTGTAGCCAATCATCATGACATCAGGATGCTGGGCGAGGAGATAGATTACATCGCGTGTGGTGCTGCAGTTGATGTAGTTGGTCATCCAGTGACCTTTGATGTCGGCAACTCTGTTGCTTTTTGCTTCTGCGTTGAGGATAGATAAAATTTCTTTTTGTTCTTTTTCAGAGAAGAGCTTGAGCTCGTCGATCATGATGCTGCGTCTGACTTGCTTGTCGGTTGCTTTAGCAGCGCATGCAGTCAGCTTTTCTGAATCCATCTGCGATTTCAAGATGATGTTGACACTAATCATCTCATCGCCTTTTTGGTTTAATACATCTTGCAATTCAGGCTCAATGACATTCTGAGCAAAACCCCAACCGCAAAATGATAAAACAATCATTAAGGTAAAGACTAATTTTCTCATAATAGATTTATTAATTAATAAGTGGCAAAGATAGTGAAAAATGGCGAAAGGCTAATGGCTAATGGCTAAAGTTTTTTATGTTAGGAGTTAGTGGTTCAGTTAACCTTAAACCAGAATCTTTCAATCAGACACTGGACGAATATTTCCGCCCCGCCAACGATCTTGCAGTGAATCAAAATTACTGTACGGTGCGTTATTTAAATTAAAATTATGTGATGATATTGAATATGCTTTGGGATGATCATAATAAGTTGTCATAGAAGGTGTAGATGTCCAGCAAGTAGCATAAAGTACATCTAATATCTCGTAATAATTTCTTGCAGGTAAAAAAATATAATTACCGTTTGGTCCGGTAACCATTAAGCACATAGCCCCATCATATATTATCCACCTAAATGCACAATATTTACCAAGTTCTATCGCTTCATCAATTGTAGGCATTCTCCATGTGCTGCTCCATTTCGCTCTTGCAGCATCATAACGGGGATCGCCTGATATATCTTCAGTAATGCTGAACGAGGTGCAGTTTTCTGGAGTGTATGATGATTTTGTCTCTATCTCGCCCCAAGCGTATGCATCTCCGAAATCAGTGATAGACGAAGCTCCTACATCATGCATCGCCCATTTCAATCCTGAGGGCAGTCCGAGATCTACGTATGGATAACCGTTGATATATCCTGTAGGTTCCTGTTCTTCTGGCACAGTGATAATACTTTCCTCATCTCCGTAAGCCGTTCCCAATTCATTGGTAGCGTAAGCCCTTACATAATATTTGGTATTGGGAATCAGCTCTGTCATTTCTGTTGAAAATTCTCCTGTGCCTTTTCCGTCTGTAGTATGATAGTCATCAGTCGTCGGATTCGGATTGACGCTCCAGCAGATGCCTCGTGCCGTCACGTCTGTCCCTCCATGATAAGTGACGTATGCAACAACTGCAGCGGAAGTCCTTCTTATATCTGATATATCTACGATGCTGACCATTGGAAAACCTATCGTGGTGAATTTGATGTTGTCGCCGTATATCGTGCCTGCTGCATTGGTGGCGTAAGCTCTCACATAATATTCCGTGTTAGGTCTCATTCCGCTCATCTCGCTTGCAAACTCTCCAGTTCCTGTTCCGTCGTTTGTATGCGGACTACTCAACGTCGGGAACTTGACCGTTCCCCAGCAGACTCCTCTTGCCGTTATCTCCGAACCTCCGTTGTTGGTGACGATGCCGCCGCATCTCGCCGTGGAATCCATTATGGCACTTACTTCCAATGTCATGACGGTAGGCAGTCCTACTTCTGTCGTAAAGATCTTCTGCTCTCCGTAAGCCGTTCCCGCTTCATTGGTGGCGTACGCTCTTACATAATATTCTGTGTTTGAATACAGCTTTGTCATCTCGCTTGCAAACTCGCCTGTCCCGCTGCCATCTGTAGTATGATAGTCGTCTGTCGTCGGATTCGGATTGACGCTCCAGCAGATGCCTCGTGCCGTCACCTCCGCTCCTCCGTCATCGGTTATGGAGCCGCCTCCTTTTGCTGTCTCTGTACTTATGTCGGATATGTCGTTAGTCACGACTATAGGCTTGCCGGCCAGCGTCATGAAAGATTCTGTCGGCGTCCTTATGGAGCTGTGCGACGCTACGCATTCGAAACAGTAATAATAGTTGACTTTACTTTCAAGATTATCAATTATCACCTTAAACTCATCGCCATTCACCTCAACTTCAGAAGCTGCGGCGTCAGATATATCGTCTTTCTTTCCGTATAATATCTTCATTTCATCTGGAATGCTGCTGAAGACATAGGAGCCCTTTATCTCTGCGCTCTCTGATGATGCCACCGCCTCGACTTCAGCTATTCTGAAGACTTCAGGCTTAGGGTCTTTTCTGCATGCATGAAAAAAGACACATATCAAAAGCATTGCGAACAACAAAGCGTCTTTCATATCCTTATCTGTTTTTGTTAATGCCGATGCCTAATTTGAACTCGTACGTTTTCAGTCTGCTGCTGACGAAATCGAAGGATACGTCAAGATTGTCGATGAAGAAATGTACGCCTGCGTTCAGTTCGATGCCCTCGTATCCGTAAGAGGCGTTTCTTATCCATCTGCCGTCGCCTGTCTCCCAGGCAAGCGCTCTTGTTCCATATCCTATTCCAGTCTTCAGTGCCGTCTGTTCTGACAAACGGAACATAAGTCCGCATATCAGCGACAGCCTGGCGTTGCTGCTCTTGCCGGAATAATACTGCATCTCGCCATCTATAGAACCGTCGATGTCGCATTCCACATCAGTTGTCAGGGCGGCGAATCTGCACCACGACATCGCACTGATATAATATCCGAAACGTTTGACATGGCCGACAGTTATTCCAAGTGAATATTGAGGATCAAGTGAATATGCCATGTTTATATCTACAAAAGACTTCGTTTTGGGCGGATAACGGAAAACGCATCCCGTCTGCGTGGAAAGCATTTTTGGAGGTTTCTTGCCGCTTGGCTGCGCAATGACGCATAACGACAAGAAAAATAATGCCGATATCAGAAGAAGTCTTTTCATAATGGTCTGGTTTTGTATTTTGCTTTCAAAGATACACTATTGAAATGCTTTTGTCAAGAGAAAAAATTATGCATTTTTATGCGTTTTTAGTTATTCTTGTATCGTTTGACCCGCGTATCTCACGTATCTGCACGTAATTTTAGTAAAGATAGTTTGTGATACTATTGGAATTGTTAAGACAATCTCACGTAGAGTCGCACCGCCGTGCGACTTAAAAATGCTGTGCGACTTAAAAAGAACCCCAGAAAAAATTCTGAGGTTCTGAGTTTCTTTTAAATCTTATCTTACGACAACCTTATTCATCACGCCTTCAAGGTCGATGAAATAGATTCCGCTGTTGAGTTTTGAAACATCGATAGTGTTTGTACCTTCGCTGATGCTTTGGCGCAAGACCATCTGTCCGCTGACGGAATATATCTTTATCTCTGTCTCATTCTCTGTTTCAATCATGATGAAGTCGTTTGCAGGGTTAGGGTAGATTGAAACATTGGCAACAGCTATGTTTTCACCTACACCTATAGTTCCGTTGATGTCTAAAGCTGGTATCTTGTCGGCATCAAATACAGGATAGCCTTCGTTGACAAAAGGTTCGGCATCTTTCTTATAATAGTTGTCATACTTGTTGAGCATCTCGACAAATTCATCGCTCTTCATGAAGTCGTCTGAAACAGCTTCGCCGTATCCGTTGTTTTCGTTGCTGTCGGTCATAAAGCAGTTGTCAGCCACGAAAATGTTTTCGTTTTCGACCAATGCAACAAGTCCTGATGATGAGTCACCTTTAACGTTACCCACGTTATAGCATGAAAGTAACGCTCCGTTTCCGCCGCCATATCCGATGATGCCGCCAGTGATGGATGTGCCGTCGTTGTAAACAATTGTCTCGACATTTCCTGTGTTGTAGCAGTTCTTGACAGCTTTGCTTGCCAATCCTGCAATGCCGCCTACCTTCACATTATTGATGGAAGACGATTCCACCTTGATGTCGCCTGTATTGTAGCAGAAGGATGTGTTGAATACCAAACCTCCGATACCTCCGACAATAGGATAAGTGCCTTCGTCCTGATTGACGTTGATGTTGCCGTGGTTGGAGCAGTTATAGATAAAGGTGTTGTCTTCGCATTCGCCCACTATGCCGCCGACGGCGAAGTTGAATCCGTCTTTCACTGTGATGTTGGCGTAGCTGTGGCAGTTTTCTATAACGAGCACGTCGTCATTGGAAGCGCCGAATGTGACGGAACCGAAAGGATAATCAGCGGCGTCTTCAAACACGAAATCGGTATCTGTTATTGTGAGATTCTTGATGTAACCTTGTGCGTAGCTGAACAAAGCGAACTCTAATTTACTGATGCTATGGTTGCCGCCGTCGAAATAGCCGTAGAAAGTGCTGTTTCCCAGCAGACCTATTGCTATCCAAGGAAGATAGTTAAGGTCGATGTCGGTTGTTAGTTTGTAATACTTTTTATTGTTTGCACTATAAGGCTTTTGCGACATGAAAGCCAGCTGCGCTGCGTTTTCAATGAGGATAGGGTTGTCTTCGGTGAGACCTTTTTCGTTAGAAGCGTCGAATTCTTCGTAACTTCCATCCCATACGGATACCTGAGCTGTCAAGGATGTTGCCATGACTAAAATGGCTAATAATGTAATAAGTCTTTTCATGATGCTTAGATTTTAAAATGTTGATGAATATGAACGGGTGTTTTCTTTTATTATGTCAGTTAAAGTTTCTGTAAACATATAGCTTATCTACAGAAACTATTGTATGATGAACTTGTTTTTCCCTATTTTGAAGATGCATTTCATGTTGTTTTTTTGTTAGCAAATATATTATTGTGAAATATCTTTTGTCAAGAGAAAAAATTATGCATTTTTATGCAGTTTTTAGACTAACATTTTGATATTCATTAAGTTTAATCAACAACTCCTAAATAAAGTTGAATAATCTGGTGTTGAGAAGACATTCTCTCTGTCGATATAAACACCATTAGAATCTTTAATGACAATATGAGCTATTCCCACATTATCATTGAAGGTGATAGTTAAAGTGTGACCGGTAATGTCAGCGGAGATGGTGTTGGTGCGGAATTCAGTACTGTTTTGGGTGTTCTCTTTAGTTGCCAAAACATCAACTCCCTCTTTTGAGGAAATTTCTTTTGCTCCTGTAATTATGCCTAATTGGAACAATACAATCAACAAAACAATTATTTTTTTTCTTACCATAACTTTGAAAAGGTTAATGATTATAGCAAAGTTATGTTGTAATATCAGTGTTGTCAAGAAAAAAAATAGGGCATTTTAGGGTATTTTGTATAATATTAATCAACTGAAATTCAATTATATGGTAAATTTTGGTTTTGTAATTGAATTTTATATCAGTTGAGAAAATTATCTTTTATGTATATAAACAAATCTTGGTTTGATTCTACGCCCATAATATTTTTTAGCCTGTGTAATCTAACCCATATAGTCTTAGGATTTTTACCCAACAGAACAGGCAGCTTCTTTTCTAAATTTAGAATAAGCAAACAAATTGTATATATGTCTTTTTTGTTAAGTTCAGGAAAGCTGTTTTGTAATCTGTAGGAAATATTGTCTAAATGTTTGTCTGCAGATTCCAATAATAAAGCCAATTCTTCTTCTTTTAAATATGAAAAATCGTTGTCTTTTCGCGATAAAATCTTCTTACATATATCCGAAGTGTAATAGGCTTCAACGTTAACATTCTTTTTGCTTATTCTTGTTTTTATTCTATCTATTTCTTTTTTCTGTTTGTCTATAATCTTGTCTTTATTGTCGTTGGTTATCTGATATTCCTTTATCAGCTTTTCTTTCTGGTCTATGATTATATTTTTGTTTTCTATATCATTCGAATAATTGTCAATCTTGTTGACATAATCGTCTATTTCACTCTTCAACTTGTTGCTTTGTTGTCTGTGCATATACTTTATGTATAGCAGAATGAATGCAACTAAAATTAGTGTAACAAGACTTAGCATTATTATTTTTTTTCTTGTTTTGATTTTATTCTCAAAGTTTTCTTTTTCTATTTTTATCTTGTTATAATTTTCATAAAGAACCTGGATTTTTGTTTTTTCGACATCCTCATTGATATTATCTTTAAATAACCTTGATGATATATTGTCGTAATATGCTTTCTTTTCATAATCACCTATAGAATCGTATATGGCGGAAAGTGTTGTAGTGAATGCAAGTTTTTTTATTATTATGCTATCTTCTAAACTTTCCTCCAAATAATAAAGAGCAGAATCGTATGCATTATCTTTATAAAACATATTACCCAAAGTATGATGATATGCATATTTCACAATTTTGTTGTCTATTTTGTTCAAATTATTTCTTAACATGGCATATGCACTATCTTTTTCATTTCTGCTAAAATACTTAATTTGTGCAATACTTTTCTCAATATCTAACTTGTTAGGTAAACTCGAATTGCACTTTAGTGATTCTTTGTAATAATACAACGCACTATCAGGTTTGTTGGAGAGTTGATATGAGTTGCCTAATTCTTTAAGTACATTTGCTTCAGCCTGTTTATCTTTTAAAAACTCAATGTATCCTAATGCTTTCTTATATTTAAAAATTGCCAAATCACAATAGCTTTCATTATAGAATAATCTTCCAAGTCTATTACAAATCAACGCCACAAACCTTATCTTTTCATAATCCTCCGGATTGTCAGTAGATTTCTTCCCTTTAGCCTTTAGCCTTTTGTCATTAGCCATCATTTCTTCCATAATTTCCAAAGCGATGAGATAATGTTCGCAGGCTCCTACAATGTCGTCTTTTTCCGTGAGACCAACGGCGTGGTAGTAATGCGCTTTAGCGCATTGATAATTAGGAATTAGGAATGTGGAATTAGGAATTGCTTTTCGTCCGCCATAATTCCTAATTGCTAATTCATCATTCCTGATAGAATCAAAGAACTCCATCGCAGCTTTTACTTCGTCGAAGTTGTATTGTGGGAGATAGTTTTTATATAAGGAGTCTGCTATACGAATCTGGGATTCGTGGAAAGACGCAGAGTCGCCGAGATACTGAGACTCCGAGGTCGTTTGGGGAGAAGTCACCGACAAATTCTCGGCGACTTGGTGACTTGGTGTC
>JAFYNK010000049.1 GCA_017548125.1 Bacteroidales bacterium | reverse complement strand
CATCTTCCTCAAACTCCTCTATTTCCTCATCTTCCTCATCTTCCTCTATTTCCTCTTCTTCTTCCTCTAAGTCCTCTTCTATATCATCCTCAAAATCACGTTCAAACTCTTCATATTCCTCTTGGATAGAACTCTCGAATTCTGAAACTTTAGAACTCTCGAAATTTTCATTTTCATCATCTTCCTCTATTTCATCTTCTTCCTCAAACTCCTCTATCTCTTGAACTCCTGAACTCCTAAATTCCTCTTCTCCCTCAAAACTCTCTATTTCCTGAACTCCTGAACTCCTAAATTCCTCCACCCCCTCTTCAGCACATCTCACCGAGCACAATACATCATACAATTTACGAGTATTTTCCATCAAGAGGTCAACATCAAGTTGATTCATAAGTTTGTTGTTTCTAATCAAGAATTTAACCTGATTTGACATTTTGTTTAAGATGTCATCTATTTGTATAATAACATTATTTTGCTCTTTATTTATCTGTTCCATATCAAATATTTTTTAACTTTGCTCGACAGAACAAAAATATAAATTTTTTAAATATTTTTTATAAGTTTCTTGAAAAAGATTGAGATAAAAAAAAGGCTTTGATTTTTTATAGCAAACAAAATTAACTAATTATAAATTATAGAATATGAAAAAAAGATTACTTTCTCTGTTATCCATTTTAATGATAACTTTTGCCTTGCAAGCGCAAGACAGTATTCAAAATGCTGATAAAAACAAAAAAGAGAAGATTTACAACGAAAAAGGCGAGCTCATCAAAAAAGGCTGGAACTTCGGCCCTCTGCCTGTAGTAGGCTTCAACTCCGACCTCGGTTTCCAATATGGAGCATGCGTCGATATATTCAACTTTGGCGACGGCTCACGTTATCCAAAATTCGATTATAAGATGAATCTCGAAGTCTCCGCCTACACCAAAGGCTCTCTCAACCTACGTTTTTATGGCGATTATTACAATCTCTTGCCTAACTCACGTCTCTTCGTTGACGCAGGTTATTTCACCGACAAACGCTTCGAATTCTATGGTTTTAACGGTTTTGCGTCTCCTTATTATAACAATTTGTATGTATTAAATCAGTCAATGGCTGACGGACAACAGGTTTTGAGTGAAAATTTCGATCGTAATTTCAATAGTGTGTTCTACAGAATGGATCGCAAGCAATTCAGATTCAACTCAAGTCTGCGCAGCAAATTCGG
The DNA here is from genome assembly GCA_017548125.1 of Bacteroidales bacterium. Taxonomy (GTDB): domain Bacteria; phylum Bacteroidota; class Bacteroidia; order Bacteroidales; family F082; genus Limimorpha. Next base: position 3,845 of record JAFYNK010000049.1, on the reverse strand, counting down.
TTTCGGAGAACATTTATATTATGGCGTAGGCCTCAGTTATTTCAACTATAACATGGGAAGAATCAATATTCACAACGAAGAATATCTTTATGATGAACAAATGACGTTATATGAATTATATCGCGAAAGCGGTCTCATCAGAGAAAACGAAGCCGACGGCGGTAATGTCACACAATTGAAACTTGCGTTCATCTATGATTCTAAAAACCACGACAGCGACCCAACCAAAGGCGCATATTTTGAAGCTACAGTGACAGCAGCTCCTGATTTCATCGACCGTGAAGGCTACAGCCACGCGACATTCAACGCCGTTTGGCAACAATACATCCCTATCGTGAAAGAAAACCTCACCTTCGCATACCGCGTAGTGACACAAAACGTCATCGCTGGCGAGATTCCTTATTACGCTATGTTCAATTCTAACATGTTGTTCTATAAGAAGATGTCAACTGACGCCATCGGCGGTGCTAACTCTGTACGCGGCATCAACAGAAACAGAGTCATAGGAGCAGGTTACGCTTGGCTCAACGCTGAACTCCGCTGGAAAGTGACTCATTTCCAATTCATCAACCAAAACTGGAACATCGCTCTTAACCCATTCTTCGATGCTGGCATGGTGACACAAAGCTACCGTCTTGAAGAGCAAGAATCTGCTTGGGGTAAAATACAAGAGGAATATGATTATTGGGAGATACATCCTGGCGAAGGTGAAAACCTTATCTATAGCGGCGAGAAAGAAGGCCTTCACACTTCTGCCGGCTGCGGCTTGAAACTCATCATGAACAAGAATTTCATCATCTCAGCCGAAGCAGCAAAGGCACTCGATAAAAGAGACGGAGAAGGTCTGAGAGTCTATATCGGATTTAATTACCTATTTTAATGGCTAATGACTAAAGGCTAATGGCTAATGTTTTTTTTTACCATTAACCTTTAGACTTTTGACTTTAGACTTTAGACTTTAGACTTTTAAAAAAAGATTGAACAAAATTAACATTTGAATTATTAATATCTAAAATTTGAAATTATATGAAAACATTGAAACGATTAACCCTCATGATGGTTGTTATGTTACTTACAGCAACCATGTCTTTTGCTCAAAAACCTAACATTCGTATCCTCGCAACAGGCGGCACTATAGCTGGCGCCGGCGGCTCTTCAACTGCTACCAACTACACAGCAGGTCAGATGGCTATCGCTACTTTACTCGAAGCAGTTCCTGAATTGCAAGTCATAGCCAACTGCGAAGGCGAACAAGTGGTACGTATCGGCTCACAAGACATGAGCGACGAAGTATGGCTTATCTTGGCAAAGAGAATCAACGAATTATTACAAGACCCTAACATTGACGGCATCGTCATCACTCACGGAACCGACACAATGGAAGAGACAGCTTATTTCTTGAACCTCACCGTCAAGAGCGAAAAGCCTGTCGTTATGGTAGGTGCTATGCGTCCTTCAACAGCTATCAGCGCCGACGGCCCTCGTAACCTCTATAACGCTGTCGTTACAGCAGCTGCTCCTGAGTCAAAAGGCAAAGGCGTCCTCGTCGTCATGAACGACAACATCCTCGGCGCAGAAAGCGTTACAAAAATGCACACTACAAGCGTTCAGACATTCCAAGCTCCTAACTCAGGCGCTCTCGGTTATGTATTCAACAGCAAGGTTTTCTACAACCAAGAACCTCTCAAAAAACATACAACAGAATCAGTATTCGACGTCACTAACTTAAACGAATTGCCAAAAGTAGGTATCGTTTACAGCCATGCTGGCGTTAATGCTGACATGGTTGAGCCAATGTTGAAAAACGACTATAAAGGCATCATCCACGCTGGCGTCGGCAACGGCAACATCCATAAAGACGTATTCCCTGTATTGGAAAAAGCTCGCAAAAAAGGCATCCAAGTCGTTAGATCATCACGCGTCCCAACAGGTCCTAGCACACTCGACAACGAAGTTGATGACGCTCATTATCAATTCATAGCATCTCAACAGCTTAACCCACAAAAAGCTCGTATCTTGTTGATGCTCGCTTTGACACAGACAAACGACTGGCAACAAATCCAAGAATACTTTAATGAATATTAAAATCAATTCATAATTCATAATTCATAATGCATAATTGTTTGAAGATAAGAGATTGTGTATTATGAATTCAAAAAAATAGTTTTTTATGAAAAGACTTCTCACATTATTAATCATCGCTTTATGCGTAATCAACGTTAAAGCTCAAGATTTAACAGTAAGTCCTACAAAAGGCTCTTCTTTATTTGAGGAACTTTCTGGCGTAAAGAAAAAAACTGACAAGTTCAATCTTTACATGAACATGAACGGAAGCTTCGACGCAATGTTCAATGACGGATTCGAGTATGGCAAGTTTAATATGCGTCAGCTTCGTATCGAGTCAAAAGGAAATGTCAACGAATGGCTCTCATACCGTTGGCGTCAACGCCTCAACCGTCCTAACAACGGCGGCGCCAATATCGACAACCTTCCTACTTCTATCGACATCGCTGGCATCGGCGTTAAGCTGAACGATAAACTCTCACTCTTCTTGGGTAAACAATGTGCTGCTTACGGCGGCTTCGAATTTGACGCTAACCCTATCGAGATTTATGAATACAGCGACATGATTGAATATATGAGCAACTTCATGACTGGTGTTAACATCGGTTATGACTTCGCTAAAGGTCATCAGCTTAACTTACAAGTGTTGAACAGCTTGAACGGCGATTTCTATAGCATGTATGGTAATATTCCTACAGAAATTTACATACTTCCAGGAAACCCAACAGAAGCAATACCTTCTAAGTTACCTTTGGTTTACACATTAAATTGGAACGGTAATTTTGCAAATGTCTATAAGACACGTTGGTCGGCTTCTATCATGAGCCAAGCAAAAGGTAAGAACTTATATTACTATGCTCTCGGCAATGAGTTGACATTCGGCAAATTTAATATGTATATCGACTTTATGTATTCAAGTGATGCAATCGACCGTGCTGGTATTTTGTCAGGTATTATCGGTGATTTACAATCAGAAATTTTTGATATTGAAGAAGAAAATATGCATAATGTATTGGATGCAGCTTATATGTCAATCGTCACGAAATTAAACTATCGTTTCGCTGACAAATGGAATGTATTCGTTAAAGGCATGTATGAAACTGCTTCTATCACAGAATCTTCAATCGGTGTTGTAAGTGCATCAGAAGGCAAATACCGCACTTCATTAGGTTATCTCGGTGGCATCGAATATTATCCAATGGAAAGCAATTTGCATTTCTTCTTGACATACGTCGGACGTTCATATAAATACGAAGAAATAGCCAACAAAGCTGATTACAACACAAACCGTGTTTCATTAGGTTTCATCTATCAGCTTCCTATGTTTTAGAGGGCTTAGAGGGTTGAGAGGCACTTGAGGCTTTGAGACATCTGCGAAATCTGTGGTTGCTAAGGACTTTAGACTTTTGCCTTTCAACTTTAGCCTTTAGACAAAAAAAGGATTCGGTCACTTCGACAAGCTCAGTGACCGAATCTTTTTTTTGTAGTGATGAAGTGATGAAGTAATGAAGTAATGGAGTAATGAAGTAATGAAGTAATGAAGTAATGGAGTAATGAAGTAATGAAGTAATGGAGTAATGAAGTAATGAAGTAATGGAGTAATGAAGTAATGAAGTAATGGAGTAATTCCCCCTTTAGCCTTTAGCCTTTAGCCATTAGCCTTTTGCCATTAGCCATTACAAAAAAGGACGCCGCCATTTATTAACAGCAGCGTCCCACTTGTAGTCTTGTAGTCTTGTAGTCTTATTCAACAACAACTCTGTAATTTCTCATTTCGTTAT
>JAFYNK010000048.1 GCA_017548125.1 Bacteroidales bacterium | reverse complement strand
CATGCTTTATGTTTTTTCTCGGAATCTTTTCGCCTTTCTTTCAATCACATAGCTCGCTATGTTCTTTCAAGAAAAACAAAAATCTTCTCAAAGAAAAATTCATAAATCATTTGCAAAGCAATTTATAGAAATCCCCTTAAATCAAATCCTGTTTTTACCATAAGAAAAAAATTGTATTTTTACAATATTGCAAAAAAATCAGCGTTTAGTAAATGTTCTTAAACGCTGAAATTTTTTTCATAATCTTTATATTGTTTTTCCCCGCCTTTCGTGTAAAGGTGGGGTTTTTATTTTAAAACTCATAACCACAGAACTTCTTCAGAATTTTTCTGAGATTCTGAGTTTCTGAATTTCTTATAAACCTATACCACTAAAGGTTCCATTTTTAAAGCACATCGTTTCTTTGTATCCTGCCGCTCTCAGCGCGTCTTCTGCTTCTTTGAAACATAATGTCAGTTCGCTTGGCAGATGAGCGTCGGAGCTTATCACTACAGGAACGTTCATCTCTTTCATGATAGGCAGAATCCATGTCGATGGATAGAAATCGCTGCTGCGTTTCTTGTAGATGCCTCTGGTGTTGACTTCCACAATCAATGATTTCTCTTTAATAAGAGTCAATGTCTCCATCAACAAGTCGCGATACCATTTGTCTTCTTCATGGAAATATCTGTCGCGGTTGTGCATTTTTATCTTGTCGAAATGTCCAACGATGTCGAACTCTTCCGTTTCTATCATTTCGTTGTATTGATAGAAAAATGTTTTCACACCTTTTTTAATGTCACTGTCATAAAAATTATTCAGACCTTCGTCGTATGTCTCGACTTTTGAACCATCGATGAACCATAATTTCTCGATGTCATTGCCGACGAGATGAACTGAGCCGATCATATAGTCGAGGCCGAGTTCTTCTTTTGTTTTCTTGAAATCTTTAACGATTCCAGGTATGAAATCCATCTCCATCGAACAATAAATGTCAATCTTATCTTGATATTTCTCTTTTAATGATTTTATTGTCGTGATGTAATTGTTGACATTTCCATTTTTTATTGCGAAAGAGTTTTCGAACGGTACTGGAGAATGGTCGGAGAAACCGAGCACTTTCAGTCCTTGATTGATAGCTTCTATTACGACTTCTTCCGCACTTGTCTTACCATCGGAAAAATTGCTGTGGGTATGTAGGTTGAATAATTGCATCTTATTATATTTCAGTGTCAATTACTTTATAAACCTTATCGCCGCGACGTATTGTGTCTTTAACAGGGATAGAGCACAACTCGCCTTTTTCTGTTGATTCAACAGGTTTGAGGTCAACGCGAATTTCAGAAAGCTTATCTTCATAAACGCCTGTTGTCGGTCCGATAATCATTATGTCGTCGCCGATTTTAAGGTCTTGTGTTTCCATCTTGATTTCAGCCACGTTGATTTTTCCGAAGAAGTTAGTCACTGTTCCGACGAAAACCTTTGTCTTTGTTGCTTGAGAACCGTAGCGTTGAGTCCATTCGCCTGTCTTTCTTCCAAGATAATATCCGTCCCAGAAGTCGCGGTTATATACGCTGCGCAGACGTTCTGTCCATGCTGCCACTTTTTCTTCTGTGAACTCGCCGTTTCTTATTGCTTCCACTGCTTCGCTATAAACGCCTACTGTCACTTTGGTATATTCAGGTGAGCGGCCTCTGCCTTCTATCTTCAAAATCTTTACGCCAGCGTCGAGGAGCTTGTCTAAGAATGGAAGTGTGCATAAATCTTTTGGAGACATGATATATTCGTTTTCGATAGCGAGGGTAATCTCTTTGTCGCGGTCTTGAACTTCATAGCCGCGGCGGCATGGCTGTACGCATGCGCCTCTGTTAGCTGAAGTGTTGAAATTGTCGAGACTGAGATAGCATTTGCCTGAAACAGCCATGCATAATGCGCCGTGGCAGAATACTTCAATACGGATAAGTTCTCCCTTAGGACCTCTGATGTTTTGTTCCTCGATTTTTCTTGTGATGGCTTTAACTTGGTTAACAGAGACTTCACGAGCTGTCACCATTACGTCGGCAAATTGTGAATAATATTTAATGGCTTCGATGTTGGTGATGTTGCATTGTGTTGACATGTGAACCTCAACGCCTATCTGACGAGCATATTGTATAACGCTTTGGTCTGATGCTATGATAGCGGAAATTCCGTTAGATTTCACGGCGTCAACAAGTTGTCGCATCTCGTCAAGCTCTTCATCAAATACTACAGTGTTGATGGTGACATAGCTTTTCACATTATGTTCGTTACATATTGTAGCGATGTTGTGAAGATCTTCCAAGGTGAAATTCTTTGTTGACTTGGAACGCATGTTAAGTTTGCCGATGCCAAAGTAAATGGAGCCTGCTCCAGCTTGAATGGCTGCCGATAAAGCTTCGTATGAGCCTACAGGAGCCATTATTTCGATGTTGTTATAATTGTCTTTCAATTCTATTAATGTTAAAAATTATAATTATTTTATTCTTTCTTTAAGGGCGGCTGCTCTGTCTTCGAAGCCTTGTTTGCCGAGAAGAGCGAACATGTTTTTCTTGTATGCCTCAACGCCAGGTTGATCGAAAGGATTGACTTCTAACATGTAACCGCTCAATGCGCATCCCATCTCGAAGAAATAAATCAATTCTCCTATTGTAGATGCTGATATTTCTGGGATTTGGATGACGATATTAGGGACGCCTCCATCAACGTGAGCGAGAATGGTTGCGGTCTCAGCGGTGCGGTTAACATCAGAAAGACGTCTTCCGGCGATGTAGTTGAGCTGGTCTAGGTCGTTGTCGGCGAGAGGTATTCTCATTTCTTTCGTAGGTCTTTCAACGGAGATGATGGTCTCGAATAAATTTCGTAAGCCATCTTGAATATATTGACCCATTGAATGCAAGTCGGTGGTGAAGATGTCGGAGGCTGGGAAGATGCCTTTGCCGTCTTTGCCTTCGCTTTCGCCGTAGAGCTGTTTCCACCATTCTGCTATATATTGTAAACGAGGTTCATAACTTACCAAAATCTCGTTTGTCTTTCCATCGTGGTATAAGGCTTGACGAGCGACGGCGTACTGAGCGACGACATTGTCGCAGTTTTGATTTTCTTTGCAGTAATTCTCCATTGCAAGAGCGCCGCCTACGAGCTGCTCGATGTCGATGCCTGCTACAGCGATTGGAAGAAGCCCGACAGGAGTGAGGACTGAATAACGACCGCCGACGTTGTCTGGAACTATGTATGTCTTGTAACCTTCTTTGTTGGCTAAAGTCTTGAGAGCGCCTCTTTCTTTGTCAGTGATGGCTACGATACGTGTCTTTGCTTCTTCTTTGCCATATTTGTTTTCAAGATGATTCTTTAATATGCGGAAAGCTACGGCAGGTTCTGTAGTGGTTCCTGATTTTGAGATGACAGCCATGGAATATTCTTTGTTGTCGAGCAGCTCGAGCAACTCTGCCATATATTCCTCGCTCATGTTATGTCCAGCATAAACAACTTGAGTGTTGCCAGCCTTATTGATTAAAGCACTAAACTGATGTGACAAAGCTTCAATTACAGCTCTTGCTCCAAGATAAGAACCTCCGATTCCGACAACGACAAAGATTTCTGATTTGCTGCGAAGCATCTCGGCCAGTGTCTTGATGTCTTGAATGAACTCTTTTGTCATTTCTGAAGGAAGAGTCGTCCAGCCTAAAAAGTCGTTTCCTGCACCAGATTTGTTATATATTGTATTAAAGGTATTCTCGATTTTGTTGTTGAAATGGAGAAGCTGTTCATCATTGATGAAATCTTTAATATGCTTTAAGTTAGTGCTAATTTGTACCATGTTAATAAGTATTTGTATTATGTTGCGAAGTTACAACATATTTTCGTAAAAAAGTATTCAAAAATATAAAATAATAGAAAAAAAGAGACCATCCTTGAGCAAGGACGGTCTCGAGAACCAAAAACCAAAATTTATGAAACCTTACGAATGATAGTCATCATTCGCACTGCAAAGATACACAAATTTTTCTCAAATCTTAATAAAAATTAACTAAAAACTTAATTTTTTTGTGAAATTGTGTTAAAAATTGTTAAAAGCCAATAAATAATCGTTCTTTTATTTGGAAAAAAGTAGGTATGCTTCCTATATTTGTACAAATATTTGATCAAATATAGCAATATATTATTAACTAAAACTTAAATGTATGTAGATATAAATGGAAAAAAGCGATTAAGTGGTGTGTGAAATTATTAAATAACGAATCAAATATTTGAAGTTGTAGATATAGAAGTATGGGAAAGGTTGTTAAAATCTTATTAGCAGAAAACGATAAGAATCTGGGCTATATTCTTAAATCGTATTTAACCGTGAAAGGTTATCCTACAGTGTTATGCCTTGATGGTAACGAGGCATTTGAACGTTTCGAAAATGAAGCTTTTGATTTTGTGATATCAAGCGTAGTGCTACGCAATATTGATGGATTTTCTCTGGCAGAAAAAATAAAAAAATGCGATAAAGAAATACCATTTGTCTTTCTGACATCAAAATCGTCGAGAAATGATGTGTCGCGCGGTTTTGAGATAGGAGCAGATGATTATATCATTAAGCCGTTCAGCATGGATGAATTGCTGGATAGAATAAAGGCTATCAGTCGCAGAACGGTATTGCGAACAAAAAATGAACATATTTTTCAATTGGCTTCATACACTTTCGACAGTATCAGACATGTGTTGATACGAAATGGCGTCGAGAAAAAACTGACAGCAAGAGAATTAGACCTGCTGTTTATGTTCTGTGAATATAAGAATAGAGTGGTGGAGCGTTCTTTTGCTTTGCAAAGAATCTGGCATAAAGAGAATTACTTCAACGCCCGTAATATGGATGTTTATATAACGAAGATTAGAAAGCTTCTAAAAGATGATCCTAATGTGGAACTGCAAAATATTCACGGAATTGGTTATAAACTAGTTGTTAAAGAATAAACTCTTATTCGTTGACATTACGTCCCCGGTAAGAAGAGTAAGGAAAACGTGAGCCTATTTTGGTTTCCCAATAACTGATGTTAACGGAAGCCGGAGGAATAGGATTGGTATTGTCGTTTATAATCTTCCAGAAGTGGTCAGAATTAGGTCCTTTATTAGTATTTGTTAAAATAATAATGGTTTTGTCGTTTATGTCGTCCCTGATGAAGAAAGAACGATATGCTTTCCACCATCCGTAATGATAGTAACATCCTGGATATTTGCTTGGTATTCTCCAACCAAAACCATAATTGTCTTTACGTTTCTTACTCTTCGGACTGCCGGGTTTGAATGCTTCGTCTTGTATTGAATCAGGAACAAGTAAGCCGTAGTCAACAGCAGTCCAGAACTTAAACATATCTTCAGTATTGGAAATCATAATCTTGTCTCCTTTAACGCCGTTAAGGTATTCGTTAGGAGCCTGCATAGGACGACGACGGTCCATATAATAACCTTGAACTATACCTTCTAAATAAGCCGATACTAATGTGTCGGGACGCATCTCATAAATGTATGAGTCGTTCATGCCGAGAGGAGCGAAAATCCTAGCTCTCATGAAATCGGCAAACGGCATTCCTGAAACACGTTCTATAATAGATGCCAAAAGCGCATAGTTGACATTGCTATAGTTAAAGCCGTTGTTTGGCTTGAAGTATGGCGCTGGTTGATACTTCACATAATATTCAATCATGTTTTCATTCAAGAATGGTTTCTTTCTGTTCGGCCATTGGGCATCGGCTAAACTTTCATATCTTGGCAAACCTGAACGATGATTCAAAAGAAGACGCGTTGTGATGCCTTCGTATGGAAATTCTGGAATATATTCACGAATGTCAACGTCATAATCTATCTTGCCTTCGTTCTTTAAAATCATAATGGCTTCAGCAGTGAACATTTTAGAAACAGAACTGAGCTGGAATTTATCTTCAACTTGAAGACTGTCGCATCTCTTCCTTAAATCACGAAATCCCCATGCTTTGTTGTAAATGATACGACCTTGTTCGGCATATAAAACGGTTCCGTTAAAACCTACTTTCTTTCTTAAGTTGTTGAATACCTTGTCGATACTTTCTGCTTTCTTCTTTATTATGTCTTCGTCAAGATTGATGAAGATGCTATCTACATTGATAATAGGTAATGCTTTAACAACTTCAGGCTCAATGAATGTCTCTTCCTTTTCAGAACATGACAAAAGTCCTAAAGTTAGGATGCAAATTAAAAATAAATAATATAATCTTTTTGACATTTAATCGGTTTTGAAATAAGTGGCAAAGATAATGAAATTCTTCTTTTTAGATAAAAAACTTATTGACTTATTGTCTTATAGACTTATGGACTTTTTTCGTATCTTTGCAACTAATTCATTAAATAATAATTAATCGACAGAATTTTATGTCTCAATTTCAAGATTACAATTTGAACCCGGCTATACTGAGGGCTATTGAAGAGCTGGGATTCAAAGAACCTATGCCAATCCAACAAGAAACATTACCTGTTTTATTGTCACAAAGAACTGATATGGTTGGCCTCGCTCAGACAGGTACCGGTAAAACAGCAGCATTCGGACTTCCTTTGCTCCAGAACATCGACGCATCTCAACGTTGTGTCCAGGCTTTGGTGCTTTGCCCGACTCGCGAACTCTGTGTTCAAATTACTAAAGACCTTAAGAATTTCTCTAAATATATTCCAGAAATTCTCGTGGTGCCAGTATATGGTGGAGCAAGTATTGAAAATCAATTTAAAGATTTAGCCAAGAAACCTCAAATCATAGTCGCAACACCTGGTCGTCTTGAAGATATGATTCGTCGTAACAAGGTGGATTTCAGCAATGTAAAGACTATCGTCCTTGACGAAGCCGACGAAATGCTCGATATGGGCTTCCAAGAAGACGTTGACGCTATCCTCGAATATATGCCAGCTGATAAAAACATCCATCTTTTCTCCGCAACAATGCCAGTGGAAGTCGAGAAGATTCTTAACCATTATATGACAGATCCAGTGAGAATCTCTATCGGTCAAAAGAATTCCGGAACAGCTAACGTACGTCATATTCATTATTTGATCAGAGCTAACGACCGTTATCTCGCATTGAAACGTTTTATCGACTACACTCCATCAATCTATGGTATCGTTTTCTGTAGAACAAAACTTGAAACTCAAGAAGTTGCCGACAACCTTATTCATGATGGATATAACGCCGCTTCTCTTCATGGCGACCTTTCTCAAGCTCAACGCGATTTGGTCATGAATCACTTCCGTCAGCGTTACCTCCAAATTTTGGTGGCAACCGACGTGGCAGCTCGTGGTATCGACGTTAGCGACCTTACTCATATTATTAATTATAACCTCCCTGACGAAACAGCTGTTTATATCCAAAGAAGCGGTCGTACAGGTCGTGCCGACAAGACTGGCGTCTGCCTGAGCCTCATCCACTCTCGCGAAAAACATAAAATAAAAGCTATCGAGAAACAACTTGGCCAGTCAATAGAAAGAGCAATGGTGCCTTCCGCAAAACAAGTCTGTGAAAAACAACTCTTCAACCATATCGACCGCCTCGAAAAAGTTGATATCATGCGTGACGACATCGCTGATTACCTCCCAATCGTTTTCAGAAAATTGGGTTGGTTGTCTCCTGAAGAACTCATCACTAGAGTGGTGGCTCTTAACTTCAACCGTTTCCTCGATTATTATAAAGACGCTAAAGATCTTAACTTCGACGATTCTAAACCTGAGAAAAAAGAAAAGAAATCTAAAGAAAAGAAAGATTACGACGACAGCGGATTGCAACGTCTCTTCTTCAGCAAAGGCAAGAAAGATAAGATTAAACCTAATAATATCATCGGAAAAATCAACGACGTTACTGGAACTAAAGACATCCGTATCGGCAGAATCGATATGATGGAAAACTTCTCATTCGTCGATGTCGATCAAGACCAAGCTCAATTTATCGTTGACTGTTTCGCCGACGAAAGAAAAAATAAAGAAGGTATCCGTGTCGAGATAACAACTTCCGACCCTAAACCTAAGAAAAAGAAAGATAAAGAAAAAGAAGAAGAAGGCTCAAAAAAACGCCGCAAACAGTTCGACGACGACAGACCAGAACGCAAAAATCGCGATAAATATGGCGATAGAAGCTATAAGGCCGAAGGTAAAAAAGAGTCAAGAAGAGATTCTAAAAAGGATTCTAGAAAAGATTCTAAAAAAGAATCTAGAAAAGATAGAAACGACTCCGGCCGCAGAGGCAGAAATAGAAGCAGATAAATATAGGGGCGTGGCTGACCACGTCCTTTTTTATTGAAAATATGTGCTGCGGGAATAAAACTTTTTTTCTTTATTTTTGTACTTATAATATGAGAACAAAGTCATTCGTCATTTGCCTTTAGTCATTAGTCGTAAATAATAAAATATGAACACTATAGAATCAATAAATAATATAGTCCAAAAACAAAGAGAATATTTTCTGTCAAATGAAACAAAATCAATTGATTTCAGATTGAAACAGTTGAAGAAGTTGAAGCAATCTATAGAAAAATATTCAGATGACATCTATGTTGCGTTATGGAATGATCTTCATAAATGTAAGCAAGAAGCCTTTTTGACAGAGATTAGCATTGTGATAAATGAGATAAACGACCATATAAAACATCTGAAGAAATGGGCTAAACCAGAAAAAGTCAAAACGCCTTTATATTTGCTGCCGTCGAAGAGTTTCGTGATGTATGAACCTTACGGAGTCGCTTTGATTATCGCGCCTTGGAATTATCCTTTCCATCTGATGTTCGCACCTTTGGTTGGAGCTATTTCTTCTGGATGCTGCGCTGTGATGAAACCTTCGCCTTATTCGCAATATACGTCTGAAATTATGCAGACAATAATTGACGAGACTTTTGACTCGGAATATGTTGCAATGATTCAGGGACATAGAGATGTAAATCAGGCTCTGCTGGCTCAGAAATTCGATTTTATCTTTTATACCGGTAGCCCTGATATGGGCAGAGTTGTGATGGAGGCAGCGTCTAAAAATCTTACTCCTGTGGTGCTCGAACTCGGAGGTAAAAGTCCGTGCATTGTCGATAAAGACTGCAATATCGACTTCGCAGCGCGGAGAATCGTCTGGGGAAAGACAATAAACGCTGGTCAGACATGCGTCGCTCCTGATTATCTGCTGGTTCATAGTTCAATAAAAAAGGCGTTGCTGGCAAAAATGATAGAATATGTAGAGTTGTTTTTTGGAAAAGATTCTCAAAAAAGCGAATGCTATTGTAGGATAATTAATGATAAATCGTATCAGAGATTGATTTCGTATCTCGATGAAGGAAAGATTATCTACGGCGGAAATTGTGACGCTGATGAAAGATACATTGAGTTCACGATCTTGGATGTCGATGATTCTAAATGCAGCGACTATAATGTTATGAAACAGGAAATCTTCGGCCCGATTTTGCCTGTAATGGAATTCGATAATATTAATAAGGTGTCTGAATATATATTGCGTCGCCCAAAGCCTTTGGCATTGTATTATTTCGGAAATGATGAAAATGCAATGGATTTTTTAAATAAAACAACTTCTGGAGGCGTTTGTGTCAACGACACTATTTTGCATGTCGGAAATGATCATTTGCCGTTCGGCGGAGTGGGGGAGAGCGGCATGGGAAAATATCATTCGCAAGAAAGTTTTCTGGCATTCAGCAACAAAAGAGCAGTCTTGAAGTCATCTAACAAAATCGACTTCGCCATGAAATATCCGCCATACGATAAAATAGATTTGATAAAAAAGTTGATGTAATGAAGCCGTTTTGCTATCTTTCCCATTTCCTATATTAATTAATAAGGTATAAACTTCATTCCTAATTCTTCATTCCTCATTCCTCATTCCTCAT
>JAFYNK010000047.1 GCA_017548125.1 Bacteroidales bacterium | reverse complement strand
CACTCTACTTTCGATGTAATCACAATGTGGCATGTGCTTGAACATATCGACGATTTAAGATTTCAAACCGAACAACTTCATCGTTTGATAAAAGATAATGGCCGTCTTGTGATAGCCGTCCCAAACTATAAATCATATGACGCTCAGCACTACAAAGATAAATGGGCTGCATACGACGTTCCACGCCATCTCAATCATTTTCATAAAGAATCTCTTGAAAACATTTTTGCAGGTAATTTTGAACTGGTAAGCACTCATCCGATGAAATGGGACGCATTCTACATTTCAATGATGAGCGAAAAATACATCGGCAAAGGCAACTCTTTTATCAAAGGTATACTCACAGGCTGGAAGTCGAATCACAATGCCTGCAAGACAGGAGAATACTCAAGTTTAATCTACGTTTTTCGCAAAATTTGATTTTTGCCCATTTTTAGGCGTTTTAAGACGATTTTGATTTTAAACAACCTGGTTGTCAAAAATTTTTAGAAAACGGCTTAAATCAGACCAGTTTTTGGCACGTTTTTTGTTAACAAATATGACATGAAGAGATTATACATTATATTAATCGCCATCGCATTCATCGCCGTAACAGTGTTCGTTTACCAACGCAACGAGAATAATGAGAACGCCGAAATGGAACGTTTTGCAAAAATTATCGCAAACGAGAGAGACGAGGAATTCGAAAAAGCCACAGAACAAATTATCGATAAGATTGAAAACGATACTTTGTTCCACAAAATGCTTGACAGCGACATTGTCCCAATCGACGATAGTATTACTGTCTATTTAAACTCCAATTACTTCAATAAAATAGAACTTTATAAAAACTATAACCGCACGTTTACTCTTTGCGACAACTCAACTCTCATTAGGTTTAATGATAATGATTCATTACAGTCATGCGATGAGTATTTTGCTAATATTTTCGAATCATACAATTCGTATTTCTTTGATAATGGCCTTTGCCATATCGATGATCCAACTTCAGATATTTACTATATTGTCATGATGATGTTTGACAATTATCAAACATTGTATCTTGAATTCTATAAAGAAAAGATTTACAATAAGTTACTTTTAGATTCAGATTCTACAAATTTTGATAACTTCATCATTCCAAATCTTAAAAACTATTCTTTTGCGATTTATAATAACAACATTTTACACTATAAATTAGGAAATTATTATTATCCGAATAGTTTCAAAAACTTTATTTCCCAGGAAGATGGACTTCACAGAGGCAAAGAGTTTAAACACTTCATACTCAATGACTTAGATAATTATAAATCCATTATTGTTTCCATTGAATCCGAGCGTTGGATGAAGTTTGTGGCCCCAATTTCAATAATATTTTTTACCCTGCTCCTCGCCTATTTCTTTTATATCTATTTTGAAAAAAGTCGTTCGAACATTTTCAAACGCAGTTTCCATATCAAAATGCAATTTACTGTTTTGCTTGTATTGACTTTTTCATTTTTCGCTATTGGCATAACGTCCTTCTTGTTTTTGAGAAACAACATCACTAAAAAGACCCAGATAGAACAATATAAACAGGCAAATATTATTCGTAACAATTTGGAATCCAATCTTTTAACAGAAAACAATGTTTCAAATTACGATATTATTCATCATCTTAAGGAGACGTTCTTTTGCGATATAAGCATTTATGATCTTGACGGTATTCTGATTAATTCCACTCTACCAGGTGCAAATATTGATGAGGACATTCTAAACGAAAACGCTTATAAAACGATACTTTTCGACAACGCAGGCTATTATTTACAAAAAGAGTCTTATAAAGACGAAAAATATTCGTCTTACTATTTCCCTATTCTTGATAAAAACAATAAACTTATCGCAATTTTGAACGTTATTTATTTTGATTTCCAACAAGAGTATAATGATAATTTGTCCGATTTTGCTCTTAACTACTTGAACATTATTATTGTTTTGCTCGTCATTTCATCGATAATTGTGATTTTGATCACACGCAAGACTCTTAAACCGTTGAAAATCATTGAAAATCAGATGAGTAAAATTAGTCTTGAAGGGATTAACGAACCAATAAACTTCAAAGGTCGTGATGAGATTGGAGCATTAGTGAAGCAATATAATAATATGTGTCGTCAACTTGAGATAGCGGCCAATAAGCTTGCGCGTAACGAACGCGAGAGTGCCTGGCGTGAAATGGCCCGTCAAGTCGCGCATGAAATCAAGAACCCTTTAACGCCAATGCGTTTAAATATTGAGTATTTGCAGATACTTTGGGATAGAAAAGATGCGAAGTTTGAGGAAAATTTCAAAGAGACTCTGAAATCTTTGCTGGAACAGATCGATACTTTGTCGAAAATTGCGACAGCTTTCTCCGACTATGCCAAACTGCCTGAAAACACGCCAACAAGCTTTGACTTGGCCGAACTTCTGAAAAGTACGATAAAGCTTTATGATGTTGAGAAAAACATCACTATTTCATTGAGTTATAATGAAAAAGACGCATGGACTTTATATGCCGATAAGAATAACCTGAGTCGTGTTTTCGGAAATATAATTAAAAATGCAATTCAGGCCATTGGCAGCGAACAAGGTCTTATCAAGGTGATACTCAGTAATTTAGAGGAGAAGTATCAGATAAAAATATCGGATAATGGCTGCGGAATCAAAGATGACGACAAGAATAAAGTGTTTTTCCCGAATTTCACGACAAAATCCAGTGGAATGGGAGTTGGACTCTCTGTATCACAAGACATTGTCCAGAGAATGGGTGGCAGTATCACTTTTGAAAGCGAAGTAGGAAAAGGCACTGTTTTCATAATTGATATACCTATTTTAAAAGAAATATAATATATTTGCAGTTTTAAACGTTAATTAATTACGTCATTTCGACTGCAGCGAAGCGGAATGGAGAAATCTCCTGCAATTGTTTGAGATTTCTCGACTCCACTCCGTTCCGCTCGAAATGACGAGAATCATGAATATGAGCAACAACCCAATAAAAGCCCTCGCGGGTCAGACAGTCATCTACGGCATGGGAACCATCGTGCCGCGACTGCTGAATTACCTTTTAGTTCCGCTATACACTCGTGTGTTTGCCGCAGGAGTGTATGGCCAAATTACTGATTTGTATGCATGGATAGCCTTTTTGCTCGCATTACTGACATACGGCATGGAGACTACGTTTTTCCGTTACACACAAAAGGAAAATCCAGACAAAGTCTTCAACAACATCGTATCGTGCATAATTACAACGACAAGCATCTTCTTGGTTTTATACGGGTTGTTCTACAAGAATTTTGCTCATCTCATTCAATATGAGCACAATACACAATACATTTTATTTTTGGGTATTATTGTCGCCCTCGATGCGCTGACTGCCGTTCCTTTTGCGAAGCTTAGAAGACTTAATAAAGCTAAGTTATTCACTCTTATTAAGATAGCTAATGTTTCTCTTAATATCGGATTAAATTTATTTTTTCTTCTTGTTATTCCGGAAACAGCTCTTGAAATATCAAATAAGATATTCGGACCACAGGCAGGTTTGTTAATTTGGGTCTTGATTTCCAATGTATTATCAAGCTTACTGAGTTTGTTATTACTTCTTCCACAGTTTAAGGGCTTCAAGTTTGAACTCGATAAAAGTCTTATTCGTCCGATGCTGGCATATTCTCTTCCTATTTTGCTCATCAGTCTCGTGGGAATGGTTAATGAGGTGGCAGACAAAATTTTGATAAAATATTTGACTCCTATACCAGACGCTGAAACATTGGCAAACCTTGATATTACAGGGGAGGAGTACGCTCTCAGTCAGCTCGGAATTTATGGCGCTAACTTCAAACTTGCTGTTTTAATGACCATCTTTATCCAGATGTTCCGTTACGCATCTGAGCCATTCTTCTTTGGCAGGGCAAAAGACCGCAACGCACCTGAGCTTTACGCAAAGGTGATGACATATTTTGTTATCTTCTGCTTGTTGATTTTCCTTGGCGTGATGTTATACATCGACATTTTGAAATATTTTGTCGGTCGTGGTGGCAGCGACTATCACGAAGGTTTGATCATCGTTCCTATTGTATTGATTGCCAATATGTTCTATGGCATAGTATTCAACCTTTCGATATGGTTTAAGCTCACCGATAGAACGTTTTCTGGCACTATTATCTCCATCATTGGCGCTTGCATCACATTGTTGTGTTTGTTCGTTTTAGTCCCGCACATTGGCTACCTCGGTGCGGCTATCGCGCACCTCGGTTGTTACACTACCATGATGCTGGTGTCATATTTGTGGGGTCAGAAAGTCTTCCCGGTGCCTTATCAAGTCGGAAGAATTATTCTTTATATGATTTTTGCAATAGGATTGTTCTTGTTAAGCACAGTCTTTAGCGAATATAGTCTGATTATTAGATTGATAATCAACACCATATTGATAATTATTTATCTTGGAATAGTATTTATATTTGAACGTAAAAATCCTTTGAAGATATGAAATTGAATATTGTTAATAAATCGAACAACGTTATGCCAGCTTACGAGACAATTAACTCGGCTGGTATGGATCTGAGAGCGTATCTCCCTGATGGTGAATTAGTTATAAAACCCATGCAGCGTGCTTTGGTGCCAACAGGACTTTTCATGGAGATTCCTGTCGGCTATGAAGGTCAAGTTCGTCCACGCAGCGGACTGGCCATCAAGAGTGGCATCACGGTTTTGAATTCGCCAGGCACAATCGACGCCGACTATAGGGGAGAGGTGAAAGTTATTTTAATTAATCTTTCAGATGTTGATTTCGTGATTAAGAGTGGCGATCGCATCGCTCAACTGGTTATCGCCAAACATGAGCAAATGGAAGTCGTTGAGGTTGAGACTCTTAGTGAGACTGAACGCGGCGCCGGAGGTTTCGGACATACGGGTAAGAGTTAAGAGTTGAGAGTGTAGAGTGTAGAGTAGTTTATAGTTAAAAGTATAAAGTTGAAAGTGTATAATGAAGTTTAGATTCTTAATAGTTTGTTTATTTATGCTACTTGCTAACAGCTCTTTTGCTCAAAGCGAAGTTGTTGACGAAGCGACAAACGATACTATTATTGTCAAGCAAGACATAGCTAAAAATGCAGAGTTTTTTTCGAAAGGTTTAGAAGCTAAATATAACGAGAATTATCCTGTTGCAATATACAATTTTGAACAAGCTCTAAGGTTTTTCAACGACGACGATGCATCAATGTATGAGCTTTCGGCTTTATATCTGTCAAGTGGCCGAAACGCAGATGCTTTATCTATGATTCAACAAGCGGCAGCACTCCAACCAGATAATAAATGGTATCAGATACGTTTGGCACAAATTTATCTTCAAAGTGGTGATTATCAGTTGTTTATGACGATTTATGATAAACTTATGCAAGATGAACCAGACAATCTAGATTATCTTGAAGCTTATATCGACGTGCTTCTTCGTATCGGCGAATACGACAAAGTGATTGAAAAACTCGATGTCGTGGAACAACAAGTTGGTAAAAACGAGATGCTTTACCTCCAAAAATTTCAAATATATAACGAACAAGGTAAAAATGATTTGGCTATCAAAGAACTCGAGAAACTCGTTGATTTTATACCAGAAAACACACGTTACAGAGCTATGCTGGCCGAAGCTTATCGTAAGGCAAAACGCGACAAGGATGCTTATCAGCAATATTTGAAAATCAAAGAGTTAGAGCCTGATAACAAGTATATCAACGTATCATTGATGGATTATTATCAGAGCATGGGCGAAATCGATAAAGCCTTTAATGAATTCATCGCAGCTATAAAAAACAAGAATCTCGACTATGAGACAAAGTCTCAGATTTATGAATTTTGGTTCCAAAACAAATCTGATAAAGACACAAACGATGATGCCGAAGATATCGGAAAAGCGTTCATCGAAACACATCCTGACAAATCTCTAGGATATTATATAATTGGCACTGTTCATTTTAATAATAAGGACTATTCCAAAGCCAAAGAGTATTATCAGCTGGCACTTGAATGTGATAATAATAATTTTGTAACTCTTTATCAATTAGCACTTTGTTATTTAGATTTACAAGATTATCATGGAGCTATTGAAATTACTGAAAAAGCCTTGTCGCTATATCCAGAACAACCATTGTTCTATCTCTTCAATGGAATGGCATATTTTAATCTGAAAGACTACGAAAATACCGTAACAGTTCTTGAAAAAGGTCGCAAACTATCAGCTAATAAAGAGCTTACAACGAATTTTGACACTTATATTGGCGACACTTATCATCAGTTGGGAAATAAACAAAAAGCCTACGAAGCTTACGATCGTGTTTTGAAATCTGATCCCAATAATATCTATGTAGCGAATAACTACGCTTATTTCTTATCGCTTGATAATAAAGACCTTGAAAGAGCTTTGCAGATGTCAGCAAAGACGGTTAAAGCCGAACCTAAAAATGCGGTCTACCTCGACACTTACGCTTGGATTCTCTATAAACTTGAGCGTTATGATGAGGCTAAAAAGTATATGGACAAGGTATTTAAATATGATAAAAATCCACAAGGCGTTAATTATGAACACCTTGGAGATATTTTATATAAGCTTGGTGATACGAAAAACGCTGTTAAGAATTGGAAAAAGGCCAAGAAAGCAGGAGGGGAGGTGTCAGAATTTCTTGAACAGAAGATAAAAGACGAAAAGCTTTATGAGTAGAAAACTTCATATATTATTGATTTTTAGTCTATTAGCATTATCTGTCATCAGCACAAGCTGCTCTTCGAAGAAAGCAATGACGAAGACGAGTTTGCGTGAGTTTACTGCCAGAAATCTTATCAATGAAGTTGAAAAAAACAACTTCGATTTTGACAATTTTCAAGCGAAAATAAATGTGAAAATCGAGACTAACGATAAGAATTTCAACGTGAAAGGACAATTAAGGATGAAAAAGGACAGCATAGTGTGGACAAGCGTCTCGCTACCGTTAGGTGTTGAGGTAGTGAGGGTAAAAATTGTCCCTGATTCAGTATTTTTCCTTAATAGAAACGACAAAACCTATCTCTGTGAACGTATTGAAACATTCAACGATATATCACCAATGATTACCTCTCTCGAATTCATCCAGTCAGTTCTGATTGGTAATGACATCAATCTTCGTGAGAGCGATAATTATAAAGTGACTATTGATGATGGTCAATATAACCTCATGATTTCCAAATCGTTAAAGAAATCAATAAAACACAACGACGATGAATGGAAAGTTATGATGAAAGACATCTGGATAGATCCTCAATTATTTAAAATAACAAAATACTATATCAAAGAATATAACGACAGTAAACGCAAAATTGAGTTACAATATTCTGATTTTCAATTAGTTGAGAATAGATACATCCCGACAAAAATAACCATCAGCATTCATGGCGATCAGCATTTGAAGGCATGTATCAACTATTCTAATATCAGTATTGGTGATAATATTGAATACAATTTCAGTATTCCGAAAAAATACGAAAGATTATATAAATGATTCGAAAGATTACATATCGTATTTTACTAGCATTGATGTTTTTTAATGTCAATGTGATATGTAATTCACAGAATGTCAATGATTTGGAGAAGCAAGTCAATAAGTTGCAAAAAGAGATTAAGACATCCCAAAACTTATTGAAAAAGACGTCGCAAAACAAGCAGACGACCATCAAAGAAGTGGAGCTTTTGCAAGCTCAGATAAAGAAACGTGATGATTTGATCAAGACTTATGAAAAGCAGATTGCGGTGTTAAACAAAGAGACGAAAGGCTATAAAAACGACATCAACAACCTGCAGAATGAGCTTGAGAAAAACCGTAAAGAATATGCCGACTTGCTTGTGATTGCTTATCGTAATCGAAATAACCTCAACAACTTACTCTTTATTTTTTCGTCAGAAGATTTTAACCAAGCTTTGCGTAGGATGCGATATATCCAACAGTTTAACGACCTTCTGAAACATAAAATGGAAGAGATTGACGAGACAAAAGCGGAAATTAAACAGCGTATTGATAAGAATGAGGAGGACAAGAAACGCATTGAAGCTCTTAACAACACGCAGAAAAAAGAACGTGAGAGTCTGAATAAAGACAAGAAGTCGCTCAACGATAAAGTTGCCAAACTCAAGAAAGACGAGAAAAAGATTAAAAAAGATATTGCTCAAAAGGAAAAAGAGACGAAAGATTTGCAGGCTAAGATCAAGAAAATCATTGAAGAAGAACTTGCACGGCGCAAAGCTGACGCCACCATTGACATGAATCTCGCAGCGAGTTTCGAGAGCAACAAAGGCAAACTGCCATGGCCGGTGGCTAGTGGCGTTGTCACCAAAAAATATGGTAAGTCTTCTCATCCAACACAATCGAAAGTGACTGTTGTTAACAACGGCATCGACATCTCCACCGATCAGGGAGCTAACGCCTTATGTGTCTTTGACGGACAAGTGTCAACAGTGTTTAACACAGGATCAACCAATGTTGTTATGGTGCGTCATGGAACGTTTTTCACGCTTTACGCCAACCTTGACAAAGTGTATGTTAAATCAGGCGACAAAGTTAAGACAGGGGAGAAGCTTGGGTTGATTCACACTGGATCTAGCGATAATGTTACCACGCTGCATTTTGAGGTGTGGAATGATAAGAATAATACAAATCCAGAACTTTGGCTGAAATAACCAGCACATCGTCATTTCGACCGAAGCGTAGCGTAGTGGAGAAATCTCAGACAAATGAAAGATTGAATATGAAAAAGAAAAGAAATATCATTAGACTATTATTGTTAATCATATCATTATCAATAGTATTTGCTTCGTGTTCGAGAGCGTTTGAGCCAAGAAATTATCCGAAGAATGATAAGGACTGCGGTTGCTCTAAATTTTAGCTCCAAATTCTAGTTTATATAAAAAATAGAGACGTTTCATGAAACGTCTCTACATTGTGTCGGGATGACAAGATTCGAACTTGCGGCCTCTTCGTCCCGAACGAAGCGCGCTACCGGGCTGCGCTACATCCCGAACCCGATTTTTTCGGACTGCAAAAATACAAATTTTTTTATTATCTACTACTTTTTTTTAAAATCTATTGCAGATTTAATGTTTAAGGTCTTTAGTCATCATTTTCCGGTTGCCATCTTTCTTCGAAAGCTGAAGACCGTCAAATTGATGACTAAAGACTTTATACTATTGTTTTTTTCGTAACCTCATTTCCAGTTTCCTTTCCCAAACAAGCACTAGCGACATTGCCCAGCGAGAGAGAAGCATCCAGAGGAAGTTGCCTCCGATTGCTGTGAAGAGTAATAAATCCTCGAGGTTACTGTGAGAAACACCGATGTGATGGTTCAACAAATCGTTTTCTTCTTTTGTGGTAGTGCCAGTTTCAGCTTCATCAATCATCACTGCTGCGCCATAGGCGAGACCTAGAGTGTTGGCAACAAGCCACAGGAATGCGGTGCGAGGCGGTAAGCCAAAAAACACCATCACCGGCTTCAGGAAGTTGGCGATATGCTCTATGATACCGAATTCGTTCAAAATTCGCTGCAAAAGTGTAAGCAAATACACCAAAACTATCATCAAGCCCACAGTTTTAACAGTTCGCAATGCCCAATTTTTCAGCATTTCAACAAATGTAATGTTTTCTGATGTAACAAGATGCGATTCATTTGCAACGAATTCGCCAGGCATGATTTTGTTTAAGACAAACGCCAAAACGAAAGCCGATAAAGTTCTGATAATTACTATTCTAAATGCGGAAGAGCCAGTTTTTGCCTGCACAGTAGTCTCTACAATCATGTTGTGAGAACATAGCACCATAACAGCCAATATTGTTGCGGCTCGCATATCAAGTTCCAGGGTGCTCATCACAGCCATTGCCGTGTAACAGTTCACGAAATAGCCCGAAACGTATGCCAATGCCGCCTCTCCCGGGAGTCCGAAGCT
>JAFYNK010000046.1 GCA_017548125.1 Bacteroidales bacterium | reverse complement strand
TCGGGTGGAGATTTACGCTGAAACAGAGCGTGACCTTGAACGGCCCAAAAAGAAACCGGTAATTTTGCAGCCGAATACGGATGGCTTCTGAGCTATTTTCATTCAGAAAAAGGATGTTTAACGTGAAAGAGGAAGCTGTCTTTATTGGAAGAGGTGGATTTTTAGTAATTTTGCACCTTGAAAAGAAAAGAAGGAATGAAAAAGATAACAAACATCATACTTGATTTTGACGGTACGCTGGGTGATACAACTGCTGTCATCATCCAGACCATGCAAGCTACCATCAAAGAACTGAACTTACCGGCTCGTTCTGACGAAGAATGTGCCGCCATGATCGGACTGAGACTGATTGAGATTCCGGCTGTGCTGTTTCCTGAATGCGGTAACATGGGAGAACTATATGCAGAAACATACCGAAGACTGTTTTATACATTTAACACAGATGGAGCCGTCACCCTTTATCCTCATGTCTCAGAGACATTGGAGCAACTGAAGAATCGTGGCATAACGCTGACCATAGCTAGTAGCCGCAGCCATGCTTCTCTTACTCAGTATGTGGAATCGCTTGTATTGTCTTCGCTAATCAGTTATATTCTTGGTGCAGATGATGTAAAAGAAGGTAAACCAAATCCTGAACCAGCGAACAAAATACTTGGCATTTTCCGTTTCAAGGCAGAAGAGACTCTTGTTGTTGGTGATACTGCATTTGACATACAGATGGGAAAGAATGCCGGTACCATGACTTGTGGGGTGACATACGGCAACGGTAGCAGGGAAAGTCTTGCTGATGCTAATTGGGTGATAGATGATTTCAATGAGTTGCTAAAACTGACGGAGTGAATATCAAATTTGAATATCAAGTAATGAAGTTATAAAAAAGAATAGTCTTAATTTATAGTGGATATATATAAAAAATATGTACCTTTAGAGCAAAATCCAACGACCATGAAAAAAAATAAAGAACAACGTAATATTTACGAAGCATATTACTCTTCTAAAATTAAACGGATAACGATACCTATTCCCGGTTTCAAGAAATTTAATCGGACGGTTACGGAAGAGGGAGATAGTGAATATATAGAACGGGAACCCATTATGTCCCAACTGTTGGATTGGCTGAAGGAGGAACACAATTTCACTGGAGCCTGTCTAGTTACAGGATATAGAGGTATGGGGAAATCCAGTTTTGTAGGGAAAGTGCTTTCCAAGATGATAAACGAGAAACTACAATGGAAACATGCTCCTTTCTTGTTGAAATTTTTATGGTTGGTTGTCTCCATCATCTATTATACCTATTACTTTAACATTGAATCGATTAACCAAACACCTGGATATATATGGTTCTTTCTAATCAGCACATTAACAGTTATTGCATACTATCTCTTTCTCTATCTGAAAAATAACCTTAAAAAACAAAAATTCATTTATCATGCTATAAAAATCAATGTAGGAAGGGAAGTATACAACGAAAAGGACATCCTATTTTTGTTAACCAAAAACGTATATCAACAATTTCTAGACTATTATAAAAATGCATCGTCGCATTTACTTTCTTCCTTCACCGCTCTTTTTATCAAATGGTCTATTCTCTGTTTGGCCATTTGGCAATGGAAATCCATTGATCATTTATTGGAATGCATCACCAATAAAAACCTAATAAGCCAATGGGTAGACTGTTTTCAAGAACATAGTACACTACTTGGCTATTCTATCTATTTTTTCGGTGGATATGCTCTCTTATCCATCATTGAAAAATTTATCCTGATTGCATTAAGCCGACATACTTCCTTCCGAATAACTTCACTTTATGTAATCAAAAAGAAACTGGAAAATCTGAATGAACGCATTGATGCAAGTATTAATCAGGAAATATCTGCCAACAAATGGGGACTGGGATTCAGCAAACGGAAACAATATGCCATGGCCTCCGTTCGAGAAATAGAACTGGAATTAATTCAGGTGTTCGACCAAATCGATAAAATTGGAGGCATTACTCTTCTGTACCCCAAAGTTCGTTTCGTCTTTGTGCTAGATGAATTGGATAAGGCTGAAATCAATCAGAAAGAGCATAAAAAAGAAGGGACACAAGAAGTTATTCCGGCCTATAACCCAAGCAACCGCGGATTCAATGGAGAATCGGCACGTGTGCGTAAAGAAAACCTGTTACATACGTTAGCGGGCATGAAGTATTTCCTTTCGACAGTCAAGGCCAAGTTCATCTTCGTGGCAGGACAAGAATTATACGACGCTTATTTGGCGGATTTATCGGATAGGGAATTCTCCATTTCCAGTGTCTTTAATCAAGTGATTTCCGTCAAAAGTTTTTTGAAAGCCGGTTCGGGAGATGACGATATCTATACCATGTCGGAACGTTTTGTCTGCAAAAAACTGATGACCTTAGCCGAACGGAGTAGCAATGGAAAGTTGGATGAGAAAAAAGAATCATTGGCTCAATATTATCGGATACAAAAACAAAAACTTTCTCTGACAAAAAAAGATACTGAAGAAAAATACGCTTCGGAAGAAGAATTGGATTTGGAACGGAAGATTCATTTCTTGTACCATTTCGTTTTTTATCTAATGCACATCAGTAATGGTTCTCCCAAAAAGATGGCACTGAACTTCGATACATTTGTCCGTTCGGCCGACTTCTGTATCCAAAAAGGATATTTGAAGAAGGGAAAAAAAGAAGCTGAATATTATTTGACTTTCGGAGACAGTTCCATCAGCAAAATCAACTTTGTTCATTATTTGGCTTACCCGGTAGTACAATCGCTCCTGAACAAATCCCAAATATATACCGACAAGCAAATGATCTCGACTTCGTTCATGATCAACCATATATATAAATATCACAATATAGGTTTCTCCTGGCGTAATCTGGAACATATTCCGGAATTATTGGATATCAACAAGACACCGGAACTGCGTGATTTCATTGGATCGATTGTAACATTCTTATGTCAGGTACATTTGGAATGGGTATCGAGCGGACTCTATCTGTTCAAATTCCCGATGAGAATAGCGGAAGAAATTTCTTTTGCTTCCAACAAATCTGAAGAACTTTCAGCTCTTTTCAACTTCTCCCGAGATGAATCTCTACCTACAAAAGAACATTACATCTCGCTTTTGAAATATTACTCAGACAATACCAATACTGGATGCCAAGGGGGGAATCCTTCCTTAGCTAGTATTCATCATATTTTAGGAGACATTTATTTGGCCGACGAAGATTATACACAAGCTATTTTTGAATATCAAACAGCCTTGCAGTTATTGAAGGAACAAATAATAAATACCGGTTATGATAAAGATGGTCATTGGGTATCTCGAATGATTTTCTTCATGCGAAACATGCTGAAATTGGGACTCGCTTTTGAAAAACGAAAAACCTTCAATTCGGCATACGCTACTTATGGAGAATTGGTACACAAATTGGTAGACTTCCGTTTCTTGAATGAAGAAGAATTAGGTCTTGTCTATGAAAAAGAAGAGACAGGAGGAAAAATGAATGATGAGGAGGTAGCTTATTTACATAAGCCTTACCCTTTCTCATATGAAGATAAGAGACATAAAATTTGGGAAGAAAAACCATGGGATGGGAAATATAAAAAAAGTGTGTTTATCAGCAACCGACTACGTTCTGATTTTAGTAGCATTGTCAGTCCTCAACTCAAAGCAATATTATCCCGCCTTTCTTCATTCGAAGATGTCCGTTTTGTTTATTTAGGGACATTGTCCCGATTGGCAGTTCTTGAGAAAATGCAAATGGGAGGTATTACCCGGACCGATTTACAAATAGCTATTGATGAGTTCAAATATTTCCATATAACTGCCGACTCTAAAGTACGCCCCATTATTGCCATCGATTTTTACAAGAAATTGGCTGAAATCCTCTATTACAAAATGGGACTGTTCTCTGATAAAGACAATACATTTGCTTTTGCCTTATATGTACAAGGATATGATTTGAAGAAAGACCTAGAAGAAAGGTTGTTAAAAAAATGTACTAATTTTATAAAGGCCAAAAAGTTAATTGAAACAATCATCTCCCAAGAGAAAGGAACACGCATTGAGAAAATCACACAGATTCTTAAATTTAATATTTCTGAGCATATTATGGACATGGCTTCAAGATGTCAGAAGAGAAGAAAGGAAGCTATTGAGAAAGACCATTCCCTACCTTGTTTATCATGTAAATTTTACAATATCAGTCTAAATAAAGTGATAGAAGATGTTTTTAATCAAAAAACAAATGAAAAGAAAACAAAGATAGAAACAATCATTCATATTTTACATAACCAAGAAAAGAGCATTCATGTTTTAGGAGAACAAATACAAAATGCGATAGGTTCTACATTGGAAGGATTGGGCAATGTCTATCTAAGTTGTGCAGGAATAAAAAAAGGTAAAGAAGGTGAAAAAAGTGAAGAATCTAAAGAAGGTATTACAAACGAAAAATTCCTACAGTTTTTCCTCAATCTCATAGAAAGAGGAGAAGATAGTAAAAAAAAATTCAATAACAAAGAATTTAATTGCAAAGAATTGAAACATCTGGAAAAGAGCATTTTATACTTTTGGTTTGCCAGTGTATTCTATAAAACAGCGGGAAGACGAACTGCTTCCTTCCGCTGTTATAAACATATTCTTGAAATCTTCTTGATGCAGATTAATCTCAATAAAAAGAATAATGATAATGATATAACGCACCTTAGTGACATCAATAAATGCATTACTAGAAGAGCCTTATCAATTATCTATGCTCATTACGACTACATCAATATTTCAGAGATTCAAAATCTTAAATCTATTTATGATATTAATTTACATGACAACATTTTGCTGAGCAAATTATCTCTATACCCTGATATTGAGGAATTTCTCCACATTGTTTATTCTATAGAACTAGCAACAGGAAATAAACTTGAATTAATTAAGAAATATTATAACAGCATTCAATCCGGACGTTTCAAACAAATTTCAACTTTATCACAAAATATCAGTAATCTAAGATTCAAAGTTCTCTTAAACAAAGAATTGTTAAGCTTACTCGGTTTTGAAATAAGCATACAATCTTTATTGTTCGATCAAAGGAAGGGGCTTATAGGTTTCTATGAACAATTCAAGCAGTATTTTGATGAACCGAACGAAAATTTCCTCTCGATTGACAAATTTATGCGAACATCTACAGATGTCGAGGATGAAGATGTGAATTTCAAAAAGAAAGAATTATTGGAGTTCCTTATCGCCGATTCCATGTTCTGCCTTTCCAAATGTATCACACTCATCACGCCCATTAAGAATTCCACTTTATTTACCAATAATTTCATAGCTCATTTATATCGAAATTTATTCTTTTGGAACCAATTATTTGAATGTGTCCACAACATCTATTTAGGTACTAATCAAGAAGAGAAAAGAAATCCTGGAAAGATTCTTGAAAAAAGTAAAAAATATATAGGTGAATATAAAGAGGGAGACAAGACATTAGAAGAAGAACTATTTGCCAATTACCAAAAATGTGTCAACACTGTTTTGGCTTTGACAGTAAAAGAGAAGGAACTTGCTGAAAATTTCATGGAACGTATCAAAAGAGCCATCGGGGAAGATTATCACAAACATCTTATCAGCAATTATATTGCAGGTAATGCCATGCTATATTATAAGCGTGCCATAGAAATAAATACAGAAGGAAATGAATATAAAAACATGATTGCCAGCCTTCATTTCCTGGATGATGACTTAAATAATGATACTTGCCAGTTCTATCTAGGTATCGAACGATATAAAATTAATTCCGGCTATATCTCGGAATTGATAAATGCATTCGAGCACTTACAAAATGAATCAAGTATCTATAATTCAAATAATTATATAACTCTTAATAAAGATCAAATACTATGATTCTATTATTTTTTATTTTTTCAGGTATATTGTTGTTTATATTAGTCATGTTGTTTATGACTATTCAATGTGATGTAGATAGTGATGATTCTGCCAATAAGACGCATAGTGTCTTACATATTTGTCTACCGTTATTGGCTCTTATTTTTATAGGATGCCTTTGTTTCGGGCTTTCCAATAGTTCCAACCCACCAACAGAAAACACATTAATTACACAAACTATCGGAACAGCCAAAGATGTAAATACCAGTATCCATCTATCTGATCATAAAATAATCCAATCCAATATATACAAGATATTGCCTATAAACAATGACG